>CAJMLO010000006.1 GCA_905214245.1 uncultured bacterium
ACTATCTATTATCATTTTATCGCTATTAGTGTCCAGTGTTACTTTATGTAAAGTGTGGGCCTGAATGAATCGCCGTGGCCGAAGCTGTTAATCGAACCACTGCCGCAACGATCGCTGACTCGAAAAGCATTGATGTAATTACCCCCGCGTGAATTACGTTCATCCGCACGGTAGGCCTCCATTGTATACTCTGTGCAATTTCCTGCAAGGTCATATATATTTTTTGATACATCTGTGCTAACACTTCCTGTTAATTCTGGTGCATCTTTTGTAGGAGTTTTTCTTTGACTATCTCCTATATATCTACACATTGCATCCCACTGGCATCCATATGTTAATGTACTTGTTACACTTGTATAGTTATGTTGGCTAGCAAAGTTTTTTGCAAGGTATACTGCTCCACTCTTTCCTGACATTTCACTTGCATCATTTATACTTTTTCCCCATGGTACATAATTATATGGGGCTACTCCTTTTTTACATACCACTGTTTGTGCAGTTGTAGCACCTGCTCTTAACGTAGTACTATTTACTCCTGCCTCAAATCTTCCTATATAAAATCCTCCATATTTTAATACTTGTGTTTTCATTGTATTATATTCGCTTGCTTCTGTAGCATATCCACTTGAATATGGCTCTTCACAAAGAGTTGAGCTAGCACCGATTGAAGGATTTTCCGTTGTCGGCTTACCATTTGCATCAAAATTTGTTCTTGTTAAATCTGCCTCGCTAGCTACTGGTATCCATACAAATTGGTTTCCCATATCTACTCCAGAAGCACTCATTGTATCTCCTTGTTTATCTGATATAACTAGTCCTGTTAATATATCTCCTCCAACATAATAGAATCCATTTGGAAGTGGTACTTTTGTTCCATTTCCTCCATCTATTATAGTTACTTTATCTAAATCCCATCCAGTATCTTTGTCAATATTACCTCCTGAGCTTCCACCTTTTCCATCTAAATAATTTCCAATATAGCTTGCATAATCATCTAATGTATTTGTTTCATCTGCCTTTCCTTTTTCATGTGTATCCTTTGCAGTTTGTGCTCTTGCAATTATTCCATTATCTCCAAATACTGCAAGTATACTTACAGTAGCTAAGATAATCAAAACTACAATTGTTACAACTAACGCAATAAGCGTTATACCTTTTTGTCTGTTTTCTTTCATGTTCATTTTATTCCTCCTTCATTCGTAAATATTTATGTCATAATTTTATCAATACTGAAATTTAATGTCAACAATTTTTTCAAAATTTTTCCAAGCATTTACATTGACCAAATATTATTTTTGTAGTATTATATTTTTAGTTATTTAAACAAACACGAAGGAGAAAAATATGTACACAGAGAAATTTGATTTTTATAGTCCAGTTAACCTAAAAGTATATAATTTAGATCAAACAATGAAATATCAACTTGATGTTTTGGGTAATATGGATTTTTTTACAAGAAGGCATAGCGAAAATGTTGGAAAACTTGTATGCAGACTATGTGAGCATTTGCATCTTGGACAACGTTTTACAATATATTGCACAATTTGTGGCTATCTTCACGATATAGGAAAGCTTTTTATTCCGCCAGAAATATTGCAAAAGCCTGGGAAATTAACTGATGAAGAATTTGAAATAATGAAAACTCATACAACACTTGGTTATGAAATGTGTATGAAAGATTTACAACTTCGTCCATATGCAATTGGTGCATTGGACCACCATGAAGCTTTAAATGGAACTGGCTATCCAAATGGTCTTACTAAAAAGGATATTCCATATGAAGCTCAAATAATTAGAGTTGCTGATGAATATGATGCTATTGTTACAAAGAGGCAATACAAAACTCACGTTAATATTTCTGAAACTTTAAAAGACTTAATTCATGATGCACAGCCTGATCCTAAATTCCTTGCACTTGATTATTTAGCAGAAAATTCTAAGGTTGGAAAAATTAATAAAAAGGTACTTAGAGTTTTATTTAAACTTGTTATTGATGATACTTTATATGAAATTAGTTGTGTTATGGGATATGTAGATTATCTAAAAGAAAATATAAAGCGTCTTGAACTTATGACTGAATACAAAGAAAAAATTGAAAAATCAAATAAAGAAAAAACAAAGTCATATTATTTAGAAGGAATTAAGCTTTTACTTCAAGATGGTGAAACTTTAGAAAATTTTCAGCAAATTTTAAAAGAATATCGAGAAGCTCTTGAAGTTAGAAATAAAAGGATTGATGATTTATATAACGAAATTAAAATTATAAAGAAATTGAAGGTTTAATTTATAAATTTTAATAAGCCATACATGAACAAAACGATATTAAATTTACCTAAATAAATTTAATATCGTTTTTCTTTAACCTTCATCTATTTCTCTTGAAAGTCCAAAGCTAACTCCTAGAGCATTGTTTAGCTCAGAAATCACATTTTCATCATCTATATGTCCTATTTTTTCTTTCAGTCTACTTTTATCAATTGTTCTAATTTGCTCTGTCAAAACAATAGAATCCGACTTTAGTCCACTGTTTTGCGATCCAATTGGTATATGTGTTGGAAGCTTTGTCTTTCCTGTTTGTGATGTAATTGCTGCCGCAATTACTGTAGGACTGTGCTTGTTTCCAACATCATTTTGTATTATCACAACTGGCCTAATTCCTCCTTGTTCTGAGCCAACAACTGGACTTAAATCTGCATAAAACATATCTCCTCTTTTTATTAACATATCCTTCACTCCTAATACTTCTATATTTCAAGGTTTATTTTTTGATATATTTTATTTATTAGCGAGCTTTACAGATACTTTGGCTATTTTACACCATTTACTGTTATCTCATTATATAATATGTAAATCAGATTCTTTTTGTTAATGTCTTGTACTACAAGTTTTTCTATTTTTCCGGCTTCTTTATCAATATGCAATTCTTTTGAATAAATGTATCTATTATTTTCATTTCTTGTTTTGGTTGCCATTATAACTTTTCCATTTTTCTCAACTATTGAAACTTTTCCTTCATTCTTTTCTGTTTTATAATCTTCTATAAATGCATTTAACCATAAGCAATTTTCCATCAAGTTTGGATAATTTTCATACATTGTTTTTAAATTATCTTTTGCATTATTTATAGTTAATTTATTATCTTCATATATTATTTCTAATCCTTCTATGTTTGCTGGCTCAAGTATTTTTTGTTTTGATTTTTTATTTTTTTCGTATGTTTGCTCTATTACATATTTATTTGTATTTTTATTACTTTCTACTGTGACATCCATTTTAGCAGTATATGAGCTAATATCTAAAATATATTTTTCAATCTCCTCAAGATTTTTATTACTCATATTATTACCAAAATTTTTGTTTTTATAATTCGTTTTTAATAAAATAAAGATTAAAATTGATACAATTGCCAAAACAAGTATGCTTATAAAAATTATTTTTTTATTTTTCATTTAATGCCTCCTAAAAATAAAAAAGAAGTAGATAGTTTTCTACTTCTAATGTATTCTATAGGTTATTAAAGTATTCGATTAAACATTCATCTAGTTCTTGTTTTGTATCTATATGATTTATTTTTTCTCTTAATTTGCTTGCTTCTTTCATATTTTTTATATAACCTGCTAAATGCTTTCTCATTTCTTTTATTGCAATGTTTTCACCTTTTTGTTCTACCGCTAAATTAATATGCTCAAGTATTATATCAAGCCTTTGTTTATCAGTTACTCTTGTTATTTTTTGTTCTGATAACCCCTCTTTTATTTCTCTAAAAATCCATGGATTTCCAAGGCTTGCTCTTCCAATCATAATTCCATCTACATTTGCTATCTCAAATAATCTTTTTGCATCTTCAGCATTTTTTACATCTCCATTTCCTATAACAGGAATGCTTACATTTTCTTTTACCTTTTTTATAATTTGCCAGTCTGCTATTCCGCCATAATATTCGGCTCTTGTTCTTCCATGAATAGTTATAGCTGAAACTCCTACTTCTTCAAATATTTTTGCTGCTTCAACTGCTACTATGTTTTCTTCATCCCAGCCTTTCCTTATTTTTACTGTAACAGGAACCTTTGATGCCTTTACAACTTCTTCTGCAATTCTTCCTGCTAAATCCAAATCTAAAAGTAATCTACTTCCATCTCCATTTTTTGTTACTTTTGGAGCAGGACATCCCATGTTTATATCAACAATGTCAGCATAATTGCTTACATATTCTGCTGAATATTTCATACTTTCAATATCACTTCCAAATATTTGAACTGCAACAGGTCTTTTCTCATTTTTCATATCCATAAGTAGCTTTGTTTTTTCATCATTATAATATATTCCTTTTGCACTTATCATTTCTGTGCATACAAGTCCTGGCTCAAATTTTTCGCATATTAAACGAAATGGCAGGTCTGTTATCCCTGCCATTGGAGCTAATAATATATTATTTTTTAATGTTACATTTCCTATTTTTAAACTTTTTATATATGACATTTTCTGCTCCTTAAATTTATTCTACAAATATTGTTTTTTGCCTTCTGCCTGATATGTTAAGTAATAGCCCTATCATTATAAAATTGCTTAAAAGTGAGCTTCCACCATAGCTTACAAAAGGAAGTGGAATACCTGTAATTGGAAGTAATCCCATTGTCATTCCTATATTTTCAAGCATATGAAAAAAGAATATTCCCGCAATTCCCATTGCAATATATGAACCCAAATCGTCTTTGGCAGTTTTGGCAACATATACTGCTTTTGTAATTAATATTACATACAAAAATATTATTCCACCTGCAACCACAAATCCCATTTCTTCTCCTATTAATGAGAAAATAAAATCTGTTGTTTTAGGATATAAAAATCCAAGTTGTGTTTGATTTCCTTTAAATAGTCCCATACCCAAAAGTTCTCCTGAACCTATTGCAAGTTTTGATTGAATAATGTTGTACCCTGCTCCTCTTGGATCTAAATTTGGATTTAAAAATACATCTATTCTTGTTTTAGCATGTTCTGGCAATACAAAGAAATATAATAGTGGAACTAAAATTATAACAAGAATTATAGCTGTAATAATATATCTTTTTCTAATTCCTGCTGAAAATAGCATAAACACTATTGCTGATACAAATGCTAAAGCAGTACCATAATCCGGTTGTTTAGCTATCAATACAACAGGAACTGCAAATGCTATAAAAATTAGCATTAATCTTGATATCTTGTTTATGTTGTCTTTTTCGCTTTCTTGTATTTTGGTAAATACCCAAGCTAAGAATAGCACACAAACAACCTTTGCAAACTCTGCTGGTTGAAATGAAAATGGTCCAATATCAAACCAGCTTGTAGCTCCATTAATTGGCTCTGTAAACAAAACTGCTATTAGCAAAATTATCATTATTCCATAGAGCACAGGTGATATTTTAGCAAAAATATCATAGTCTATAAGAATTATAATAATCATTATCGGTATGCTAATAGCCAGCCACATTATTTGTTTTTTTAGTTCTTCATACTCAGTATTTTTTGTTGCAGAAGTAAGTGCTACAAGTCCAATTATACTTAACAAAATGGTGCAGATTAAAATACTCCATTCTATATTTTTTATAATTCTTCTCTTCATTTATTCCTCTTCTTTACAAAATTATTTCTTTTTTGAACTCTTTTTTGATTTTGCTTTGTTGTTATTCTTTTTTACAGTAGGTTTAGGTGTTGTTTCTTTATTTTCAGGCTTATTATCAGGTTCTACTTTCTGATTTTCTGTCTTTGTTTCTTCTTTAACCACATTATCTTCTGATTCATCAGATGCTTTTTTCACACTTTCAACACTTTCTTTGTCAGCTTCTGTCTGTCCTTCTTGACTTTCTTTATCTTTGCTGTCATCTTTTCTTTCTTCTTCTATATTTTGTTTTTCAAGTGTACCTTCTAATTTTCTAGCCTCATTTTTTATTGTTACAATTGGAATATTAGCATATAAAGCTGGAGCACCTACTGTTCCATCTTCTCCAGGCTTGTTTGTCATTCTAACATCAATTGCACCTTCATCTATATCTACATATTTTTTTATAACTTCGATTATTTCTTGCTTCATCATCTCTAAAAAGTCTGCCGAAATGTTTGCTCTATCCTGTGCTAAAACCAAGTGTAGTCTTTCTTTTGCAGTTGTTTTTGAGTCTTCTTTTTCGTTTTTTCCAAGTTTTTTAAAGAAATTCACAATGTTTTCAAACATATTTTACCTCCAATAGTATTAGTGTTTACCTTTTGAGAAAAAACTCTTTATCTTACTAAAGAAGCCCTCGTTTCTACCAGGAATATTAACTTCAACATTTTCTCCTAAAATTCTTCTTGCAATTTCCATATATGATTTTCCTGATGGAGCTTTACCATTTGTTACAACTGGCTCTCCTTTATTTGTTTGAGTAATTATGTATTCATCATCTGGAACTACTCCTATTAAATCAATAGAAAGCAAGTCCACAATATCTTCTACATCCATCATTTCGCCTTTTTTTATCATATTAGGTCTAATTCTATTTACAATAAGTTCAGGATTCTTTATTTCTGATGCTTCAAGTAATCCTACAATTCTATCCGCATCTCTAATAGCAGATATTTCTGCAGTAGTTACAACAATTGCACGATTTGCTCCTGCAATAGCATTTTTAAATCCTTGTTCAATTCCTGCTGGGCAATCTATTAGTATATAGTCAAATTCTTCTTTTAATTTGCCTATTAAATCTCTCATTTGTTCTTCATTTACTGCACTTTTATCTCTTGTTTGAGCTGCTGGAAGTAAGAATAAATCTTTAAAACGCTTGTCTTTAATTAGAGCTTGTCTTAATTTGCATTTTTCTTCTACAACATCAACTATATCATATACTATTCTGTTTTCTAAACCCATTACAACATCTAGGTTTCTTAAACCAATATCAGTATCTATAAGAGCTACTTTTTTGCCTTTTAAAGCGAGCGCTGCTCCCAAATTTGCTGTTGTTGTTGTCTTTCCTACTCCACCTTTTCCAGATGTTATGACAATAACCTCTCCCATACATTTTCCTCCTTGTTTTTCCTAAAAACAATATTTTGCTTACTTAATTTTATTTAAAAAGTGCATTAATAAACATATATATTATATATGCAAATAGGCAAAAGGTCAATGTTTATACAGGAATTTGTTGCAAATTTTGCATAGGATATAAATTGTTTAGTCACTATATGCTTGCATAAAATTGTATAAGCAAAAAAATAGAGTGTAATAATATATTTTCAATATTATTGCACTCTATTAAAATCACTTTATGTAAAGTGTGGGTCTGAATGAACCGGTGTCGTCGCTGTAAGTCGGACTGTAGTAGTAGCCGCGAACGCTGACTGGATTAGCACGGCTGTAATTACCTCCGCGCTCAACACGACCATACGTATAGTCGGCCTCCATTGTCCATTCCAAACAATTTCCTGCAAGGTCATATATGTTTTTTGATACATCTGAGCTAACACTTCCTGTTAATTCTGGTGCATCTTTTTCATCAGTTCTTCTTTGACTGTCTCCTATATATCTACACATTGCATCCCACTGGCATCCATATATTAATGTACTTGTTACACTATTTGAATTTGCATACAAACTTTTTGCTAAATATACGGCTCCACTTTGTCCTTCTATTTCACTTGCATTACTCATACTTGTTCCCCATGGCACATAATTATATGGTGCAACTCCTTTTTTACATACTACTGTTTGTGCTGTTGTAGCTTTTGTTCTTAATGTTGTACTATTTACCCCAGCTTCGTATCTTCCTATATAAAATCCTCCATATTTTAATACTTGTGCTCTCATTGTATTATATTCGCTTGCTTCTGTTGAATATCCACTTGCATATGGTTCTGTATATTCAGTAGCTAATCCTGTTGTAGGTTTTCCTGTTGTTCTATCAAACTTTGTTCTTGTTAAATCATCCTCACTTCCTACTGGTATCCATACAAATTGATTTCCCATGCTTGTTCCAGATGCGTCTAATGTATCTCCTTGTTTATCTGATATAACAAGTCCTGTTGATATATCTCCACCTACATAATAGAATCCACTTGGAAGTGGTACAGTACCAGCATTTCCATCTGCTATTGGTGTTATATTTTTACTTGTCCAATCACTTGGTTTATCTATAACTGTTCCTGCAGGATATTTTATTTTTTTCTTTTGAGAATTATATATACTTGACTTTTTATTATTATACATTTCATATGATTCTTTTATTTTCATTGCAGTTCTAAGTTGATTTCTTCTTGAAGAACTTGCGGTTGCATAAATTGCGGATAAAATTATTATAAAACTAAGCAGTACAATTGTTACATATACTGCCATTGAGCCTCTTTCTTCTAAAATTTTTTTCTTCATTTGCATATCCTCCGATTTTCTCATAAATCTACCTATATAATAATTTAAAATTAATTTATTGTCAATTAATTATATCAATTTTTCATACATTTATACTTTTTATTTTGATTTCTATTGATAATTTTAGCTAAAAAATATATAATATACTTGTGTATTTTTATTTAAAGGAGATTTTAAAAATGGAATTAAGTAGCAAAACAAAAGATATTTTAGAATGGATTGCATGCATTTTAATTGCGCTTGTTTTAGCTTTGGTAATTAGATATTATGTTGGAACACCTACAATAGTACAACAAGTTTCTATGTATCCAACTTTAAAGCAAAATCAACGTCTTATTTTAAATAGATGGGTTCGCACAACAAAAACTATGCCAAACCGTGGAGATATAATTACTTTTGAAGCACCTTCAAGTGATTCGTATATTTTGCCTACTCAATCTGATAGTAACAATGTTACAGCAAAATATTCTAATGAACCTACAAGTTTCTTTGGTAAATTAGTACGCTATGGCTTAGAAATTGGAAAAGATAGTTATATAAAAAGAGTTATTGCTCTTCCAGGAGAACATATTTATATTACAGACGGAAAGGTTTATATAAATGGAGAAGAGTTAAAAGAAGATTACCTTCAACCACAAATTACTACATCTGTAAAAGATTGCCCTTATTATGATTTAACAGTTCCAGAAAATTGTGTTTTTGTTATGGGAGATAATAGACCAGAATCAACAGATAGTAGAAGATTTGGATGTATTCCACTTGAAAAAATTGAAAGTAAAGTTTGGATTCGTTTTTGGCCACTTAATTTATTTGGAAAAGTACAATAGTTTAAAATTTAGGAGGGATATGGTTTGAGTTTTGAAAATATTGTTGGAAATAAAGAAGTTAAACACCTATTAATTCATTCTGTTTCCACTTCTAATATATTACATAGTTACATGTTTGTTGGAATAGATGGAATAGGAAAATGCTTATTTGCAAAGGAATTTGCAAGAGAAATACTAGCATCTACGGTTGAACTTGATAATAATCCAGATTTTATGCTTATAGATGCCGAAGATGGTAAAAGTATCAAAATAGAGCAAGTACGTTACATGCAAGAAAAAATTGCTGAAAAACCTATTACAGCAAACAAAAAAGTTTATATAATTAATAATAGTGATACTATGACAAAAGAAGCACAAAATTGTCTTCTTAAAACTTTAGAAGAACCACCTGAATATGCAGTAATTATTCTTATTCTTGCAAATGAAAACAACATGTTAAACACTATCAAATCACGTTGTACAAAAATAATGTTTAACCCACTTTCGAAAGAAGAAATCCTGTATTATTTTAATTCAAATGATTTAGATATGCCAAATGAAAGAACATTAAAATTATGTTCACGGAAGCATTGGAAGATTGTTGAAAATGCAAGATGAGTCAATAAATTATGACCAAATAGATGAGATTTTTGAAAACATCGAAAGTCTTGATATGATTGATGTTTGGAAAAATAGTGATGTTTTATATCAATCAAAAGAAAATATCACTCATTTACTTGAATATATAAATATTATTTTATTTGAAAAATTAAAACAAACAAATAATTTACATTATAGTAATTGCATTTCTTATGTGGAACAAACAAAGAGTAGGTTATCATCAAACGCAAATTTTGATATGTGTATTGATAATCTTTTACTAAAAGTATGGGAGGAATTTCATGAATAATATAGTCGGAGTTAGATTTAAGAAACCTGGCAAAATATATTTTTTTGATCCAGGTTATTTAAAAATAAATCAAAAAGATAAAGTAATTGTTGAAACATCTTTTGGAGAAGAGCTTGGAGAAGTTGTTATAAATAAAAGAAATATGTCAAATTCTAAGCTATCAGCACCTTTAAAAAAAGTTATTAGAATTGCAACTTCAAAAGATTTGAAGCACTATGAAGAAAACAAAAAGAAAGAAAAAGAAGCTTTTAAAATATGTGAAGATAAAATAAAAAAATACAAACTTGACATGCATCTAACAGATGTTGAATACAAATTTGACAACAGCAAAATATTGTTTTACTTTACAGCTGATGGAAGAATTGACTTTAGAGAGCTTGTAAAGGATTTAGCGTCTATATTTAAAACAAGAATTGAACTTAGACAAATAGGTGTAAGAGATGAAGTAAAACGTATTGGTGGAAATGGAGTTTGTGGTAGAGAACTTTGTTGTTGCTCATTTTTAAATGATTTCGAAACGGTGTCTATAAAAATGGCAAAAGAACAAAATATATCATTAAATCCTTCTAAAATATCTGGAAACTGTGGCAGACTTATGTGTTGCCTAAAATATGAGCAAGATGTATATGAAGATAAATTAAAAAGACTTCCTAAAATAGGTTCAACAGTTAAAACAGTTGATGGAGAAGGAATAGTAGATTCTATTGAAACATTAAAAGAAATTGTAAGAATTAAATTTAAAGATGAAGATGATAATAATTTTTATAAAAAATATCCTGCATCTGAAGTTAAAATTATAAAAAATGGATCTGTTAATAAAATGGATGATGAAGAAAAAGAAAATTTAAAAGAACTTCAAAAACTAGAAGAACTTGAAAAACAAGACAGTAAAAATAAAATAGAAGATGACATTTAAGGAGGTGAATATTATGGCATATAAAATTACAGATAAATGTATCAGTTGTGGAGCTTGCAGTGCAGCATGTCCTGTATCTTGCATTTCACAAGGTGATGATAAATATGTTATTGATCCTGATAGTTGTATCGAATGTGGTACATGTGCAGGTGTTTGCCCTGTAAGTGCTCCAGAACTTGATTAAAAAAGATAAAAAAGAAGTTAGCAATACATTATGCTAACTTCTCTTTTTTATTCTTTATTTGTCATTTCTTCTAAATTTAGAAGCTCTTGCCATCTTTTATCAACTTCTTTTTGAAATTCTTCAATCATCCACTCATTTCCAGGTTTAAACATATGTTTAAATCTTTTTTGTGGTCTTAAAAATTCTTCTACTGGTAATTTTTTAGCTGGCTTATATGTTATTTTGTATTTTCCATCAACAACTTCATAAAGTGGCCAATAACAAGTTTCAACTGCAAGTTTATTCATTTCCATTAGTCTATCTGTATCATATCCCCATCCTCTTGGGCATGGTGATAATACATTTAAAAATGCTGGTCCTTCTGTATAAATTGCTTTTTCTGCTTTTTCATACAAATCTTTGTAGTTATTTACTGCAATTGATTGAGCAACATATGGTATATGATGTGAAACCATGATTTCAGTTAAATCTTTTCTTGATTGCATTTTTCCTGGGATAACGCTTCCAGCAGGACTTGTTGTTGTGTCTGCAAATTTTGGTGTTGCAGATGATCTTTGGATACCTGTGTTCATGTACGCTCCATTATCATAGCAAACATAAACCATGTCGTGTCCTCTTTCCATCGCACCAGATAAACTTTGAAGTCCTATATCATATGTTCCACCATCTCCACCAAAAGTAATAAATTTTGTTGTTTTATCTTCTGGTAGTTTTCCTTGTCTTTTTAATGATTTATACGCTGCCTCAACTCCTGAACAAGTTGCTGCTGCATTTTCAAAAGCTGTGTGAATGTATGAATCTTTCCATGCTGTATATGGATATATAAAGCTTGATACTTCCATACATCCTGTTGCATTTGATATAACTGCATGATCTTCTGGCTTTAGTGCTCTTAATATCATTCTTGCTACTGATGGAGCCCCACAACCTGCACACATTCTGTGTCCAGCAGTAAATCTTGAAGGCTTTGTAGCCATTACTTCTTTTAAATTATATGCCATGTTATTACTCCTTTCTTAGACCTAAATATCTATATGGATTTTCTACTTTTCCTGAATCTGCAACTTCTTGCAAATCTGTATATACTTGCTCAATTTCTTTTGTTGTTGTATCTCTTCCACCTATTCCATAAACATAGCTTAAAGCTTTAACATTGTTTCCATTTACATACATTCCTGAAACAACATCTTCAAATAATGCTCCGCCAACTCCATTTAAAGAATCTGCTTTATCAAGAACTGCAACAGCTTTTAAGTGTGACAAGCTCTTTGCAATTTCTTCTGCTGGAAATGGTCTAAATACACGAACTTTTAGCATTCCAGCTTTTATTCCTTTTTCTCTTAAAGAATCAACTACATCTTTTGTAGTTCCTGCTGTTGAGTTCATACAAACAACTGCAATTTCTGCATCATCCAATCTATATTCTTCAAACAAGTCATATTTTCTTCCTGTCATTTTTTCGAATTCTTTTGCAACTTCAAGAATTACTTTTTTAGCATTTCTCATAGCTTCTGCTTGTTGATATTTATGTTCAAATAAATATGCTTGTAAATCCATTGGCCCAATAGCCATAGGTTCTTTATCGTTTAATAAATAATGTGCTGGTTTATATTTTCCAACAAATTCTTTTACTTTTTCATCTTCAATTAATTCAATATTTTCAATTGAATGTGATGTAATAAATCCATCTTGGCATACCATTAATGGTAATAAAACATCTTTATTTTCTGCAATTTTATGTGCCATAATTAAATTATCATATGCTTCTTGATTGTTCTCTGAAAATAGCATAATCCATCCACTATCACGTACACCCATTGCATCTGAATGGTCATTATGTATATTAAGTGGCCCTGATACTGCACGGTTTACCAAAGACATAACTATTGGTAATCTTAAACTAGAAGCAATATATATCATTTCCCACATTAAAGAAAGACCATTTGCTGATGTTGCCGTCATAGCTCTTGCTCCTGCTGCTTCTGCACCTATACATGCACTCATAGCACTATGCTCACTTTCTACTGCAACAAATTCTGTATCAACACTGCCATTGCTTACAAATGTTGAAAAATATTGTGGTATTTCTGTTGATGGTGTAATTGGAAATGCTGCAACTACATCAGGATTAATTTGTTTCATTGCAGTAGCTGCTGCTTCATTTCCACTTAAACGTTCTCTTATACTCATATATTACTCCTCCTTATTCTTTCATTTCAATTGCTCCAAATGGGCATACTTTTGCACAAACACCGCATCCTTTGCAGTAATCATAATTAAAATCTGTTCTCTTTTGATCTTTTCCTACTGGAATTGCATCATCTGGACATACAGGAAAACATAGTCCACATTGTTTGCATTTATCTGATAGAAAAACAGGTTTCATACTTCTCCAATCACCTGTCTTGAATTCTCTTGCATTTCCCGCATCATAGATATTTCCGCCAATTGTCATATCACATGCAGGTGTATTTTTATCAATTTGCATGATTTTTGCCTCCTTTTAATTAATTTCTTTAACCTCATTTAAAGCCATCTCTAAAGCTTTCATATTTCCTTCAATAACTTCTGGTTTTTTTGCAAATTTATGTTTAAAAGATCCTTGCATATCTTCTAAAAAATCTTTTTCATCCATTACTTTGCTTACTTTAACAATTGCCGCAAGCATTGGAGTATTTGGAAAATACCTTCCAAGTGTCTCCATTGATACTTTTCTTGCATCAATAGTAAATATCTTTCCTTTATATCCTTTTAATGCTGTTTTTAGATAATCGGCGTCTTTTGTTGTATTAATAACTATTGCACCATCTTCTTTAAGCCCTGCTGTTACGTCTACACTTTCCAAAAGACTATCATCTACTACTACAACATAATCAGGCTCATATATATTGCTATGGATACGAATTGGTTTATCACTTATCCTGTTATATGCTGTGATAGGAGCACCCATTCTTTCAGGTCCATATTCAGGAAATCCTTGAATATATTTTCCTGTGTTAAATGCTGCATCTGCAAGTAATAAAGACGCTGTTTTAGCACCTTGACCACCTCTACCATGCCATCTAATTTCTACTAAATTATTACTCATTTATAGAAACCTCCTTTTTCAAAATTGATATTTTAAGTATATTACTTATTAACAAAATAGTCAAGAAAATAGCTGTTTATTATACTATATAGTCTATTAAAGCATAATCAGTCTAATAAATAATTAGGCTTTTTTTGCTGGAAGTCGAATTACAACTTCTGTTCCTTTTCCAACTTCACTTTTTATATCAATGCTTCCTTTGTTCTGGTCAAGTATTTCTTTTGCAATAGAAAGTCCAAGACCTGTTCCTCCCATCTCTCTTGTACGTGCTTTGTCAACTCTATAAAATCTTTCAAATATTCTTCCTAAATCTTCCTCAGGAATTCCTATACCATTGTCAATTACCTTAATATATGCGTCATTATAAACAAATCCAACATATACCTTTATTGTACCGTTCTCCGGTGTATACTTTATTGCATTAGACAATATATTTAAAACAACTCTTTCTATTCCATATTTATCAGCTTGAACTGGTGGAACACTTGCCGTAACAAAGCATTCCATATTATGTCCCTTCTTTTCTATTTCAAATTTTAATTTTTCTTGGCATTTTTTTACTAAGTCTCCAAGGTCAAACTCTGTTTCTTCCTTCTTGATTTTTTTACTATCATATCTAGAAAGTGTAAGCAAATCTGTAACAAGTTGAGCCATTCTTCTTGCCTCTGACGCAATAACATTTAAGAATCTATTTTGTGTTTCTTTATCATATTCTCCTTCAAGTAAAGTATCTGCATATCCCATAATTGATGTAATTGGAGTTTTCAGTTCATGTGATACATCAGCAACAAATTCTTTACGCATATTATCTAGTCGCACATGTTCTGTTATATCTTGTATTAAAGCAATTACTCCACCTGGTCTATCGTTTTCATCTTGAAATGGAGCAAACAATATATTTACATACTTATCTCCAACATTTTTTCTTTGTTCTGAGGAAGTCCAATTTTCCAAATATATTATTTTTTCCATGTTTATATCTATCTTTAATTTTTCAAATATCTTTTCAAAACTATCTTCTTTATCTGTTATATTAAGTAATTGTTTTGCTGCAGGGTTAATATGAATAATATTTCCATCCATATTAAATGCAATTATTCCATCTGTCATATGCAAAAGTATTGTTTCTATTTGTTTCTTTTGCCTATTAACTTCATTTAATTTTTGTTTTAATTCTGTTGTCATTATACTAAAAGCATTTGTTAAATCTCCAACTTCACTGTCATGTGTTTCGTTTTTTTCAATTTCTACATTTTCACCAGATGCAATTTTTTCAGCACTTTTTATAAGTTTTTTCATAGGTGAAACAAGTGCTTTAGATACAAAATATCCAACAAGTATTGATATTACAATATATACTGCTGTTGAAATAATCATTATAAATTTTGTTTGATTAATTTGTTTATTTATTGTATCAATCATTTCAACTTGACTTCCTGCTATTGCTTCCAAATTTTTTAGCATATATATATAGCTAAGTCCAGTACCTGCAATAAGTATAATTCCTAAAATAAAAAATATTAAAACAATTTTTGTTTGTATATTTCTATTCATTTTATTTATCTCCCATTAATCAAATACAAGCACCAATAATTACTATTGATGCTTTGTTCCATTATTGTTTTGATGATAAGTAGTAACCTACTCCTCTTTTTGTTATTAATATTTTCGGACTTGATGTATCAATTTCTATTTTCTCTCTTATCCTTCTTATAGTTACATCAACTGTCCTTATGTCTCCATAATATTCATATCCCCAAACTTTTTCAAGCAAAGCCTCTCTTGTAACAACCTGTCCAGGTTGATTTGCTAAATATTTTAGTACTTCGAATTCTCTTAATGTTAAATCTATTATTTTACCTCTAACTTTAACTTCAAATTTATTTAAATCAAGTTGCAATTCTCCGATTTTGATTACTTCATTATCGTTATCATTGTCATTATTTTTTTCTATCAATTCATCTTCAAAGTCAAACTTAGTTGTTTCAGCTTTTCTTAAATTTGCCTTAACTCTTGCAACTAATTCTCTTACACTAAATGGCTTTGTAATATAATCATCTGCTCCAAGTTCTAACCCTAATATTTTGTCTATTTCTTCATCTCTTGCAGATATCATAATTATTGGCATATTGAAAGAGTTTCTTATTTTTTTACAAACTGTTAGTCCGTCTATTCTTGGAAGCATAACATCTAGTAAAATTAAATCTGGTTCTTTATCAAAGGCTATTTTAATTGCTTCCTCTCCATCATTTGCTTCTAATGTATTATATCCTTCTTTTTGTAAATTATATACTAATATATCAACAATTGGTTTTTCATCATCAACAATTAGTATTGTTTTCTTTGTACTATCTATGTTTCTTTCTTCCATAAAATCGCCCCTTCTAATTTGGTTATCCACGTTGCTCATCTCGTTCTTCTTTATTTTGTGCTTGTTCTTTTACTTTTTCATAATGAACAAGTGTAATATTGCCTTTTTCATCTTTTATAAATTCGCTTGAAGCAATATCTGCAATATTTTTATATAATTTTTGTAGTTTTTTTACTGCATTTACTTTTGTAATTTTATCTTCTTTTAAATCACTATTTAAATTCTCGAAATCGTTAAGCTGTGTTATTACATCTTCTACAGATTTAGGAATTGTATTGCTTTCTGGCATTATTAAGTTCTTATTTCCTGTAAAGATTTGTTCTTTTGTAATGTTATCTTCATTTACAGTTATTGTTGTTAAAAATTTTCCATCATTTTTTTCAAATGAATAATGAAGTTTAATATTTTCTACATCTTCATTTAAAAGATTAGCCATTTTTTCCTTTACTACTGCATAGTTCATTCCTTCTATTTCATTTGACATAGCAAGAACCATTTCATCAGTTAATGTATCATTTTTATCAAAATTTGAAAAGAATTCATCATATTTTTCAAATTTTTCCATAGTATCTTCACTTATTCCAAGATCATCTGCTCCAACTGCATTTTCCATTGCAATTTGTGTAATGTTTGGTGATTCTTTTTCTCCTCTAAGGTGTCCAACAACAGTAAGTCCTCCAATGCCAACAGCTGATGCAAGTATTAATGTGACTATACTATTTCTTATTTTTCTTTTTCTTTTTTTAGCTCTAGCCATTGTTCCTTTTTTAGCAGAATATCTCTCACGTTCTATCGCTTTATTTCTTGCTCTAGCTCTATCCTGTTTTGCTTTTGTATCAAAACTATTAGGATCTATTGGTTTTACTTCTCTTCTATATTGTTTTACAAATTCTTCTCTATCCATATCGGTTCTCCTTAGAATTATAATAATTTCTACACATATTTATATCATATTAAAACCAATTGTACAAGTATTTTAGCCCAATTTTTAATTAGTATGATGTAAGAACAAAGCGACTTTAGGTCGCCCTTTGTCCAAAGCCGATTTGAGTTTTCGACTAAAAGGAGAAAATCTCAAAGGCAATAGCGATTGTAGCATTTTTATATACTAGGAAATGAGAAATTCCCTAGTATATAAAAAAACACCAACTTTTTTCAAAGTTGATGTTTTTTTATTTATGGATATCAAGCAGATATCCACTTTACTACTCATCAGATGTCCTTTTAATTTTTCTTGTCGTTCTATTTATTGCAGATCTTATAAGATCTACCCACATATATGGAATTAATACAATAGAACCTACGGCAAATACCAGCAAAACAAATTTTCCAACAAAATTTTGATTTGCAAAAATCCTTTCCACAGGATTTTCAGAATTTCGAATTTCTTCTTTTCTTTCTTTGTCTCTTTCATAATCTTTTGTCATTTGATTTGTCTTAATTGATTGTTCATTATAAAATGACATATTATCATGAAGTACCCAAATTTTAGCCGCTGTTTTTGCAATTGTAAAGTCCGTCTGCAAAAGCGACACTGTTCCAAAGAGTAGTGTAAGAATAGTTAAAATTTTAACCCAAATTTTCCGTCCGTTTTTCATATGATGTTCTCCTTTTTATTTTATAGTACCAAATCCTGGAATACCTCTATTATAGCACATTTTAGCGTATATATCAAATTATAGCCTCCACATTATATATTCCACCCGTTTTTACAAGTTTAATTTCCTTTGTTTCCACATCTTCTCCATTTAATTTTATACTACTTATTCCTGTGTTTTTGTGGTTTGGATTGCTTACTTTTATGTTATAAATACTTTCTCCAAATTTGTATCTTATGCTATATTCAGGCCAATTACTTGGAATACAAGGATTTAATTTTAAAGTGTTTTCTTCTATATTAAGCCCTAAGATATATTTTATTCCTGCTTCATACATCCAACTACTTGAACCTGTATACCAGGTCCAGCCACCTCTTCCTGCTAAATTGTAGGCTCCATATACATCAGCTGAAATAACATATGGCTCCACTTTATACTTTAACCCTTCTTCTTTCGTTCTACTATGCTCAATTGGATTTATCATTCTAAAATATTCTGTAGCTTTTTCGCCAAATCCAAGCATTGTTTCAGCAATTATTGCCCATATTGCACCATGTGTGTATTGTCCACCATTTTCTCTTGTACCTGGCAAATATGATTTTATATATCCAGGTTCTAATTTGCTTTTTTCAAATGGTGGGTCAAGTAATTTAATTATTCCATTTTCTCTATCTATTAAGTGTTTTTCTAAGCTTTCCATAGAAATATATTTTTTATCATTGTCACCAGCATTAGAAATTGTCGCCCAACTTTGTGCTATACTGTCAATTCTGCACTCTTCATTTTGCAAACTTCCAAGTATATTTCCATCATCCATAAATGCTCTTCTATACCATCTTCCATCCCATCCTGCGGTATTTAATGCTTTCTTTAAATCTTGCATTATTTTTTCATATTTTATAGCACTTTCATCTTCTCCACGTTTTTTACAAATTGGTATCCAATTTGCAAGTATCTTGTACATAAAAAATCCTAGCCAAATACTTTCTCCTTTGCCCTTATTTCCTACTGTGCTAAATCCATCATTCCAGTCTCCAGAGCCAATTTTAGGTAGTCCATTTTCTCCAAAACTCATAGCTTTTTGTATAGCTCTTTGGCAATGAGCAAATATATTTTCCTTAACATCACTTTGCTGATATTTATCATATCTTTCATCTTCACCTTGCTCTAATATTGGACCTTGTAAATAATTTGTTTCTTCATCTAAAATACTATTATCACCTGTAAATCCTACATATTCTTCTACTAAATATACAAGCCAAAGCAAATCATCAGAAAATCTTGTACGAATTCCTCTTTGTGTTTCATCATGCCACCAATGCTCAACATCACCTTCTAAAAATTGATGTCCTGCATGTTTTATTATTTGATTTCTCGTCATATTTACATCTAAATACTTTGTGCCTATTGTGTCTTGAAGTTGATCTCTAAATCCATATGCCCCTCCAGATTGA
Organism: uncultured bacterium; assembly: GCA_905214245.1. Classification (GTDB taxonomy): domain Bacteria; phylum Bacillota; class Clostridia; order TANB77; family CAG-508; genus CALXVA01. The sequence goes on from CAJMLO010000006.1 coordinate 19,702, forward strand.
TAATATCCACTTCTTGCATATAATCTAGAACATATTGTTTGATACATTAGCCATCCATTAAGCATAATATTTGCTGACTCTATCGGTGTTTTAACTTGTAATTTATCTAGTAATTCTCTCCAATATTTTTTAGTTTTTTCATACTGATTTTTAGCATAACTAATATTGGTATATTGATAGGCTTTATCCTGACATTCTGCAAAATTTTCTTCTGCTCCCATTACAAACACTATGTCTTTTTGTTCTAATGCCTCAAGTTCAACACTTATTTGAATTGCAATACAACCTTCTTTTCCTATTGAACTCGCGTTATCTAATTGAGCTTTGTTAATTCCATCTGGGTTTGCAATTGTTCCTTTTCCCATAAACGACTTTTTAGAACCTGTATATGATTCTATTTTTTCACTACATGATACATACATAATTGTTTTGTTTTCAGGCTTTGATGTGTTTTCCATTGTTAGCAGGTTCAAATTTGATTGATATTTAAGTTTTAAAAATCCTTTCGATTTTATCTCATCTTCATCAAGAACAGGTTTTATATAATAAATCATTTTTAGTATTTGTTTTTCTGCTTTTTTATTTTCTAAATGAAGTATTTGAACTTTGTTTGTATCTTCTTTTGGTACAAACATTTTTAAATTCTGATTTATTCCACTGCTTGTATGACAATACTTAGCATAGCCAAATCCATATATTATTTCATAATCATTTTCATCAGGCATAGGGTTAAGCCCAAGAGAGCATGTTCTGTCCGTTTTCATATTTTTTAAATAAATTACTTCTGATGGTACATCTATTATAGGGTTGTTATTCCAAGCTGAAAGCCTATTTAATCTACTGTTTTTGTACCATGTGTATCCACCCATATTTTCAGTTGTAACTGTTCCAAATTTTTTATTTGCAAGTATATGACTCCATACAGTTGGCGTTCTATTATATTTATTTACAAAAATATGATATTCTTTTCCATCTTTCGAAAATCCTCCATATCCATTGTTGTATAACAGTTTTTCATCATTTATATTTTTTCTTGTAACTTCATCTTCTTCAAATACTTGATGTGATGGATCATTTCCTATATTTTTTAATTTGCTTAAATACTCCTCTTCAAAGTCATTTATCTGTCTTTCTATTTCTCCAAGATTAGCTCTTAAAATTAAATTTGCTCTATACTCCAAAAATTGAGTTTCTTTTGCATCTAGCTGATTTAGTACAAATATTCCTCCATTTACGTTTTGCATAAATCCAAGGTTAGCATCTAAAATTGCATTTTGTATTTCCTCTAAAACATAATTCTCATACGTCTTCTTTTCCTCATTTAATATTACTAAATCAACTTTTATATTTTTAATTCTAAAATAGTCATATGCTTTTATACATTGTTTTACAACATCAATATCATTGATTGATTTTATATACACAAGTAAAATTGGTAAATCTCCAGATATTCCATATTTCCAAAGCTCTTCTATTTCCTTGTATTCCTTTGGACTATTTTTTAGCATCATCATTTTTAATGGATTTTGATATATCAGATATCTAAGCATTTTTTGATATACTTCAATTTCTTTTCCCTTTACAGCTAAATACATATTTTCTGCTTCCATTTTTGCTCTTGTATATTCTAATTTTCTCAGTATTTTTTCTTCATTTAAGTTGTCATTAATTCTATTTAACACAATTTCTCTATCATCAGATGCAGTAATAATTAAATAAAATGATACCTTTTCTTTAGGCTTTATTGTAACTGTTCTTTTTATTGCAATTATCGGATCTGTAACTGCCCCAATTTTTTTACTTAATGGTAGTTCATCTTTAACAGCCCTTGGAAGTCCTAAATTTCCTCTACCTGTAAATTTTTCCTTATCTATCTCATATTCAAGATCTCCTATAGTATCACTTTTAGTATATAAATTCACACCCAAATACATATCTTTTTCGTCTTTGCCTCTGTGATTTCTTTTTACCAAAATGCTTCCATTTTCATCTATATATTCATATCTTAAAAATAAATTATTAAATACTTTATGTGCATAGTCTTGTTCTTTACTTGATAGCACTGGCTCAAAGACACTTGTAAGTTCAAATGTTTCATCCATGTTACCATTATTTTTTAAAGTAATGCTTCTTATTTCAATTGGCTCATCAGGCATAATACTTATCTTTGTTACCGTTTCTATATCTCCATCTTGTCTTACAAATATGCTTTTATCAGGCGAAAATACTATGTTATATTTATCTGCAGGTGCAAGATAACTTTTTTGAGAAGAACTCCATATTCTTTTTGTTTTAATATTTTTTATAAAGAAAAATATTCCCTGTTCTTCGTCATCTGTTTCCTTATACCTATTTATTAGCATATTTTTGTACATACTATATCCGTTTCCATATTGGTTTGTAATTATCTTGTATTCATTGTTTGAAATCATATTTATTGGTTGCAAATCTTCATCAATTTTGTTATATTCTCTTTGATAATATGATTCATAATCTACATTTTTTATTTTTTCAACCTTTTCCTTTTCTTCTTTTGTTATTATTACATTTTGAGGCATTCTTTCTTCTAAAAGTATCTCTACTGCTGACATTTCTGGATTTTGCATAAATCTTTTTTGCAAAATATTTTGATTAAATAAATTGTTTAAAGAAAGCAATATAAGCCCCTGATGATGTGCCATATATGTTTTAACTGTAGCATATTGTTCATTAAGTTTTAATCTTGAAGGAGTGTAATCAATTGATTCATAAAAACCATATTTTTGATACATACCATAATCTTCAAGCCTTTTTAAATTATCATATACCTCTTTTGGTTTTTGCGTTATTGCAAGAATACTTGCATACGGACTAACAACAAACTCATCCCCAAGTCCTCTCTTTATTCCAAGCCAAGGTATTCCAAATGCTTTATATTGATAATTGTTATTTAAATCCCTTAAATTAAATGCTGCTTCTGATATTCCCCATGGCAAATTTAATTTTTTTGCATACTCCATTTGACTCATTATTGCAAATTTGCAAGACTCACTAAGTAAACTACCTTCTTCTTGAAGAATGTTTACATTTGGCATTAAATATTCAAAAGCAGTTCCAGACCATGAAATAAGTCCTTTATACTTATTTAAAATAGTAAGACTCCTATTTAAACTATACCAATGTTTTGCAGGCACATCTTTTTTTGCAATAGCAACAATGCTTGCCTGCCTTGCTTCTGATGCAAGCAAATCATAATATGAATCTGTAAGCATATTTTCTTCTACATTGTATCCAATTGAAAAAATTTTATTTTCTTCACTATATAAAATACTAAAATCAGTATTTTGTATTATATTATCTATATTTTGTATCATTGTCTCTATTTTTTGCACATCTAAGCCGTCATTTTCGCTCCTCTTTTCCACAGTTTCCACTTTTGTATTTATTAAAAACTGTTTTACAACATACATATATCCAATAAAGTTTCCACTATCTACAGTTGAAACATATCTTGGAATAAGTGGCTCTAAATTTTCAATATTGTACCAATTATATAAATGTCCATTCCATTTTGAAAGTCGCATAATTGTATTAATCATTTTTTCAAGCAAATTAATTGTATCAATTTTACTTTCATACCCCATGTCATAGCTTGAAACAACTGCTAAAAGTCCTAATCCTATATTTGTTGAAGAAGTTCTATATACTACTTTCGGATTTCTATCTTCCTGATAATTATCTGGTGGCAAAAAGTTTCCTTTTTCATTTAAGTAACTCTTAAAAAATAGCCATGTTCTTTTGCCAACATCATATAAATATTCTTTTTCATTTTTATCTAATTTAGTAATTGCATCTTTCTTTTCAATATTCTTTCCTAAAATATACATTATAAATGGTGCAATTAGCCATAAGGCTGATAAAACTTCTAAAAATATTTTTATTCCATATAACTTAGATATAAATGCAATTATTAAACCTATTATACCTATAACGACATTTGCAATCATGCTTTGATAATATGAAATAAGCGTCTTTTTAGATTGTCTATCTGCTTCTTCAGAAGTAGTCCACTCAAGTAAATGCTTTTTACTTATATTCATTCTGTAACTTGCTTTTATCACTGCATTTGCAGTAGTATATGCCTTATCTGGAAGCAATAAGATTTCTAAAATAGCTCTAATCCATGTTGCAAAAGTCATTCCAATTTGTCTGTTAAATGTTTTTTGACTGCTTTCGTCATCCTTTTTAAATATTATTCTATTTATAATCTGCATAATTTCGCCTGCAATTACACTTGCAAAAAGCAATACAAATATAGGCCATAAATTTGTATTGTACTTAATCGATAAACAAATAAAATAAATCAGTGAAATAACAGCCATCACTGGAAAAATTGCTCTAATAAGATTGTCCAAAATTTTATACCTAGAAATTAAATTTAAGGATTTATTTTTTAACCATCCAAGAATTTGAACATCTCCTCTTGTCCATCTGTGGAGCCTTGTTTTAAAACTTTTATAATTTGCAGGATATCCATCCATAAGCATAACATCAGTTACAAGACCACACCTTAGGAAACATCCTTCAAGTAAATCATGGCTAAGCACTGTGTTTTCAGGTATATTCCCATTAAGAACATCTGAAAATACTTTTACATCATATATTCCCTTTCCTGCAAAAATTCCCTCATCAAAATTATCCTGATACACATCAGATATAGCATTTGTGTATGAATCTGTTCCACCAAGTCCTGCATATAATTTTGTAAATAATGTTTTTTGACTGCTTGCAAGATCTATTCCAACACGAGGTTGCATTATTCCATACCCATCTATAACAACGTTTCTTTCCTCGTTTAATTTTGGCATATTCAAAATATGAGCCATTGCCCCAATCAGTTCAAGCCCAGTGTTTAAAACAAGTGCAGTATCACTATCAAGAGTAATAATATATTTTATATTTGGCACTAACTCTTTTTGCTCTTCAAGCGTATTTACTAAGAAGGGATTTTCTATATTTTTTAGAATGTATTCATTAAATTGATTAAGCATACCACGCTTTCTTTCCCATCCTATAAAACACTCTTCTTTATCATTCCAAACTCTTTTTCTATAAATAAAATGAAATTTATTTAATCCCTCATTTTTATATTTATCATTTAGCTGTTTTACAAGCTCAAGCCCTGACTTTATAACTTCCTGATCATAGTCTTCTTGTTCTTTATCACTTTGTGCACAATCTCCTAAAAGAGCAAAATATATATTTTCGCTTTTATTTGCCAAATAATATACTTCAAGCTTATTAAACATTTCTTCTACTTTTTCTTTATCCTTTATTATTGTTGGTATAACAACAAATGTAGAATACTTCTTTGGCACTCCATTTTGAAAATCTATTTTTGGAATCAATTTTGGCTTAATACATTTTCCTAAAATATATTGTATTATCTGTACAACTACTTTCTCTATTGGAATATACATTAAAATAATTGATATAACAAAGTTTAAAACACTATTTGTTTTTGAATATACATACGTTCCAATAATCAAAGTTATAATTAATGAAATTATTTTTTTTGCAAATATATATAATTTCATTTTAAAAATATTACTTCTTTTGCTACGACTTTTATATTGAAGCAAATCAAAAAGTTCATTTTCACCTTCAGCTTCAAGTAAATAATATCCAATGTGGCTTTTTTTATTTTCTTTATCATCACTTAAATTTTTATTTGCAAGTTCTAAACACTTTTTTGCAATATAAATTTCAGATACCCTTGTTTTCTTTGCAAGTTCTTTAACTCTATTTCTATAATATATCTTTGTTTTGTAATCCATATTTTCATACACATTTGCTGGATCATGTTTAAGTATTTCTTCAACTTGGTTTATTTGTTCAAAAATATCTGCAAAATTTACTCTTTGAAGCATTTTCATACTTGTAATACAATTACCAATTGTAACTTTTTTAACAGCAATATCAAAATGTTCCTTTTCTATTGCACTTTCAGTATCAGTTCCTGTTTTGCCGACCTGCTCTTCAAGTATATTTAAAAATGGATACGCCTTTTTACCATATTTCTTTAATCTATACGCCATATATTCAATAAAAGGATATTTCATTTCTCCATATTCTTTTACATTAGATTTATATACATCTACATTCTTAAAAACAAGCTCATCTCTTTTCTTATCTTCAACAAGCCTTTCCAATATATTCTCAACTTTATATTTTTGAGCTTGAGATGAATATATCTTTTCACAAACACTACGTATATTTTCAATAAGGGCAAGTTGAAGAAAGGTTTTCATGCTCCATATTTCATCCATGCTTAATGTCTTTTTGCTTTGATATGCATTTAAATAGTCCTTCAAATCATATACTGTAAGTTTTGCATCTGTATATGCTACTATCTCTGATGCAAGTACATATATTCTCGCAAAACCACTATATTGTCCATTTGCAATTCCATAATAATTTATATACTTTTTTAAACTTAACTCTTTTTCTATACCTTTTACTGTCTCCTCAATAATATAATAATTATCAAGAAGCCATTCTCCTGCAGGATGAATAGGAATTTTAAGTCTGATATTTTCATTTAAAATATCATATGTTTGTGAAATAAAATCAAAATTTTCCTTTAACCTTGGAATAGGGTAAGTTTCTCTGCTACTTTTTTTAGTAAGCTGATTATCTAAAGCTAATTGTTGCAAATATTTTTCCAAAGCCTGCTTTTCAAGTATTGCTCCCTTTATACTTAAATATTCATTCAAAAAAATTCCACTCCTTGCTATAAAATATGTTTTATTCATATTTTTCCAAGGAGTGGAATTTTTATTCATAAAAATAATCAATTATACCATTATAAATTCCCCATGCAAGCTTATTTTGATATTCATCAGAAAGTAATAATTCTTCTTCATCTGGATTTGATAAAAAACCACACTCAACAATACTTATTGGAATTTCTACATGTTTCATAATATACACTGTATCAAGTTTCATTGCAACTCGCTTATTCTCTTTTTGAATAGCATCATTTAAATTTGTTTGAATAGATTTTGCAAGTTTCATACTTTTTTCATCTTTTGGTTTGTAAAAAGTTTGCCAACCATCATATTGTGACTGAGGAATTTTATTTAAATGAATTGAAACAAAAATATCTGCAGATGACTCGTTTCCTATCTTCACCCTATTTCTAATATCAGATATTTTCTTTTCTCTTAAAGTATTTTTATCAATGTCATATATTGCATTTTCATCACTTCTTGTAAGAATTACAGTTGAGCCACTTTGTTCAAGAAGAGTCTGTAGCTTTAAAGCAATTTTCAAATTTGTTTGTGCCTCTGTTGTACCGTGATGAGCTCACTGCACCGTTCATCTGGAACTCCGATGACCTGCGTCAATTACAATTACCTTGTTAGATACAGGAAGTGACACTGTTTCTTTTGTTTTTTCTTCTTTTGCAATTTGAAAACTAAAAACAAATAACGAAATAAATACCATTCCAAGTATATTTAGCAATCTTTTTTTATTTATAACAATCATAAAAACACCCCTACATATATTTTATATAAATATATGTAGAGGCTGTTAATTTATGAATTTATATTATCATATTAACCTCATATATTTAATATTCCCGTTTTTCTTTTTTTATTTTTCTTTTATTTAATCAATTCAAATTTCATTTCTATACCCATGATACAGTTCCTGCTGCGTCCATGTAATGTCCTCCGTATGACGGATGAAGATATAGCTGTACAGATTGACCTGCTGACAAGTAAGTAGAACCATATAAAAAATAATTGTCTCCAGCTTCTAATATTTTTGATCCATTGCTCATCAAAAAAGCATTACAATTTCTATTTCCTCGTCTATCAAGTGCGATCATCCATACATATGTTGTTGATTTTGGAGCTGTCCATGACCATACTTGTTTATCACTAACTCCATCTGTATGTGCAGTAAGTGCCCCTGTTGTTATATGCTGATATAGATTTCCCACACTTGAAATTGGAACTGTAATTTCTGGATATCCCATTTGACCTGTAGTTATATATACTCCCTTTGGAATTCTAACATATATTGTTTTTCCATTATCTCCAATTCCTGTAGAAATTGAACTTGTATATGCAGCTTTACTTCCTCCAAGATAATTTAATAGAGTAGTCTTTTTTATTCTTGCTTCAGGTGCCCAGCTTGCTCCATTAGAAAAATATGCTCCTTCTGGAAGAGAATTTATTGCATAATAATCCGAACCTTCTCCCATACTTCCATATTGTGCTTGTCCTCTATTTACCATTGTTCCTGTTACTTTTTTTCCTTTTACATATGCTGTATAACCACTAAGTATTTGACCTGCTCCTGCATTTGCATCTGATGTAAATGTTCCCATTATTCCTGCTTTTCCATCAACTCGTCCTACATTCACTCCATATTTTATGTTCCCTGCATTTAACCCTGCAATATTTCCTGTTATCTTCGAGTCTTTATAATAATATCCTGGTACATTATATTGATTACTTATTGTAACTAATGCTTGTGTTGCATCTGCAGGATGCTGTCTAACGTCTATTGTTTCATATCCACTCCAAGCAACTGTCTTACCAGTATAATTTGACATTTTTCCAGTTAGACCAACTCCTTTTGAATTTGAAAAAGTACTGCCTGCAAGTACTTGTTCCTCTGTAGCTGTTCCAGTCGCCTGCTTTGCCTTTAACTCTTCATTGGCTTTATTAAGTTCATCTTTTTGCTTATTTAATTCTTCTATCTGCTGTTTTAAATTATCTATAATTTCTTGTGAATCTTCATCTATCTCATTTCCAACTCCACCTGCCATCATATTTTCGTATTCTTGCATCAGCTGATTTGTCTTTGCTTCTGATTCACTTATCGTTCCTTTTGTTTTACCGCCTTGCTCTTTTGCTTTTTTTAATACTCCGTTTTCTCCAAACATTGCATTAATACTTATCGTTCCAAGTATTAACATTACTGTAATTGTTACTGCGAGTGCTACTAGTGTTATTCCCTTTTCTCCATTTTCTTTTACTTGTAATTCTCTTTTAGCTAACTGATATTTTTCATTTCTTTTTGTAAAATGTCTTGTGTGTGTGTGTGTGTGTGTGTGTGTACAGTCTCAAGGCTTTCAAGTTTTTTCATTTTTCATCTACTCCTTCGTTTTTTTCTTTTCTATAAAATATCACATTAATATATTTTTTTCAATACATTTATAATTATTTTATATTACGTGACATTGAATTAATTGTTATATTATTAACAAAAGTATATTATTTTTAGAAGTTTTGTTTTTGAATTAGCAAAACTTGATAAGTTGGGATTTCTTCTTTTAAAATTTATCTTATCATATCATTCTTTTAATCTCATATTATTTAAAAAGGAGGTATGATAAGTGGAAAAAATAAAAATTGGAATTTATGGATATGGAAACCTAGGAAAAGGTGTTGAACTTGCTCTAAAAAATAGTCCTGATATGGAACTAAAAGGAATCTTTACAAGAAGAAGTCCAGATTCTATATCGACATTGTATCAAGACTCAAAAATATTTTCAGTAGATAATGCATCTTCAATGAAAAATGATATTGATGTTATGATTTTATGTGGAGGTTCAGCAACAGATTTGCCTAAACAAGGGCCAGCTATTTGCAAAATGTTTAATACTATAGACAGTTTTGATACACATGCCAAAATACCTGAATACTTTTCTGTTATGAATAAAACCGCAAAAGAAAATGATACATTATCACTTATTTCTTGTGGATGGGATCCAGGATTATTTTCATTAAATCGTTCTTTGCTTGATTCAATCCTTCCGATTGGAAAGAACTATGTATTTTATGGTAGAGGCGTAAGTCAAGGACATTCTGATGCACTTAGACAAATTGCTGGTGTAAAAAATGCTATTCAATATACTGTACCATATGATGAAGCTGTTGCTTCTGTAAGAAACAAGCAAAATCCTGAGTTTAAGTCGGTACATGATATGATGTGGAGAGAATGTTTTGTTGTTTTAGATGGAACGGTAGATGCAGATACAGTTGAAAAAGAAATTAAAGAAATGCCAAACTATTTTAGTGATTACAACACCGTAGTACATTTTGTTTCTGAAGAAGAACTAAAAGAAAAACATAGCAAAATGTCACATGGTGGATTTGTTTTAAGAAGTGGCAAGACAAGTGAAAATATAAATCAAATAGCTGAATTCTCGCTAAATTTAGATTCAAATCCTGAATTTACTGCAAGCGTTTTAGTAGCATATGCTCGTGCTATTTATAGATTAAGAAAACAAGGAAAAACAGGAGCTATCACTGTATTAGATATTCCTGCAGCACTTCTTTCTACTAAAACACATGATGAAATCTTAAAAGACATTTAATCCTTTACTTGAACAAAGCGACTTTAGGTCGCCCTTTGTTCAAAGCCGATTTGAGTTTTCGACTACAAGTAGAAAATCTCAAAGGCGATAGCGATTGTAGCATTTTCGTATACTATGAATTGGGAAATTTCATAGTATACAAACAAAGAAAATCATAAACTGATTTTCTTTGTTCGCAAGTTTATATTTCATCATGTGATCTTCTGTCTATAGAATATGCACTTCCAATTGTTGTTTTTGCAAGATGTTTTACTTGTGCCCCAACCTCTCCTATTTCAAGCACATTTGCAAATCTATTTTGGTCAGCAACAACAACTCCTATTGATATTGATGTAAGTGGAAATTCTTCGATTATACCTCTTCTATTTGGTACTTCTAAATATCCTTTTTCCAAATCTTCGTCATTAAAGAATTTACTTACTCCATTATCAAATTCTGCAATAATATTTTGACAAATTTTTTCATAGTCCTCATCAATTGAAACTATTGCAACAAAATCGTCTCCACCTATGTGTCCAACAAATCCTTCTCCTTTAGTCAACCCTTCTACATTATTTACAATAGTTTTTGCTGTAAATTTGATTATTTCATCTCCATTTAAAAATCCATAAACATCATTGTATGCTTTAAAATTATCTAAATCCAAATAAAGCATAACAAATCCTTCATTGTTTAAAAGTCTTTTCTTCATTTCCGCTTGAATTTGGACATTCCCTGGAAGCCCTGTAAGTGGGCTTACACGTCTATTCACATATAAAAGTCTTATTATATTGCAAACAGTATAATATAAGTATTCTTCATCTATTGGAACTTTAATATAGTGTTCCACACATTCTCTTAAAACCTCAACTCTATGTTGTTTTTTTATATTAGAAGAAATTACAATAGTCGGTGTTATACTGTTATCTTCATTTGCTCTTATTCTTTTGCAGACTTCCAAAATATCTTCATCTAAAGTATCTTCATTTATAATTATCAAAGATGGTATATTTTTTAATACTACATCAATTTTTCTTGAGTCAACTTTTTTAAATTTATAATCTTTTTCCTTTTTAAATAATCTATTTAAAGTTTCTTTTAGGTTGTCATCATTATCTATTATATAAATAGAATGAGCCATTATTATTCCTCCTCATCTTTTTTGTTTCTTTTTCCTTTTAAATCAATCTTTTGCTCTATAAATTTGCTTATTTTTTCTGGCATACGCATTGTTGGAAATGCACCTTTTAGTCTGTTTATTTGTTTATATAATTTTGTTTTTAAATTTGCTTGCTCTTGTTTTAAGTCATTTAGCTTTTCCAATATATTTTGAACTGATACTTTTTCAAGTCCTTCAGACTGTTTTAATTCATTAATTTTTTCTTTTATCTTTTCTCCAATTTGATACACTTCTTCTATTTTATCATCAATAAATAATATTCTGTTTACCGTTATAATCATATCAGTTATAAGAATTATATATAATACTACATTTAA
>CAJMLO010000007.1 GCA_905214245.1 uncultured bacterium
AGTGTAACAAGTACATTAATATATGGATGTCAGTGGGATGCAATGTGTAGATATATAGGAGATAGTCAAAGAACAATTACAGATGAAAAAGATAACGTAGAATTAACAGGAAGTGTTAGCACAGATGTATCAAAAAACATATATGACCTTGCAGGAAATTGTATTGAGTGGACAATGGAGGCCAACCGTACGGGTCGTCGTGTTAAACGCGGAAGTAATTACGTCAGTGCTGATCCAGTCAGCTATCGCTTCAGCTACGACCTTACGACTTCCATCACCGGCAGCTATTCATTCAGGCCTACACTTTACATAAAGTAACACTGAATGCTAATAGCGATAAAATGAGAATTGGTAGTGTATAGGTATGACCTGATATCCGGACACTTTTGATAAAACAGTTGAAACAAGTGGAGTTGAAGATAAAAACATTAGGTCAATAGTATAGAAAAAAGCGTAAAAAATTACGCTTTTTTTCTTGCGAGCATGACAAAAAAAAGATAACATAAAATCTCTTAAAGCAAAATAAAAAAATAGGCAGGTAGTATGTCTATTTTTTATTTTTTGAAAAAATGTCCGGATATCAGTACAGTGTGCTCATCTGCTTTTTTTGTCAAATAGAGCTATTTTTATTCTAATTGTATTGCAAAATTAAAAAAGTATGGTAAAATAATAATGTAAAAATTGAGAGGGAGGAAAACAAATGAAGAACTTTTCTAGTTGGCTTATTGCAATTTTTGCATTTATGTTTTGGGCATTTAGACTAGTTGGAACAGTTATGGCATCAATTGGAGATGAGTTTATGTTTGTTCCATCAGACTTAACAATGGAAGTTGCAATTCTGTTTATCTCTTTTATTTGTATATGTTTTATTATAAAAAGAAAGTTATGGGCAACACTTATTTATTTGGCAGGTCAATATATATACTTTGCACCAAGCTTTGTAACACATTTTCTACAAATAATGGATGGAACATTAGAGCTATCAATGTATATGACTGTTTTTTTTGAATTTATAGGTCTTATAATACCTCTTGCAGCATTATTTGATGTATTGCTGGACAGAAACAGAAAAGAACATCCAGTGGATAAAAAAACAGACTGGTTTTACAAAAACAAAGATTTTGATAGAAAATTAGATGACAGAGCAGATAAAAATAATTATAGAACATTGTAAAAGATAAATTATAGATATCACAAAATAAGAATTAAAAGGTAGGACTACTATTATGAAAATACTAATATTAGGAGTAGTCGCAAGTGGAAAAACAACTTTAGCAAAAAGAATGTCAGAAGAAAACAATATTAATTATTATGAGATTGATTCGATTATAAAGGACTATGAAAAAGGTATAAGACGAACCGATGAAGAACAACAAGAAGAAATTGAGAGAATAAATAAACAATCAAGCTGGATAATAGAAGGAACATTAAATGAAAATATGTACAATCTATTAAAAATGGCAGATCTTGTTATTTATTTAGATACACCTTTAAGTGTTAGAAAAAGAAGAATATTTTTTAGATTTATTAAGCAAAAGCTAAAGATTGAAGAATGCGATTATAAACCAAGCATAAAAACATTGAAAAAAACGTACAAAGAAACAAATGAAGCAGAAAAAAATAAATCAAAATTAAGAGATGAGCTTTTAAAATATGACCAAAAGGTTATTGTTTTAAAAGATGCAAATCAGATGGGATAGAAGCGGAGTACGCTTGGACTGTACCCCTTAAAGTAGACACAAATAAAAAAGAAATGTATACTTTAAGGGGAAATTTTTATGTATAATAATAGAAAAATATACTCAAAAGAATTTAAAATTATGCTAGTAGAAGATTATTTATCAGGCAAAATGATGATAATACAAGTAAAATAATAAGCTTATAAACTTTAGTAAAAATTATAAAGTGAAAGGAATATTTAAAAAAAAGTAGTTTTTCCATATAATTGAAACTATGCATATAAAGTGATGATTTTTAATATTAATAGTAAAATACAAGGAGTAAATTATGGAAATATATGAGATTTTGCTAATAGGTATAGGACTTGCAATGGATGCTTTTGCAGTGTCAATTTGTAAAGGTCTTTCAATGAAAAAAATGAACTGGAAAAATGCTGTAATAATTGCATTATATTTTGGAGTATTTCAAGCATTAATGCCACTTATAGGATATTTTTTAGGAATGACTTTTGAAAGCATTGTAACAACATTTGATCATTGGGTTGCTTTTGCATTATTAACTCTAATTGGAGGAGGAATGATAAAGGAGTCTTTTGATGATGAGGATGACAAGAAAAATGACAGAGTTGATTTTAAAACAATGGTAGTTTTGGCAATAGCAACAAGCATAGATGCACTTGCAGTTGGAATAACTTTTGCTTTTTTTGATGTTAATATCGTGCTTGCTGTATCTATAATAGGAATTATAACATTTATTATTTCTGTTTTAGGTGTAAAGATAGGAAACAGATTTGGAGATAAATATCAAAATAAAGCGCAGCTAATGGGAGGAATTATATTGGTATTATTAGGCTTTAAGATATTATTAGAACATTTAGAAATAATTTCGTTTTAGGAGGTATATAAGGTTATATAAAAGTAAGTGGTTAGTTGAAAACCACTTATTTTTATGTTAAAATAGAACAAGTGATTGAAAAATGGTAAAATATTACTATAAAGGAGTAATGTGATGAAAAAAGTATTATTTGCAACAGGGAATGAAAGTAAAGCTGAAAGATTTAAAAAAGGACTTTTAGAAAATAATATTGAAATAATAACGATAAATGACATAGAAAAGAATATAGATATTGAAGAAAATGGAAAAGACGCAATCGAAAATGCTTTGATTAAAGCAAGAGCATATGCTAATGTATATGACTTACCAGTGTTTGCTATGGATGATAATTTATATATTGACGATATACCTGAAGACAAACAACCAGGCATGTATGTAAGAAGAGTAAATGGAAAAAGACTAAATGATAATGAAATGATAGAATATTATTCGAATTTAGCACATGAATATGGAAAAAATGGAAAGTTAACATGTAGATGGGTTTATGGTATTGCGGTTATAAAAGATGGTAAAGAATCTACATATACTTGGAGTAAAGAAGATTTTTATATAGTTGATAAGCCATCAAATAAAATTAATTCGGGATATCCACTAAATACAATATCAATAAATAAAAAATTAAATAAATATTTTACTGATATGACAGAAGAAGATAAAGAGATGGTAAAAGAAAGTGAAAATGATGTTGTTAAATTTCTTTGCAATAATTTATAAAAAGGGAGATTTGGATGAATAAAATAGTTACAATTTGCGGTAGTATGAAATATAAAGAGAAGATGATGGAAGTAGCTAAAGAATTAGAAATAAAAAAGAAATATGTTGTTATACAATGCGTTTATAGTAATGATAGGTTTAGTGAAGAAGAACAACAGATTTTAGCTGATTTACATTATAATAAAATTGAAATTAGTGATGCAATTTATGTAGTTAATGTTGATGGATATATTGGAAATTCAACAGCTAAAGAAATTGAATATGCTAAAAAGCTTGGCAAAGAGGTAATTTATTTAGAAAATGTAAAATAGATGATGAATTTTAGGAGTAAACTTATATGAAATATATTATAAGAAAAAGCGAAAAAAAAGATTGTAAAGATATTGCTCATGTCATAACTGTTGCATGGAATGAAACATACAAAGGAATTGTTCCAGATGAATTTTTAAATAATCTATATAAAAATGAAGAGATAAGAGCGATTAATGCTTTTAACAACTTTGATGAAAAGAACAATCATCAATTTGTTTTAGAAGTGGATAATAAAGTTGTAGGATTTATTAATGTTGGAACAGCAGATGATGAATTATACAGTAATTGTGGGGAAATTTATACCTTATACATAATCAATGGATATAAAGGATTGGGATATGGAAGAAAGTTAATAGAAACAGGCATTAAAGAATTAAAAATAATGGGATATGACCAAATGATTATAGGATGCTTACAAAGTAATCCATCAAATGAATTTTATAAACATATGGGTGGCAAACTTATAAAAACAAGAATTTTTAAAAAGTTAAAATTACCTGAAAATGTTTATTTGTTTGAAAAAATATAAGAGATAACAACTTTAAGTATTTTTTAAAAATAAAACGAAATAGAAAGAAGTGATTAAAATGGATATGTACCAAAAAAGAGAAATGAGAAAAAATAAAAAAATGAACGAAGATACAAATAGTTTACCATCAACGAATATCAACTGGTATCCACGGACATATGGCAAAAACTAAAAGGCAAATAATAGAGGATTTAAAGCTTATTGATGTGGTTGTAGAAATATTAGATGCAAGAATACCTGTTGCAAGCCAAAACCCAGATATAGGAAAATGGATAGAAGGAAAAGAAAAATTATTTGTACTTAACAAGTGCGATTTAGCATCTGAAAGTGATAATAAAAAATGGATACAATATTTTGAAAAAAAAGGAATACCTGCAGTTCTTGTGGACAGTAATTCTGGAAAAGGAATAGACAATAGCTTAAAAAGAATAAACAGCATATATAATGAAAATTCTGAAAAATATGCAAATAAGGGAAGAATAGGAAAATCAATACGTGTAATGATTTTAGGTATTCCTAATGTAGGTAAATCATCATTTATAAATAGAGTAACCAAAAAGAATTCTATGCAAGTTGGAAATAAACCAGGTGTTACAAGACAAAAGCAATGGGTTCGAATTAGTGAAAATATTGAATTGTTAGATACACCAGGAGTTTTATGGCCAAAATTTGAAAATGAAGAAGTTGGCTTGAAACTAGCATATACAGGAACTATAAAAGATGATGTATTACAAACAATAGAAATTGGATTTAGCTTGCTAAAATATTTAATTAGTAGTTATAAAGAAAATTTAATTGAAAGATATAAATTAGATGAGAATAAAATTGATGCAATACTTGAAAATGATATAGAAGAAAATGAAAAAGCATTAGAGATAATGGATGAAATAGGCAGAAGAAGAGGAGCACTTATGTCAGGTGGATATATTGATCAAGAAAAAGTTGCTAAAATTATATTAGATGATTTTAGATCTGGAAGATTAGGAAGAATAACACTTGAAAGTCCAGAAATGTAGGAGAAAATGATGAAAGAAATAATAGATAGAAAAAGAGAAAAAGTTGAAGTTGATACAATGTCACCACTTACTTGGGCATATGTAGGAGATAGTGTATATGAATTATTTATAAGGAATCATTTAGTAAACACAACGAAAATGAAACCACATATGTTACATATAAAATCGATACAATATGTAAAGGCTGGAGCACAAGCAAAGATATTAAATGAATTGATGAATGATTTGAACGAAGCGGAAAAAGAAATTGTAAAAAGAGGGAGAAATGCTGAAAATCACCATCTTCCTAAAAATGCAACAGTTCATGAATATATGTATTCTACTGCGTTTGAAGCATTGATAGGATATTTGTATTTAACAAAACAAGATGATAGACTAAAAGAGATTTTGGATAAATGTTTAGAAATTGGAGCAAAATTTATAAAAGATAGAAAATAGTTGGTACTTTCAGGGACGGACTCAAAAAGTACCAGATTTTTAGAAAAAAATAGATCTATGTATTGACGAAATAGGGAAAACTATGTTATATTAATATAGTAGTTTTAGCGGCCCCTTGGTCAAGCGGTTAAGACGCAGCCCTCTCAAGGCTGAATCATGGGTTCGATTCCCGTAGGGGTCACCAAAGAAAAAAGAGTAACAAGACTTATATTATATGTTTTGTTACTCTTTTTTATGTTGTAGAAAATTTCTCATTTCCTAGTATAGAAAATGCTACAATCACTATTTACTTTGAGATTTCCTCCTTTTAGTCGGAAACTCAACTTGGATTTGAACAAAGGACAAATCCAAGTTGAGTTGCTTTTATGAATATATTCAATTAAAAGTCCATTTCTTTTGATAATTCATCAACAGTATATATTTTTTTACTTTTTTTATCAACAAATTGAATTTCAAAGTCACAAACACTTACAAATTTTTGAATTGTATCAAAATTAGGGTTACTATATTCTGTTTCATAATTGGAGATTGTATTATCAGCTAAATTTAATTCATCTCCAATGTTACTTTGAGTAAAACCTCTTATTTTTCTAATATTTCTTAATATTGTACCTATCATAATAAATCCCACCTTTTGAATTTATTATTTCAAATAGTTAGTAAATTATCATAAAAATTCGAAATACTCGAATATTTTCTTCGAATATCTTGAAGTTGAAATTGTGTTTTGATATAATATTCAAGAATATCAAAGTTGTATAAGATGTTACAAAAGATAAAGGAGGTGAAGCTATATGGGTAGTAATAATATTGGTGTAAAAATAATATTAGCTATTATTATAATATTAGGCTTATTATTTGCATGGTGGAAATTAGGCTTGTTTGACATAATTGGAGGATGTGATCCTAGCCCTGATGGAAAATATTATATTGTTAGTATTGAAGAAATGTTTAAAGATTTAGAAAATAATTCTTTAGCAGCTAAAGATAAATATGAAGGGAGATATGTTTCAATTACAGGTGAGTTAAGTAAAATTGATTCATCTTATGTGGTTGTATCTCAAATTGACGAATTAGCTATATTTAATCGTGTATTTTGCAGGATTAAGAGCAATAAGCAAAAAGATAAAATTAAAAAGATGAATAAAGGGGATATTGTTACTGTTAAAGGTAAGATTACAGAGATAGGCAAAATAAAAGGGTGTTACTTGAATATGGTTGAAATTTTTTAAAATTCCGTGAAATAAAAAGTGTAATGCAATAAAATAACATAGGAAAATATTAAAGGAGAATTGTTATATGGAAACTGGAAAATTTGTTGAAGCCATAGATAAACTTAATCGATTAAAGGATGAAGGAATTATTGATGAAAATGAGTATGAAAAACAAATGAAAAAAATAAAAAAACAGTATTCAAATGAAAGCAATATTTATAATAAGAGCAACACAGCAAATTATACTGCAAATGCACAGAATAATTTAATAGCTTCTTTAGTGTTAATAATTATTTTTTCTATATGTGGTATCTGGTTATTTTCAAGTAATATTTTTAAAGATTTAACATCAACAAGTAAGGAAATTGTAAATGATTTTAAAGATTATACAACGCTAGGACGTAATAATGATAATGCATATAGTAATAATATAAATAAATCAAATAATAAAGATAATAAAGAATATAGTGTGGACAAAAAGACGTATAATATTAATACTAAAAAGAATGTAAGACTATTTTCGAAAGGAAATATTACATTAACAGCATTGAATTATCAAACCGAAAACTATAATTCTATTGTTGGTAAAGTTCAAGACGGACAAGAATGGGTAATAGTTAATATGAAATTAGAAAATACTTCAAGTACAACAATTGTAATTAATAAAAATGATTTTAAGATAGTAGATGGAGCGGGAAGGTATGGCTACAGACCATATTACAAACACTTAAATTCAGAACTTGATACTCAAGAGATTAGATCAGGTAAAACAGCAACGTTTAGTATAAGATTTGTTTATTATAAAAATAACCAAATGTCTTTGAGGTATTATAATTCAGATATTGAAGATGGTTCATATGATTCATATATAGAGTTTAAATTAAGATAAAAAATTGATTTTATATTAAAAGGAAAATCTCATAAAATTATTAAATAAAGGTTTAATAATTTATGAGATTTTTATTATAAAAAAATTTAAAAAATCTCTTGACAAAACATATATTCGCATATATAATAAAAACGAACATTGTTTTGCAAGGAGGATTTTTTATGATATCAACATTGCATATAAAAAATATAGGAATAATAGATGATGTAACAATAGATTTAAATGAGGGGTTTAATGTTTTAACTGGAGAAACTGGTGCTGGTAAAACATTGATAATTGGTTCACTTCGGAATTATATCAGGAGGACGTTTTTCAAAAGAAATGATAAGAAAGGGAGAAAACTATTCTTTTGTTGAAGCTAATATCTTTTGCCCATTTAGTGAATATTCTATTGATGGAAACATTGTTGTTTCAAGGGAAATATATGCAAATGGAAGAAATTCTTGCAAAATTAACGGACGTTTAGTAACTGTAAATGAGCTTAAGGAAATAATGAGTAAAATAATTGATATACATGGACAACAGGATAATAGAAATTTATTAGATAGTTCAAATCACATTGAATATTTGGATAGTTTTATTGGAAATGATATTATAGAAATAAAAACGAGATATAGAGAGCTTTATGAGAAATATATTGAAATAGATAAAAAAATAAAAGATAATTATGGAGATGAAAAAGAAAAGGAAAGAAAAATTGATTTATTAGAATATCAATTTAATGAGATAGAAAAAGCAAAATTGAAAATTGGTGAAGATGAAGAACTACAAGAAAAACATAAGTTGATGAAAAACTCAGAAAAATTACAAGAAAACTTGAATTGTATAGATGATAATTTAGAAAATGCAGTTATAGAGGGAGTTTCAAACTCAATAAGATGCTTGGAAAAAATAGAAAGTTATGGAGAAGAATATTCAAATAAATTAACAGAATTAAAAAATATATATTATGAAATTCAAGAAGTTTCAAGAGACATTTCATCTATGAAAGATGATGTTTATTTTGATGAAAGCGACAGAAATATAGTTGAAGAAAGGCTTGATGAAATATTTTCTTTAAAAAGAAAATATGGAAATAGTATTGAAGAAATTATTGAATATAAAGATAAACTACAAGAAGAAATAAATACAATAGAAAATGCAGATGAAATAAATGAAAAGCTAAAAAAAGAGCTTCTTGAAATTGAAAAAGAAATGAAAGAGCTAAGTAAAGAAATGAATTTCATTAGAGTGAAATCTGCAACGGTACTTTCAAAAAGCATTAACAATGAATTACATGATTTAGAAATGAACAATGCAATATTTAATGTAAAGGTTGAAAAAGAAGATAAATTTAATAAAAATGGACTTGATAAAGTAGAATTCATGATTTCAACAAATAAAGGAGAAGATGAAAAAGAGCTTATAAAAATTGCATCTGGTGGTGAAATGTCAAGAATTATGCTTGCAATAAAAACTATTCTTTCTGATGTGGATGAAGTAGGAACTCTTGTATTTGATGAGATAGATACTGGAATAAGTGGCAGGGCAGCAAAAGCTGTTGGAGAAAAAATGAAAATCATATCAAAAAAACATCAAATTATATGTGTAACACATCTTCCAGCAATTGCTGCAAAAGGAGATTACAACTACTTTATTAGTAAATCTGTAAAAGAAGATAAAACAGTTACAAGTATAAAACAATTATCAGAAGACGAAACAATTGCTGAAATAGCAAGAATTGCAAATGGAGATATTACAGAAATTGCAATTGCAAATGCAAAAGAATTAAGGAAAGCTGTATAAAATATTAATGATTGGTTTACAAAATGTACAAAATGTTATATAATAGTGAAGATTAAACCGCACTTTAAGTGCTTAAAGAGGGGGAAATATAATGCAAGAAAACGAAAATATGCAAGAGCAAGAAATTGATATGAATCAATTAATGAAAGTTAGAAGAGAAAAATTAGAAAAATTAAAACAAGAAGGAAAAAACCCTTTTGAAATTACTAAATTTAATAGAACACATACAAGTAAACAGATTATTGATAATTATGATGAACTTGAAGGAAAAGATGTTACAATAGCTGGTAGATTAATGGCAAAAAGAATTATGGGAAAAGCATCATTTTGCCACATTCAAGATAGTGAAGGAAGAATCCAAAGTTATGTTAGTATAAATGAGCTTGGAGAAGAAAGCTATAAACAATTTAAAGAAGATGATATTGGTGACATTATTGGAATTACAGGTTTTGTATTTAAAACAAGAACAGGAGAAGTTTCTATTCATGCAAAAGAAGTAACACTTCTTACTAAATCTTTAAAACCACTTCCTGAAAAATATCATGGGCTAAAAGACACTGATTTAAGATATAGACAAAGATATGTTGATTTAATAGTTAATCCAGAAGTAAAAACAACATTTTTAACAAGAATTAAAATATTAAAAGAAATTAAAAATGTACTTGATCAAAAAGGATATTTAGAAGTTGAAACACCTATTTTAAATACAATAGCAGGTGGAGCTTCTGCGAGACCATTTATTACACATCATAACAGCTTAGATATAGATATGTATTTAAGAATTGCAAATGAGTTATATCTAAAAAGATTGATAGTTGGCGGATTTGATAAAGTTTATGAAATGGGTAGAATGTTTAGAAATGAAGGTATGGATTATAAACACAATCCAGAATTTACTAACATAGAATTATATTCTGCATTTGAAGATTACAATGATATGATGGATATAGCAGAAGAGATTTTCTCTAAAGCTGCACAAAATGTTCTTGGAACAACTAAAATTACTTATCAAGGTCAAGAAATAGATTTAACACCAAATTGGAAAAGAATAACAATGATTGATGCTATAAAAGAAGTTACAGGAGTTGATTTTAACACTATAGAAAATGATGCTGATGCAATGGAAGTAGCTAAGAAACTAGAGGTTGAAATTGACCCTATAAAAACAACAAGAGGAGATATTATTAATCAAGTATTTGAGGCAAAAGTTGAAGAAACATTAATACAACCAACATTTATTTGCGATTATCCAGTTGAAGTGTCACCTTTAACAAAGAGAAAACCATCAGATCCAAGATTAACAGAAAGATTTGAATTATTTATAGGTGGTAGAGAGTATGCAAATGCTTACTCAGAGTTAAATGATCCAATTGATCAATACGAAAGATTTTTAGCACAAGTTAAACAAAGAGAAGCTGGAGATGACGAAGCAAACATGATGGATGAAGACTTTGTTAATGCACTAGAAATAGGCATGCCTCCAACAGGTGGTATGGGTATTGGAATTGACAGAATGGTAATGCTTTTAACAGATCAAGCATCTATTAGAGATGTATTATTATTCCCAACAATGAAACCATTAGATTAAAAATAAATAAGCTTGAAAACAAAAAAAATAATATGAATTTTTTCGACATTGTCGAAAAAGTTTAAAACAAAAAAGCACCTTGAACTTAGAGATAAGCTCAAGGTGCTTTTTTGACGTATAGAAAGAAATTTGAAGATTTTTTGGCTTGAATTTTTGTAAATATAGTACTGTGTGATTAAGTTATTTTGATGGTAAAATCCATTTTTTTTCATCCAAAAGAATTATACACAAATTATTATGTATATAATCGAAATACTTCGACAATTTGATACAATATTTTCAGAATTATAAATGGGAGTTCACAAAAGATATGAAAAAATTAAAAATATTGATAATGTATGTATGTAAAAAAATAAGACCGTAAAATAAAGGTAAAATTTAAATTACCTTTATTTGTATTTACTAAAAAGACAGGTAAGGGAGACTATATATGACTCAATTAATGTCTTTTTTTGCATATTTATGATTGTTTTTGATTATTTTTGTGAACTAAAAGGGAGGAAACGAAAAAATGAAAAAATTCAAAAGTAAAAAAGAAAAAGGAATAACATTAGTGGCACTTGTTGTAACAATTGTTGTACTGATCATTTTATCTACTGTAAGCATTAATACAATGTTTGGAGATAATGGGATAATTAGTAAAGCAAAAAAAACAAAAGAAGTATTTGAGAATAGTAAAGCATCAGAGGATGAGTCTTTAGCCAAATTGCTAAATGGATTCGAATCAGAAGATATACCTGATTCCGGAGATGTTCTTCCAGATAATTCATCAACAAATCCACAACCAGTAGGAACAGAAGTGAAATTGAAAGATGGATGGGGAACAGAAACCGTAAAACATATAAAAACAAGTGATGGAGAAGAGGCAACAGAAATAACTAAAGTATCAACAGTATATGCTGTATCTGTTGGTGGAGGAGAAACAGTTCCAGTACCAAAAAATTTCTATTATGTTGGGGGAAATTTAAGTACAGGAGTTATTATTTCTGATAATAAAGATGACAAATACGAAGCTGGAAAAGATAAGACAACATATGATTATACAACAAGTTTAAAGGGAAATCAATTTGTGTGGGTACCATGTGATACATCAAATTATGTAAAAAAAAGTTGGGGCAAGCAAAATGCAGAATGGGATACTACAACTCCAAAGCCAGAGCTAACACAAATAGAGAAATATGGAGGATTTTATGTTGGAAGATATGAAGCTGGACTTGCATCTAACATAAAAGAATTTAGTAAAAATCAAACACATACAGGTTCAAATCAAATATATAATCTTGAGGGAGTTCCACAAAGTAAAGCAGGAATTGTGCCATGGGATTTTATAGATTGGACACATGCTAAAGCGAATGCTGAAAGAATGTATAACAATAGCTATGTAAGTAGTGGACTTATTACAGGAACGCAATGGGATGTAATATTAAATACATTGATAAACAAAAAGCTTTTGACATTAGCTGATATATCAACAGACTCAAATACATGGGGAAATTACATGAATACATCAATAGCATATAATGGAAGACTTTCAAAGTCAACATATTCAAGCAATTGGATTACACAGCCATTTGGAACATCAACTTCAGGAAAAACAACGTCGTATTCAAGTAACAATGGAGAATTGCTAACAACAGGAGCAAGTAGTGTAACAGAGAAATATCATATATTTGATTTAGCTGGAAATGTCTGGGAATGGACAGAAGAAGATTCACATTATGCGACTTCAGGCCAATACCGCGTGAGTCGTGGGGGCGGTTGCATCTTCGCCTCTTCGACTAGCCCAGCTTGCTACCGCTATTACGACAGCGTGAGCTACACTGGTCCAAACATAGGGTTTCGTGCCGTACTTTACATAAAGTAGAACTGGACGCTTGAAAGCGATAAAATTATACATTTAGAGGACTGGAATATGGGCTATATGTAAATGTCAACATTTCGTAGGGCTTTGACCTTCAAAATATGTATGATGTAAATGGCAAAATAATATGTAGAGTAAAATAGAAAAGAAAAATGTATTTTTTCTAGCTTAAATATGTATGAAAATTGAATTTTAGAGGGGGTTATCCCCTCTAAAATTTTATAAAAAATAAAAAAACACTTGTAATTTTCTATTGCTTGTAATAAGATTTCTAAAGAAGTTTTATAATACAAGGAAGTAGCAAAAAAATGGGAGATAGTAAAAAAACAGAATTACAATTAATACCAAAGGCGGAAACTTACATTCAATATATGATTGAACTTATTTGTAAGCTTCCAAGAGTAGAAAAATTTAGCATAGGAACTGAATATAAGAGCTCTATGTATAAAATGCTTGAAAGTATAATGCTTATAAGCAAAATATCTGATGATAAAAAAATTGATTGCATAAATCAAATTGATGCGGGTTTAAATACACAAAGAATTTTTTTAAGAATTATGTATAAAAATAAATGGATCGATGAGAAAAAATTCAAAATAGCTTCAGATTTAATTTATGAACTTGGAAAAATTATTGGAGGATTGCTAAAGTATTATGGCAAGAACATTAAGAAATGAATTTGATAAAAAGTTAACTTATGATAATTTAAGAAAGGCACATTATCAAAGCAGAAAATGTAAGAGATTGAAAAAAGATATAATTCTTTTTGAATTAAAAACGGAAGATTATATTAGGTATTTATATGAACAATTACATAATATGACTTATAAGCACCGGAGGATACACTGTATTTTATATAAGAGAGCCAAAACTTAGAAGAATAGAAAAGTCGAGATATATAGACAGAGTTGTACATAGATGGCTTGTGGATAATTTTTTAATTGATTTATATCTTCCGACATTTATACATAATTCATTTGCTTGCTTAAAAGATAGAGGAACTTTATCTGCTGTGAAAGCTGTACAAAATGGTATGGTTCATTGCAAACATAAATGGGGTGAATATTATATTTTAAAAATGGATGTTAGAAAGTATTTTCAAAGCATAGATAAAAATATTTTATATTCTATAATTACAAGAAAAGTTAAAGATGAAAAAGTATTATGGCTTATAAGAGAAATAATATATTCTAGTTCATCAGACAAAGGAATCGCAATTGGAAACTATACATCTCAAATATTTGCAAATATTTATTTAAACGAAGTTGATCAGTATATTAAAAGAGAACTAAAAATTAAATATTATTATAGATATATGGATGATTCTATAATTTTAACTAAAACAAAGGAAGAAGCGAAGTCTGCATTAAAGGCAATAACTAAGTTTTTAAAGGATAATTTAGATTTAGAATTAAATAGTAAAACTCAAGTCTTTAAAAGCAAACAAGGGGTTAATTTTTGTGGATATAAAATAAATGAATACAGATTAAAAATAAGAGACAGAGGCAAGAAGAAATTAAAAAAGAAAATAGTATCTTTAAAAATGCAAATAAAGAAAAGAAAGATGTCGAGTTATGATGCTAAAAAATATTTATGTGGACATCTAGGATATATAAAAAATGCTAATGTATATAATTTAACTAATAAATTATTTTTTAGTTAGTTATTATATAGGGGATAAATCAAAATACCGCGTGAATCGTGGGGGCAGTTACATCAACGCATCTTCAACTAACCCAGCTTGCTACCGCAATTACAACAGCGTGAGCAACACTAATCCAAACATAGGGTTTCGTGCCGTACTCTAATACTATTCTCGATTATATATTTTAAGGAATATATACAATGATATATTAGATATTAAAGAGGTTTATTCCTTCCTATTATAGGTAAAAATGAATCAATAAAATATTTTATGGTAGGAAAACGAAGTTCAATATTTTATGAAAAAACGGATTAATTTTTTAATCAATCCGTTTTTTTTTTACATACTAGGAAATTTAGTATATTAAAATGCTACAATCGCTACCGCCTTTGGAATTTTCTCCTTTAAAACCCAAATCGGCGAGAGCAGATGATGACCTGAAGTTACTTTGTTCTAATTGTATATTAGAAATTTCAACTGAAAAGTTTTTTGTATTATCACATAGCTTTCCTTCAATACATACATACTTATTTATATTAATTTTTTGATAAATATAGTCGGCAATTCTATCTAATGCAAATACTTTTACAAATATGTTATTTTCTAGTTCTATAGTAAAATAGCATATTGATATATATTGACTATTATATAAAAATTCGAAAATCGGTTGGCTGACTACTTTACCTATTAAATAACATTCATTCATTTTAGTGATAAAGATAGTTCTTTTAAATCTTCTATAAATTTGTAAGCTTCAGGTATTGAAAGAGAATCTATATCTACTTTATTTATTTTTTCTACAAGTTCTATAATTTTGGCGTTTTTTAAATAATCAGAACTTTCAAACAAAGTATTATTTTCTATGATTTTAAACTTTACAGAATCATTTGTGAATTTGATGTAATATTTATCAAAACTTGAACATGGAAATCCACACTTTAATGTACTAGAATTTAAATTTGTTAACTTTAGATTATATTTGATAGATAAAAATTCTGCATCTTTATTTAATGCAATATAAAATATACCTATTTTAAATAGATATACTGTCTTAGAATCTTCTTTTTTTAGCTTGTCATAGATATCAATTAATTTACTCATATTGTATTTTGCTTATTATCTAATTTGTTAATATTTTTCTTAAGTTCATTTAAAGGTTCATATAAAAGTATTAACTAGATTATAACTAAAACCTCCTTCTTTTTTAGAAAATTATATACTAAATAAATATAAAAAGCAACAAAAAAGATTATAAAATTACGTGTGAATATAACTTCAATAATATAAATACAAATAATTGATATTTTTCTGAAAATATGGTATAGTATGAAAGATAAGTTTAACTAAAATATATTGAAAAGGAGAGCTAAATGTATATAGATAGAAGAATATTGTATATTGTATTAGGTTTAATAATTTTATCAAATGTGATTGGATTGTTGACTAATACAGATGAACTTTTGAGTTTATTAATGAGCCTACCAGCGGTATTAATTGCAATAACATTTCATGAATTTGCTCATGCATTTGTTGCAGACAAATTAGGGGATGATACACCCAGAAGACAGGGAAGACTAAGTTTAAATCCATTTGCACATTTAGATCCAATTGGCTCTATTATGCTTATATTTGCTGGATTTGGTTGGGGAAAGCCTGTTGAAATTAATTCGAGAAACTTTAATAGAAACATCAAAATGCCAGTTGCAGAAGCAATGGTTGCAGCTGCAGGACCAATAATGAATTTTATATTAGCAATTATATTTGCTGTAATTTATGCAATTATTTGGAAATTTGCACCAACATTTATGGTTAATCAAATTGGATTTATAATAATGCTTATGATACAATCATGTATTGCTATAAACTTGGGACTTGGTATTTTTAATTTGATACCTCTTCCACCACTTGATGGTTCAAAAATTGTAATGGGATTTTTACCATATAATGCTAAAAATTGGATACAACAATATGAACAATATTTTTATATTGCATTTGTAGTAATATGGGTAACTGGAATTGCAGGTATAATTATTTCGCCTTTAATATCTGGTGCGTATACAGGGCTTATGAAGCTTGTTTGCTCTATGTTTGGAATATTATAAAAAAGGAGATTATGTGTTTGTATTATTAATACGAGCACATATGTAAGTAAAAATGAAGGATATATTAACTTTAGGAATTGAATCAAGTTGTGATGAAACATCTGTTGCTGTTGTAAAAAATGGTAGAGAAGTTTTATCAAATGTAATTAATTCACAAATTAAAATACACGAAAAATTTGGTGGAGTTGTACCAGAGATAGCTTCTAGAAATCACGTTGAAGCTATTTCAGATGTGACAAAGCAAGCGTTACATGATGCAAATGTTACATTTGATGATATAGATAATATTGCGTGTACATATGGACCTGGACTAGTAGGAGCATTACTAGTTGGCGTTTCATATGCAAAAGGTTTAAGTTATGCGTTACATAAACCATTGACTCCAACTAACCATATTGAAGGACACATTGCAGGAAACTATATAACACATAAAGATTTGAAACCACCATTTTTGTGCTTAGTAATTTCTGGTGGACATACACATTTAGTATATATTAAAGATTATAATGATTTTGAAATTCTTGGCAAAACAAGAGATGATGCAATAGGCGAAGCTTTTGATAAAGTTGCAAGAGTAATTGGACTTGGCTATCCAGGTGGACCAAAAGTAGATAAACTTGCTAAAGAAGGACAAGTAAATATTGAACTTCCTAAAACTCATATTGATGGTTTGGATTTTAGCTTTAGTGGAATAAAAACAGCGATCATCAATTTACATCATAAAAATCCTGATATTAATAAAGCAGATTTATGTGCAAGTTTTGAAAAATATGTTACAGATATATTACTTGAAAATACACTAAAAGCATCTAAAGAATTAAACACAAATAAAATTGCACTTGCTGGAGGAGTATCTTCAAATACATTTATTAGAGAGAGTTTTTTGAATTTAGAAAAAAAAGGATACGAAATTTATTATCCTGAACCAATTTTATGTACAGACAATGCTGCAATGATTGCATCAGCTGGATATTATAGATACAAAGCTGGAGTAAATGCGGATTTGACATTAAATGCAATACCAAATTTAAAAATAGGCGAATAGGAGAGATAAATATTCATGTCAATTTATGTTATAGCAGATTTGCATTTATCTTTTTCACAAAATAAACCAATGGACATTTTCGGAGATAACTGGGAAAATCATGATGAAAAGATAAAAAAAAATTGGATAAAAAAAGTAAAAGCAGATGATTATGTGATATTACCTGGGGATTTTTCGTGGGCAACATACATTGAAGACACAAAACTTGATTTTTCATATCTAAATAGTCTTCCAGGAAAAAAGATTTTATTAAAGGGAAATCACGATTATTGGTGGACAACTCTTGCAAGTATGAGAAAATTTGTAAAAGAAAATGAATTTGAAAATATAGATTTCTTATACAATAATAGTTATTTGGTTGAGGATAAAATAATTGTAGGTACTAGGGGATGGAATGTTTTTGACAGTGAAAATGACAAAAAAATGATAAAACGTGAAACAGCGAGATTGGAGCTTTCTATAAAAGACGGCATACAAAAATATGGCAATGAAAGAGAAATTATTGCATTTCTACATTATCCGCCAATTACGCAAAACAATTTAAATAAGCTTGAAAATAGAGAATTTATAAATATGTTAAAAAAGTATAATATTAAAAGATGTTATTATGGACATTTGCATGGACAATCTCATAAAGATGCGGTTGTAGGAATTATAGATGGCATTGAATATAAATTGATTAGTGCAGATTATTTAAATTTTGATTTGCAGTTGGTTTGAGTAAAAAACATAGATTTTAGGGCTTGCAATATCTGTAATTTGTGATATAATAATATGGCTATTTGTACAAACGAAAAGAAATTAAATGAAAATAAATAATATTATAATAAATCAGATGGAGGTTAAAATGGACGTAAAAGTTGAAAAAACAGAAAACAAAAATGAAGTTAAACTATCATTTACAGTTGAGGCTGAAAAATTTGAAGAAGCTATGAAAAAGGTATATTCTAAAACTGCTAAATATTTTAATATACCAGGATTTAGAAAAGGTAAAGCTCCAATGCAATTAGTTGAAAGACAATATGGAAGCGAAATCTTTTACGAAGATGCTTTTAATGAATTAGTACCAGATTTATATGATGAAGCAATTAAAGAAAATAGTATAGAAGCTGTAAGCAAACCTGATATTGATATTACTCAAATGGAAAAAGGAAAAGATTTAATATTTACAGCAACTGTACAAACAAAACCAGAAGTAAAATTAGGTAAATATAAAGGTATAGAAATTAAAAAAATAGAGTATAATGTTTCTGATGAAGAAATTAATCATGAATTAGGACATATGCAAGAAAGAAATTCTAGATTAATATCTGTTGAAGATAGACCAGTAGAAGAAGGAGATATTACTGTAATTGATTTTGAAGGATTTGTTGATGGTGTTCCATTCGAAGGTGGAAAAGCTGAAAATCATGAATTAGAAATTGGAAGCAAAACATTTATTCCAGGATTTGAAGACCAAATAATTGGAATGAAAATTGATGAAGAAAGAGATATAAATGTAAAATTCCCAGAAGAGTATTTTTCTAAAGATTTAGCTGGAAAAGATGCTACATTTAAAGTTAAATTACATGAAATAAAGAAAAAAGAATTACCAGAGTTAGATGATGAATTTGCTAAAGATGTTAGTGAATTTGATACATTAGACGAATTAAAGAAAAGCATCAAAGAAAAAATAGAAGAAGAAAATAAAAATAAAGAAAAATATGAAACTGAGGAAGAAGCAATTAAAACTGTATGCGAAAATACGGAAATTGATATTCCAAGTGGAATGATTGAGCTTGAAATTGATAATATGATAAAAGATATCGAAGCAAGACTTTCATATCAAGGTTTAAAATTAGAACAATATCTTCAAATGATGGGAAAAACAGAATCAGAAATGAGAACAGAATTTGAAGAACAAGCTAAAAGATCAGTTAAATCAAGATTAGTATTAGAAGCAATTGCAACTGCTGAAGATACATTACCAACTGACGAAGAAGTTACAGAAAAAATTAAAGAAATGGCAAAACAATACAACAGAGATGAAAAAGAATTGTTAGAGAATGAACAATTAAAATCATATTTAGCAGATAGCATGAAAACAGAAAAAGCAATTGACTTTATAGTAAAAAATGCAAAAATAAAATAATATAAAGGGGAAAAGTTAGGGGTGAAATTTAATTTATTCTATATAAATGAAATATTACCACTAACTTTTTGCACTTTAAAATAGGAGGAATTTTTATGGAAAAAAATAGCTTAGTACCATATGTTATTGAGCAAACAGCAAAAGGAGAAAGATCATATGATATTTTCTCAAGACTTTTAAAAGATAGAATTATATTTTTAGGAGAAGATGTAAATGCTACAACAGCAAGTTTGGTAATTGCACAAATGTTGTTCTTGGAATCTGAGGATCCAGATAAAGAGATATGCTTATATATTAACAGCCCAGGTGGATCTATTACAGATGGAATGGGAATTGTAGATACAATGAATTATATCAAATGTCCAGTTTCAACAATTTGCGTTGGATTAGCTGCAAGCTTTGGAGCAGTGCTTCTTGCAAATGGAGAAAAAGGAAAGAGATTTGCAACACCAAATGCAGAGATTTTAATACATCAACCATTAATCGGTGGAAATGGAATTGCAGGTCAAACAACAGAAATAAAAATTCAAGCAGATCACATGATAAAAACAAGAGAAAAATTAAATAAATTATTAAGTGATAAGACAGGTCAAAGCATTGAAACAATTGAAAGAGATACAGAAAGAGATAAATGGATGACAGCAGAAGAGGCCCTTGAATATGGCTTAATAGATGGAATTATGGACAAAAGAAAGTAAAAATAAAAGGAGAATAAGATGGCAAACAATAAAACAAAAACTATTAAATGCTCTTTTTGTGGAAAGTCACAAGAGGCAGTAGATAGAATTATCGCAGGCCCAGGAGTTTATATTTGTAATGAGTGTATAAAAGTATGTTCAAACATTATTGAAGATGATTTATATGATGATGCAGAAATGACATATACATTAAATGAAGAAACAGAATTACCAAGTCCTGCAGAGATAAAAGAGGTTTTAGACAATTATGTTATAGGACAGGATGAAGCTAAAAAAACATTGGCTGTTGCAGTATATAATCATTATAAACGTATTAGAAATGAAGAAGAAGAAAAAAGTGATGATGATGTAGAAATTCAAAAAAGTAATGTATTACTTTTAGGGCCAACAGGTTGTGGAAAGACACTTCTTGCTCAAACACTTGCAAAAATACTTGAAGTTCCATTTGCAATTGCTGATGCTACAACACTTACAGAAGCTGGATATGTTGGAGAGGATGTTGAAAACATTTTATTAAAACTAATTCAAGCTGCAGATTATGATGTAGAAAAAGCAGAAAGAGGAATTATATATATTGATGAGATTGACAAAATTTCTAGAAAATCAGAAAATCCGTCAATTACAAGAGATGTAAGTGGGGAAGGCGTACAACAAGCACTACTAAAAATAGTAGAAGGAACAGTTGCATCTGTACCACCACAAGGTGGAAGAAAACATCCACATCAAGAGTTTATTCAAATTGATACATCAAATATATTATTTATTTGTGGTGGAGCATTTGAAGGACTTGAAAAAATTGTTAAAGATAGAATAGGAAAAAAATCAATTGGATTTGGTGCAAATATTGAAAGCAGTAAAGAAATTGATAAATATAAAGTATTTGAACAATTATTACCACAAGATTTATTAAAATTTGGATTAATTCCAGAGTTTGTTGGTAGACTTCCAATTATAGCAACACTTCAAGAATTAGATAAACAAGCTTTAATAGATATTGTTACAAAACCAAAAAATGCTTTAGTGAAACAATACAAAAAATTATTTGAAATGGATAATGTTGAATTGGAATTTGAACCTGAAGCGTTAGAGGTAATTGTTGATAAGGCAATAGAAAGAAAAACAGGGGCAAGGGGACTACGTTCAATTATAGAAGAAATAATGAGGGATATTATGTATGAGATCCCATCAAATCCTAAAATTGAAAGATGTATTGTAACCAAAGAAACAGTTTTAAATGGAGAGCCACCTAAAATTGTTATTAATAATGCAAGAGAAGTAGTAAAAAAGGTTCCAGTTCAAAAACGTAAATCAAGTAGTAATAGAAAAGATACAACAATTGCATAATTTTTAAATAAAATTTGAAATTTTTAAAATTTTTAAAATAAATTTTAAAAAAAGTATTGACAAAATTCTGCAGAACGGTTATAATAATAATCGTTCCACAGAGATGCAGGTGTAGTTCAATGGTAGAATTCCAGCCTTCCAAGCTGGCTATGCGGGTTCGATTCCCGCTACCTGCTCCAAGTAAAGCTTGAGATTATTCTCAAGCTTTTTTCGTAGAAAAATATAAAAATAATTATAGTACTGTTTAATGCTAATGAGAGTTTTTAAATTTCAAAAATAGTACAATATAAATGCGGGTATAATTTAGTGGAAGAATGCCATGCTTCCGACCTGGTCGCGCGAGTTCGATTCTCGCTACCCGCTCCATAATGCGTTTTCGTCGAACCACTTGAAAGTATTACAACAAGTGAGTTTAAAGAAAACGAAAAAGTGAATATCATTTCACAGATATAAGTCGATTTAGTCGGCTTATTTTTTGCTTTTTGGGAATAAAAGTAAATAATAAGATAAATTTTAAGTGTTAGTTAGCAAAATATGAAAAATGGGTTAATTAACTATATTGTTGCTTATTATAGAGATAAAGATAAAACATTTAAAATTGATAATACAACCAAAAATATTGTTGTTAGAATATTTGAAATGTATTTAGAAGGTAAAAGTTATCAAACAATTGCCAACATTTTGAACAAAGAAAAAGTTTTATATCCAGAAGTAAAGCATTGGATTGATTCCTCTATTAACGGGATTATAAATAATAAAATATATATGGGCGATTATGAAAGATAACAATATGATAATGATAGAGAGACAGAACTATTTATGGATGTTGTACTTCCTATTATAACAAGAGCTATGTGGGAAGAAGTTCAAAAAAAAGGTAGAAATCAAGATATAAATGTTAAAGATATGAGTGATTATAGAGATATAAAAAAACAACTTGCTGAAAAAGAGAAAAAACTTGCAAAGGCAAATAAACAGACTAGCAAACTTGATAATACAACGAAAGATATAAATCAAATATTAGACAATTTAAAACCTGCTAAGTTTAATAAAAATAATATGGTTATTTCAAACGAGGATGTCGAGAAAATCAAAAACTTTACCAAAGACGTAAAAGATACCACTAAAACAGTTAGAAATGTAAATGACTTAAATGTTGCTATTAGAGATTTTGAACATAGTGCTTTTGAAATATAAAAAGAAAATTGTTCATTAAAGTATGAAATAGAGCTAAAAGATAATGAAATTGGCAATCTAAAAAGTGAAATATCTACTAAAGGAAATTGATGAAGAATATATAACTACTTTAATAAATTTTGCAAAATATCATCTTATAATATTTACAATGGCTAAAATTATGGAAGTGACAAAAGAAGAACAAAATCAAGTAGCATTATATTTATTTAATTATGTAAATCCAAAAGCTTACAAAAAAAATATTTAGAAGAGCAAAATCGGTGCAGTTATAAACTACACCGATTGCTTGTATTACCTTTTTGCACTGTACAATCTCACGGTTGAAACATGATAGCCGTTGTCGAATGCGATAGATGTGAAACTGTCTTTGTAAAAGTCGCTTGCTGTTTGAGGACTTTCAATGATTTCGAATGCCTTGACAAAAGGAAGATCGTATTCCTTAATTTGGGAAAGAACTTCGCCT
The DNA here is from genome assembly GCA_905214245.1 of uncultured bacterium. Taxonomy (GTDB): domain Bacteria; phylum Bacillota; class Clostridia; order TANB77; family CAG-508; genus CALXVA01. The sequence goes on from CAJMLO010000007.1 coordinate 23,546, forward strand.
ACGCTCGGCTTGAAAAGTCCATGATAACCATAACCATGCAAGCAGACGAAATCTCTGCCTTCCAAAACTTCAAGTTCGCCCTCGCAAACTTCTTCTCTCATATCTTCATCACGGTTCCACAGATAGCTGATGCCACTGAGTTCCTCAAAAGTAAACTCTCTGAAATAGTGCAGTTTACCATTTACCGTGATAACTGGCTTGATTTGTTCGTACCGTTTTTTCATCTCCTCATCGGAGATTTTAGGGATTGATACTTTAAACATTGTGATTACCTCCTTAAATTTTCTTGGAGGTTAGAAACCTCCAAGTTGTTTGACTTATTGGTTTCTAAACAATACTTACATTTATATGTTATCATATTTTACATAAAATTTCAACTTTTTTGAAAAATACTTGATGATAAAAATCTTAAAAATATAATATTAAAATATTGTTTAGAAATAGAAACAGTTATAAAATCAGTTATGGCAAATCATATTTCTAAAGTATATGGTGTAAAAGATTATTTAAACACTTCTAATTGGGATGCTAGTATAAATACTGATATAAAGGAAAATTTATTAAAAAAGATTAATAATGAAATTGAAAAAGACTATAATATTCATACAGCTGTAACTCATTATATAGATAAATATGGATTTGTTCCACCATTTGTACTAGTTAAAATTCTTACATTTGGTGTAGCTTAACCGCTCCATAATGCGTTTTCGTCGAACCACTTGAAAGTATTACAACAAGTGAGTTTAAAGAAAACGAAAAAGTGAATATCATTTCACAGATATAAGTCGATTTAGTCGGCTTATTTTTTGATTTAAATTATCTTATCTGGTAAATAAAGTAAGAATTAGCCTCGATGATATGATAGAACTCTTGATAAGAGATTCAAGTTTCAGTTACCTGACGGAAATGATTATCGATTGATTGAGCATACGGAATTGTTCAAGTAATTAAAAATGAGTGGGTTGCAAATATAGAATGCAATCCACTTGTTTTTTCAATTATAAATAATTTTAATATAGAAAAAGTATGCTCATATTTATTATTTTAAATATTTAACATCAGTATCATTCAAAATTTGCATTTGAGATATAGCAATTTTGTTTAATTTCTCAAGTCTTTCAGATTGTTTCAATCCTTCTTTAATAAATACAGAATTTAAATGTTCTAAATTCGCTAAACATATTAAACCTGCTTGACTTTTAATTATGGCAAATTCGCCATAATTAAAATTAGGATTATGAATTTCTTCCCAAATTCCCAAAAATTCAATAGTATTTCTGTTTCTTAACCAATCCGAAACAAAAAAATCTCCATCTTTAGACTTTAACATATCAGTAATAGATATGTAATTATCATTTTCAATTTTTATATTAAGATATCTTTTGATTTAAAACACTTAATTCTGCCATATTTTAACCACCTTTTTTTATGGTATAATGATTTATTTTAGTTATTATATCGAACAAAAATTCTAAAATCAATATTTATTTAAAAAATTACAAAAAAATTTTTTTGCACCTATTTTTGACATGTTTTCTATTATTGACAAAGGTAGTGTATATGTAATATAATTCATACATGTTTTACGATAAAATATGATTGGGGGCATAATTATGCGGAAATCAGAAAGACCTTTTATGGTAGAATTTTCGGGAACTCCGGAAGCTGGTAAGACAACTTCTATTCTGACAGTGTCAAAAATGCTCAAGAATGCAGGCTATACAACCGAAATACTTAGAGAATCTGCAGAAAGTTTGCCAGATGAAATTCCCAAAGGGACATTCCATGCTAACATGTGGATGCATTTTATTACGCAAGCAGGAATTTTAAAGGCGACTTATTCGAAGGCAGATGTTGTTCTTATTGACCGTGGTATAATTGATAGTCAATTTTATGCATGGAAATATTTCAATGAAGGCAGTTGCACTAAATCTGAATTTGACAAATTTTTGACACTTAAGCTTGATGATATTGAGCCAAATCTTTTTTTGGGAATTGTGGTATTGCCAGATACTGCACTAGAAAGAAGAGGAGGGGCAGGTAGACTTGTAAATGAAGAATATGTTAAAAGATATAATGACTTTTTCCTTACTTATTTTACTGAGCTAGATATAACCAAAGAGCTCATAAGTACAGATGAGTTAGATAAGAGCCAGATGTCAGAGATAATCTTCAATACTATTTCGAAATTTTTACTGTAATGATTAAGGCACAAGAGAATATTACTCTTGTGCTTAAATATTTATTGTAAAAAATATAGTAAAGGATGGAAAATATGGATAAATTTTATGGAAATATAGAAAAAATATGTGAAGATAACGAAAAAGTTGCAATGTTTATAGATATGGATGGCACTATAATTGTATATGAAGTATATCCTGAGCATTTAGTTAAGGATAGGATGGAGAAAAAATATAGTGATGGAGAACCACTTACATATATTATTGATAAGTTGAATAAGATAAGTAAAATCAAAAATATTGATTTATATATTTTATCATTATCTAAAAGTGAAAAAATAACAAAAGAAAAAGAAGAATGGCTAAGAAAATATTTACCATTTATAGATAAAAAGAATTGGATTATATTAACAAAAGAATTTGGAGAATATACAAAAGAAAATAGAGATATAATTAAGGCATTGAAAATTAAAGAAAAAGAATATGAATATAATCATCTAATATTGCTTGATGATGATCATAAAATACTAAAAGAAACGCAAAGCATGTTAGGAGAAAAGGCAAGTGTATTTCATATTTCATCAGCTATTATATAGGGTAATTTTGACAAAACATCAATTGACATAAAGTAAATTAAGATGTATAATTTTTAACGGTAAGGATACAAATAGGAGATAGAATAATGTTAAATCAATTTTCAAGAACAGAATTATTAATAGGAAAAGATGGAGAAGAAAAATTAAAAAATGCAAAAGTTGCAGTGTTTGGAATTGGAGGAGTAGGCTCCTTTGTCGTAGAAGGGCTTACAAGAGCCGGAGTTGGAAACATTGTAATTATAGATGATGATAAAATTTGTTTAACAAATTTAAATAGACAAATAATGGCTACAAGGAAAACAATTGGGAAATATAAAGTTGATGTAATGAAAGAGAGAATTCTTGAGATAAATCCTGATGCAAATGTTGAAACATATCAGGAATTTTATATGCCTGATTCTGATACAAAGATAATAACAGATAATTTATCATATGTTGCAGATTGTGTTGACACAGTTACTGCAAAAATAGAAATAATTATGAAATGTAAAGAAGTAAATGTACCTGTTATGTCAGCTATGGGAACTGGAAATAAGCTAGATCCTACAAGATTTGAAATAACAGATATATATAAAACAAGTATATGTCCGCTGGCAAAGGTTATGAGAAAAGAGCTTAGAAAGAGAAATGTAGACAGTTTAAAGGTGATTTATTCAAAGGAAGAGCCAATAGTTCCAGTATCTGAAGCTGAAAGCAGTTGTAAAACAAATTGTATATGTCCTCCAGGAACAAAAAGAAAATGCTCAATACGTAATCAAGTACCTGGAAGTATTTCATTTGTACCATCTGTTGCAGGACTTATGATTGCAGGAGAAATAATAAAAGATATAATTGAAAAATAAAGAGGGGGAAAATGGAAAAATATCAAGAAATAGAAAAAAGCATTATAACAACATATAGAAAAAGGATATGGAGCAAATTTATAAAGGGAATAAAAGAATTTGACATGGTACAAGAAGGCGACAAAATTGCGGTTTGCATTTCAGGTGGTAAGGATTCAATGCTTCTTGCAAAATGTATGCAAGAACTAAAAAAACATAGGCAGGTTAATTTTGATGTGATATTTCTTGTAATGGATCCAGGATATAGCTCAGCAAATAGAAAAAAAATAATTGATAATGCTAAGCTTTTAAATATACCCATTACTATATTCGAAAGTAATATATTTGAGGCTGTGGATAAAATTGATGACCACCCTTGTTATGTGTGTGCAAGAATGAGAAGAGGACATTTGTATAGAAAAGCACAAGAACTTGGATGTAACAAAATAGCTCTTGGACATCACTTTGATGATGTAATTGAGACAATATTAATGGGAATGCTATATGGTGCACAAATGCAAACAATGATGCCAAAATTACATAGTACATATCATGAGGGAATGCAACTTATTAGACCACTTTACTATGTTAAAGAAGCTGATATAATAAGCTGGAGAAAAAGAAATGGATTAGATTTTATCCAATGTGCATGTAAGGTTACAGAAAAAAATGCTAGATTGAATAGTGAAAGTGGTTCAAAAAGAAAAGAAATAAAAGATTTAATAAAACAATTAAGAAGTGTATATGATAAGGTTGATATGAATATTTATAGTAGCACTAAAAACGTAAATTTAAATACATTAATTTCATATGTACAAGATGGAGAAGTTCACCATTTTATGGATAATTATGATAATAAAAAATAGGTAGTGATTTTTTAGCTTGTACATAAAACAACCATTGACAAGAATACATAAAATTGGTAAAATACATATATTGGAAGGATGATTTGTATGTTAAAAGAAAAATTATTAGAAGATTTAAAAGAATGTATGAAAAATAAAAATACTGTTAGAAAAAATGTTGTTCAAATGGTTAGAGCAGCGATTCTTCAAGTTGAAAAGGATAAGCAAATTACATTAAATGATGATCAAATAATAGATATAATTGCAAAAGAGTCAAAAAAGAGAAAGGATTCTTTAGTAGATTATGAGAAAAGTGGAAGAGAAGATTTAATTGCTCAAATTAAAGAAGAAATTGCAGTCCTTGCAGAGTATTTACCAAAGCAATTGTCAGAGGACGAACTTGAGAATATTATAAAGGAAATTATAGAAGAACAAGGTGCAACTTCTATGAAAGATATGGGAAAAGTTATGAAAGCAGCTAAAGAAAAGATTGGTCCTGCATCAGATGGAAAAACAATTAATGAAGTTGTAAAAAAATTATTATCATAAGTGAATATAAAAGGGAGTAGCTTATAAACTACTAATCAACATCACGGCAAAATTTGCATGGTTAGTAACCTTTATGGTAGGCAAGACTTTTAGAATAAATAAATGCATTATTTTGTGCAAATTATTCTAAAAGCCTTGCTTTTTTGAATAATAGACAAAAGAAAATGCAAAAATATATTTAAATATGTAAGGAGAGAACGAAATTGGAGAAGAATTGGTTTAATCAAACAAAGGAAGAAGTATTAAAGCATTTTAGTTTAGATGCTCAAAATGGATTATCTGCCGAACAAGTAAAGAAAAATCAAGAAAAGTATGGACTAAATGAACTAAAACAAGCTAAAAAGAAGAGCATATTTATAAGATTTTTGGAGCAATTCAAAGATTTTATGATTATTGTTTTAATTATTGCAGCTATTGTATCTGGTGTAATTGGATACATGAAAGGTGAGGGAATAACAGATTCTATAATTATTATGATAGTTGTTATTGTTAATGCAATAATTGGTGTAGCACAAGAAAATAAGGCAGAAAAATCGCTTGAAGCATTGCAAAAAATGAGCCAGCATAGTACAAAGGTTTTACGTGATGGGAATGTTAAGGTAATAGAAGCAAAAGCACTAGTGCCAGGAGATATAGTTATTTTAGATACAGGAGACTATGTACCTGCTGATATACGTTTAATAGAAGCTGTTAATTTAAAAGCGCAAGAGGCTTCGCTAACAGGAGAATCTGTTCCAGTAGAAAAATTTACAAGTGAAATTGAAGCTGAGAAAGTTGGCATAGGGGATAGAACCAATATGGTATTTTCTTCTTCACTTATAACATATGGAAGAGGAAAAGGTATTGTTGTAGAAACAGGAATGGAAACAGAAGTAGGTAAAATAGCAGGAATTTTAAGTAGTACAGTTAAAGCGGATACTCCACTTCAAACAAAGCTTAATAAACTTGGAAAAACACTAGGAAGTGTTGCTCTTGTAATTTGTGCAATTATTTTTGTTATAGGTATTTTATATGGAAAAGATCCTATTGATATGTTTATGACAGCTGTAAGTTTAGCTGTTGCAGCTATTCCAGAAGGACTTGCGGCAGTCTCTACAATTGTTCTTGCAATTGGCGTTCAAAGAATGGTAAAAAAACATGCAATTGTAAAAAAACTACCTGCGGTTGAAACACTAGGAAGTGCAACTGTTATTTGTTCTGATAAAACCGGAACTTTAACTCAAAATAAAATGACTGTTAAAAAGATTTTTTACAATAACAAATTAATGTCAATTGAGGACATAAATACTATTGATAGTGAACTCGAAAAACTTATATACACAAGTATGTTATGCAATGATACAAAGGTTGCAGCTGACAGAACACTTACAGGAGATCCAACAGAAACAGCACTTGTAGATATGGGATTTACACTTGATTTTAACCCTGCAAATTTTGAAACACATCCAAGAGTAAAAGAAATTCCATTTGATTCTGACAGAAAATTGATGACAACTGTAAATAAAGTTGAAGGTAAATATATTGTTTATACAAAAGGTGGAATAGATGAACTTTTAGCAAGATGTAGTAGATATATTATAAATGGAGAAATAAAACAGAATTTATCTGAATATATTAATGAAATAGAAAAAAATAATGAAGGTATGGCACAAGATGCTCTTCGAGTGCTTGCTATGGCATACAAAGAACTTGATAGAGAACCTACTGATGAAGAATTAAAAACAATTGAAAGTGATTTAATTTTTATTGGTATGGTTGGAATGATAGATCCTCCAAGAGATGAGGTAAAAATAGCTGTAAAAAAATGTAAAAAAGCAGGAATAAAAACAGTTATGATTACAGGTGACCACAAAGTTACAGCTATTGCTATTGCAAAGGAACTTGGAATACTAGAAAATGAAAGTGAAGCAATTACAGGAGCACAGCTTGAGGAAATGTCACAAGAAGAACTTGAAAAAAATGTTAGAAATTATTCGGTATATGCAAGAGTATCTCCAGAACATAAAGTTAGAATTGTAAAGGCATGGCAAGCGAATGGAGAAATTGTTGCTATGACAGGTGATGGAGTAAATGACGCTCCAGCATTAAAAACAGCCGATATTGGTTGTGCAATGGGAATAGTAGGAACAGATGTTGCAAAAGAAGCGGCAGATGTAATTTTAACTGATGATAATTTTGCAACAATTGTTTCATCAGTTGAAGAAGGTAGAAGAATATATGATAATATTTTAAAAGCAATTCAATTTTTACTTTCAAGCAATGTTGGAGAAATAGTAGTACTATTTTTAACAATATTAATTACACCGTGGATATCTTCAACATTTGGAATAGATATAGGGCTTATAGAAATATTGCTACCAATTCATATTTTGTGGATAAACTTAGTTACAGATTCACTTCCTGCACTAGCACTTGCAGTTGATCCTGCTGAAGATGATATTATGGAAAGAAAACCGATAAAATCTGGCAAAAGTATTTTTACAAGAGGAATGAGCTGGAGAATTGTTTATCAAGGATTTATGATAGGACTTATAACACTTGCAGCATTTTTAATAGGGCTTGCTACACCAGTTGAAGAGCTTCCAGAGGTATATCATGATGGCATGCTTTTAACAAATGAAGAAGTACGAGTTGAAATTGGCCAGACAATGGCATTTACAGTGCTTGCACTTTCAGAACTTGTTCATGTATTTAATATAAGAAATAACAAAAAATCAATTTTTAAAACACATCCATTTAACAACAAAATGTTATTACTTGCAATTTTTGTATCAGCAATGCTAATGCTTGTTATTTTATTTGTACCTGCATTAAGAAATATATTTAGTATACCTGTTTTGCCAGTACAAAATATACTTGAAACTGCAGT
>CAJMLO010000008.1 GCA_905214245.1 uncultured bacterium
TCTTTATCATTGCAACTGGTTTTGTATTATCTGTTGGTTGCCATTTACATTCTATTCCTCTTGAATTTAATAAATATTTTCCCATTTTTTCAAGACAATAAATTCTATATATTCCTTTTCCGTCTTCACCGGTAAAATAATATCTCGTTAAAATTTTAGATTTTATAAGTTGCTCTAATTTATTATTTAATTTGTCTTGTGATGCTATCTCAATATTTTTCCATTGAAGCATTTGAAATAATTGTCTTGATGTCATAAATTCAAATTCATTAACAAGTTCTAATATTTGAAAATGTAATTCATTTATATGACCAATATTTATTTTATGAATTATTTGATTCATTGAAACATATCCGTCTTTTCCATCAAATGTTTTTATTTCTCCTTCTCTTAATGCAAATGGAGATACAACTGCTTTTATTTGATTATCTTCTACCATAATCTCTCCTCCTCTACAGTATCAATTTTATCACAATATTCGCTTTTTGTCTATTTTTTCCATTTTATTTATTTTTGTAAATTGCATTTTGCACTTTTTAGCAATCTATCAACTTCTGATTCTTTAAGATATCTCCAATTTCCAAGTTTTATATCTTTTACCTGCAAATTTTCGATTTTGCTTCTATGTAATGCCAAAACCGTTTTGTCTATTGCATCACACATTTTTCTTACTTCTCTATTTTTACCTTCATGTATTGTAATTTCAATTCTCGATATATTTTTTTCTCTATCAATTTTAAGTATTCTAACTTTAGCCTTTCCGTGAAATATAATCATCTATTGCTACTCCGTTTCTTAATTGTTCTATTTCTTGCTCAGTAACAATTCCTTTTACAGTAACATTATATGTTTTTTCTATTTCATACTTTGGATGTGTCATTTGATAGATGAAGTCCCCATCATTGGTTAATATTAATGCTCCTGATGTATACATATCGAGTCTGCCAACAGGAACAACCCTTTCCTTTACTTTTACTAAATCTAAAACCGTTTCTCTTCCAAATTGATCACTTGTAGTTGAAACATATCCTATAGGTTTATTTAGCAAAATATATACCTTTTTTTCATTTACTAATTCTACTAATTTTCCTTTGAATTCAACTTTATCTTTTTTAGGTATAACCTTTTTTCCAAGCTCTGTTACAACTTGTCCGTTTACTTTAACATCTCCTGCTAGTATATGTTCTTCTGCTTTTCTCCTTGAGCACACTCCTTCATTTGCTAAAAACTTTTGTAATCTCATTTCTTCCAATTAATTCACACCTCATTTATATTCATTATCAAGTTGTTGTATAATATTTTTAAAATATTCTGGTAATTCTGCTTCTAAATGCATTTGTTTGCCTGTAATTGGATGTTTAAAATCTAAACTTTTGGCATGAAGCATTTGGCCTTCAACTCCAAAGTCATTTTTTCCATTTGAATAAACCATATCTCCAACAACAGGATGTCCAATTTCTGCCATATGCACTCTAATTTGATGTGTTCTTCCTGTATCAATCTTTACTTCAAGTAGCGTATATTTTCCATATCTTTTAAGTACTTTGAAATGTGTAACAGCTTCTTTACCATTTTTTTCAACAGCCATTTTCTTTCTATCTTTTGTACTTCTGCCTATTGGCATATCAATTGTAGCTTCATCCTCTCCTACATTTCCTCTTACCAAAGTAATATATATTTTCTTTACTTCATGATTTTTTATTTGATTACTCATTTCTATATGAGCTTTATCATTTTTTGCAACAATTAGGAGTCCAGATGTATCTTTATCAATCCTATGTACAATTCCTGGACGAAGTTCCCCTCCAATACCTGATAAACTATCTTTACACATTGACATAATAGCATTAACTAAAGTTCCATCAGGATTACCATTTGCTGGATGAACCACCATCCCCTTTGGCTTATTTACAACAATTATATCATTATCTTCATAAATAACTTCGACTGGTATATCCTGTGGCTTTAGATTAATTTCTTTTACCTCTGGAATATTTATTGTAATTTTGTCTCCCCCGCAAGACTTTGTATGACAATTTCTTTTTACTACCATTAACAAGTATGTCCCCACTCTCTATTAACTTTTGAATCATTGTTCTAGAAAGCTCTGATACTTGTTTTGAAATATATGCATCCAAACGGATATTATTTTCTCCAACTTCTAATTCTTTCACTATTATTTACCTCTTAATTAATCTGCATTTCTTTCATATAATACAAAATTATTATCGCTATATAATTCTTTATAATTATCATTACGTTTTATAAGCATATTTAGTTTTGAGCCTTTCTTTATTAGCACATGTGTTATTCCATATTCATTAAATTTATCATCATAATATGTTGAAATACTTGTAATATTAACATAGTCTGAAAAAATATCTCTACCATGATATTTGCCATCTTCGCCTTTAGTACCATTAAATTCTGGTGCATATAAATCAGCTCTGGAATCAATAAATACGGGAATTCCTCTATATAGTAAATAACTACCATAATTATATTCATTAAATAGTTTAATTTCTTTTACATCCAAATTATTTAAAATATAGTTGCTTGCTTCAATTGGATATGAACTTTTGCTTACTATTGGTGCATTTATTTTTGGTCTATATAGACAGAAACTTACTAGTACAACAAGAAGTATTGTCAATGTCTTTCCTAAAAAAGTAGTCATTCCTTTTATTAATTTATCGCTACCTTCTATATCGTATTTATTGACAAGTTCTACAAGCATTTTTGCAAATATAAAACCACAAATTAAAACAAACATTGAAACTTGTCGTCTAGACATAAATGAAAGAAGCGTTAAACCTGCAAGCATGAAGAAATCTCTTGTTTTCATTTTTGTATCTGTAAATATCAATACTGCTAAGAATAATATAAATACTACCAAAATGTCTTTTGCATTTATAAGTGTTAATGGCAAATGCTCACTAATGCTGTCCATTGTATTTCCTTGCATTGTTTTAATTAAATATGTATATGGTGTATCTCCAAGTGGTGTTAAAAGTCCTGTAAATGTGCAAATAATCATAATAACTATTAGCCATTTTCCTGCATCTTCTTTTTTTAGTATTAACCTATATGGATTTGCTCTTCTTTTATCTCTTGTCCTTTGTGCATTTTCAAGTTTTTCTTGAAGTTTATCAATTTTTTCTGTAACGGCTTTAACCTTTTCTTCTTTTCCATTTTTTAATGATAATTTCTTAGCTTTTCTCTTATTAAATTTAATTGAAAATTTATATATAAAATCTGAATCTGCAATTACAGCAATTATATACTCTACAACATAAGGTAGGAATAAAACAAAGTAAAAAGGCCAAACTGCCAAATGCACATTAGCAATAACTACCGGAATAATAATTAGTCCAATTGCGTATCTTTTCTTCTTTGTCGCTAAAAATTGTTCTATAAATAAAATCTGTAAAACAAATAATATGTAGGTTACAAGTTGTGCTCTTGCGGCAATAAAGCTTTTTAGCATGTACATTACACCCAAAGTTATAAAAAATGATATAAGTTGATTCTTACAAATTTTATTGGTCACAAAATATATAAGTACTCCAAGTATCATTGCTAAAATAACTGTTGAAATGTAAATAGCTGTAAATCCACCTATTCCTATATTTTCACCTAGATTAAATATTTGATATATAGCCACATCATAAGCCCAATGAGGATATGTATATGGCAAATTTTCATGCCATGAAAACGGATCCTTCATGTCAATTCCATTTTGCATTATATGCTCACCTATTTTTATTGTATAATAGGTATCATTTTGTAAAGTTTTTGGTGTAATTGCAAAACAAAAAATTATAATTGCAAATATAGCCAAAATATTAAATTTTATTTTAGTTTTTTTATCCATTCGTTTATCTCCATTTCTTTTTAAATTTCTCGTAATCCCTTTGTTTTCCTACTTTATAGGTTCTTATATTATATCAAAAACCACTTGTATAATACAAGTGGTTTTTCACATAAAGTTGTAAATCTTCATTTGTAAATATTTTTTACAAATGCATTAGTAATATCTGTCTTAAAACTATTATTTAGTAACTATTGCAAATTAAAATTTCATTTTACCTTGTATTTGTCTTGTTTGTATGTTAATATATAATTAATTTTGAAACAAGGTTGGTGTTATTATGGATGAAAAGAAAAAAATAGAAGTCGTTAGTGGAAATGGAAAAAATTTAGATATTTCTCCTGTTTCCGAATATATAGAAGTCGAAAAACCTCGTGAAGAAAAAAAAGAAAATATCATTATTCCTGAAGAAAAACAATAATAGTTCAATTGAGCAAAGTGCATACACACAGTCATCTTTGTTCAATTGGCTTTTTTTACGCATTTAGAAATGTTAATTTAACATAAATCCACCTTTGACTAAACCTTTTTTTGATTGAACAAATCAACTTTAAATCGCCCTTTGTCAAAAGCCGATTTGAGTTTTCTACTAAAAGGAGAAAATCTTAAAGTCAATAGCGATTGTAGCATTTTTATATACTAGGAAATGATATATTTCCTAATATATAAAAAATCAGAAGACCTGTCTCTTACAAGCCTCCTGACCTTTTCGGAATTTTTTATGTTTCTATCTTTAGTTTAATTCTATATTATTTAACTAGATAGCTTCTTTATTTTCTGTTTCTTCTACTACTTCATTTTCATCTGAATTTTTATTAATTACTTCTAAGCTAGAAACAGATACTTCATATGCTGTTCTCTTTTCAATAGTTCCATCTTCATGCTTTTTCTCATATCCTCTTGATTGAACTCTACCTACTATTCTAAGTTCTGATCCAACTGGAACATTTTCACAGAATTTTGCATTTCTTCCCCATGCAATACATGGAATATAATCTGATTTATTGTATGAACGATTAACTGCAAGTAATACATCTGCAATCTCTCTTCCAAAAGGTGTTTTTCTGTAAATTGGTGCTTTACAAATGTAGCCATCTAAAACAACTTCATTTGTAATAATGTCTTTTCCTACTGGAATTGGAGCTTCTTGATCTTCCATAAATTCAATTTCTTTTGCAAATACAGTAAGTATTAATCTGTTTTTACCATCTTGATAACAATTGTATGATCTAAATTGTCCTTCAATTGTTATTTTGCTTCCTACTGGTAATTCTCCGTTTGGTAATAATCTTTCTGAGATAGTGATTGGAATTTGGTCAGCACTTCCACTTAAACGTGGTATGTTTAAATCAAATATATAGAATTTTTCTCCATATATTTCGTGACTAAATCTTTTCTCACTTGTAACTTCTCCCACTAAAGTAATGTGGTTATTATCTGAATAATTTGTATTCAACTTCATTTCCTCCCCTATTTGTTTCTTTATAAATTTTATTCATCTTGTCTTAAACATATTCGAAACTATTTATCATATTTCTTATTATACTACTTTTTTTTGGGTTTGTCTACATAAAATGTTATTTTTTATCAATTTTTGTAAATTTTCTTATTTTTTACTTATTAATTCGTTTCTTTTTTGATAAAACATTGTTAATATGTTTATGCAAATTATTGCATGAATATCAAGGTTTTGCTCAATTTTTATATCTATTTCTTGTGGTTCATATTTGCCATTTTGAGCTGTTTTCATAATTCTTTGTAAACAAATTATGATATTGTTTTCTGATACACTGGAGACAGTAAATGTTGCTTTATTTTGAAATCCATATGTTATTACCATTAAATTCATATCTTCTAAAATGGCACTATCTATTTTAATGTCGGCATTTAAAATCAAATATTTTGAATTAGATATAATACTTTTTAGCTGATTTATATTCTTTATTTCTTTATCAACAACAACAGTTTCAAACTTCATAGTTTTAAATTTTTCAATATTGTTGTTAGAAATAAATATTATGTCTTTCATATCAAATATATTTTTCAAAAATTTTGTCATAGTTAAAATATTTTTTTCATTTGTAATAATACCTATAAAAGCCATTTTAGGTTCTCCTTACATTTTATATGCTATATTATTCCTATTTTTCCTATATTTATTCTTTTTCATTTAATTTATTATTTACACTGTTACTATTCATCATTACATTTGTACTAGTTTCAATCGTATTATTAAGTGATGTTGAATTATTATTTATTTTTCCTGCTATCACAAATAAAATTACTACTGTACTAAGAGCAATAATGTAAGAATAAATTTTTGATTTATTTATAACATAGAACATAAGATAACCTCCATTTACAAGCTAGTACCAATTATATGCTTGTAAATAGAGGTTTATTCTTCAAATTAATTTAATTTTATAACTTTTTCCCATGTAAGTTCATCTTTTCCAAAATGTCCATAGTTAGTGGTTTTAGTATATATTGGCTTTTTCAAATCCAAATACTCAATAATTCCTGCTGGAGTTAAGTCAAAATTGTTTTTTATAATATCACATATTTTATCTTCTGATATCATTCCTGTACCAAATGTATTTACACAAATTGACAATGGTTCTTTCATTCCAATTGCATATGATACTTCAATTTCACATTTTCTTGCAAGATTATTTGCAACAATATTTTTTGCTATATGTCTTAACATATATGTAGCAGATCTGTCTACTTTACTTGCATCCTTTCCAGAAAACGCACCTCCGCCGTGCCTGCTATATCCACCATATGTGTCAACTATAATCTTTCTTCCTGTAAGTCCTGTATCTCCAAGAGGTCCGCCAATCACAAATCTTCCTGTAGGGTTAATATATATTTTTGTTTTTTCATCAATCATGCAACTTGGTACAATTGCTTTAATTACATTTTCTGTTACATCTTTTCTTAATGTTTCAATATCAACTTCTGCCTTATGTTGTGTTGATATCAAAATTGTTTCAATTCTTTTAGGCTTGTTATTTTCATATTCCACTGTAACTTGCGTTTTTCCATCTGGTCTTAAATATGGAATTGTATTCTCTTTTCTAACTTTTGTTAACCTTTTTGCAAGTTCATGTGCTATGTATATTGCATATGGCATGTAATTTTCAGTTTCATTGCAAGCATATCCAAACATAATCCCTTGGTCTCCTGCTCCTCCAATGTCAACACCTAAAGCAATATCTTTACTTTGTTTTGTAATATTTACCTCTATTTTACAAGTTCTATAATCAATATCTGTATCTTCATTATCAAATCCAACATTCTTTATAACATCTCTTGCAACTTTTTCTATATCTACATTTCCTTTTGAAGTAACTTGACCTGCAATAACAATTGTGTTTTTTGATGCAAATGTTTCTACTGCAACTCTAGAATTCTCGTCCTGTTTTAAATATTCATCTAAAATACTGTCAGATATAGTATCACATAATTTATCTGGGTGTCCTTCTGTAACACTTTCTGAAGTAAAAAAATAATTTTTCATAAATATTCTCCTTAAACTATATTTTTTTAATATTTTTGGTTATTGTATCATCTTGAAGTAATTTATTTGCAACATTTAGAAAATTGCATTCTGTATCTGTTAAATATATTTCATATTTTGCTTTATTTTCCGCACTATTTTTCATATTATTCTCTTTTAAATATTCTTTTAAATATTTTGAAACCATTTCTCCTGTATTAATTACATCTATTTTATTAGGCAATTCATTTTCAATTAAATTTTTAAATAAAGGATAATGTGTACAACCTAAAACCAATGAATCAATATCCTTAAAATCCTTTACATATTCATGTATTGCAAGCCTTGCAATTTCATTATCTGTCCATCCTTCTTCTGCCATAGATGCAAGAAGTGCACATGCTTTACTTTGAACATTGCAGTTAGGTATTTCATTTTCAATTGCTCTTTGCCATCCCTTACTTCTTATTGTTCCTGTTGTTCCAATTACTCCAACATTCTTATATTTATTTTCTTTTATATATTTAACAGTTGGTTCTATAATTCCTATAATTGGTATATTAAACATTTTTTTCATTTCTTCTAATGCCTGACTTGTTGCAGTACCACATGCAATAACTATAAGCTTCGCATCCTTTTGAATCAAATTTTCAACTTGTTTTTTTGAAAGCTCAATTATAGTTTCCTTAGATTTACTGCCATAGGGAAAACTAGCTGTATCTCCTATATATGTAATATTTTCATTTGGTAGCAAATTTGTAATTTCTTTAAAAACTGTCATTCCTCCTACTCCAGAATCAAACATTCCTATTGGTCTATTATCCATAAAATCAATTCCTTCCTTTCATATGCAACAATTATTATATCACATTAATATAATATATGAAAGAATAAGAAATATAATATTTCATCAATTTATTTTTTTCTACAAAATACATCACAATTCGCATTAAAAAGAATAATATATATTAAGCAATGTGCTAAAAAGAAAGGATTGATGAATTTATGGAATATGAAAAAAATGTATGTCCAGTATTAAATGTTGATGGCATTTTAGCTACTGGAAAACAATTTGACTTAGAAATAACACTACCTGAAGACAACAGATCTGTAATCTATGGAGTTGTAAAAGATTGTTATCATGATCCAGTATGTGATGCTGTAGTAAAACTTGTAGAGGTTGTTTGTGAGTGTGGCAAGGAAGAAAGAAGACCTGTTTCTCACACATTTACAGATAAGGATGGAGAATTCGTTTTTGGTCCTCTTTGTGCAAATAAATTCTATGAGATAGAAATTTGGGTTGATTTTGTAAAACATTGTAAAATTTGCAAAAAAGTTGAACATGACACCAAATGCCTAAAAGGTATCAAATTAGATTGCAAAGATGAGCATAACCCTTGCGAAAAACCTGATGAAAAGCCATGTGATAAACCTTGTTGTGGTAGATCTTGCTAAATAACGTAAAAAAGGAAGCTAATTCAAAATAGCTTCCTTTTTCATTTATATTAATTTTTGTTCCATATTATAAGACTTTTAAGCTTTAAATTACTACATTATTCCCATTTTTTTAGCAAACTGTTTTCCCATTTTAACCATTTTCTTTCTATTTGGTTGCATTTTTTCTGTGCACATTAATGCAACTCCTGCAGATATTAAACCTCCTACAACCATCCCTCTTACAAATTTCATATTCAATTTATTCTCCTCCTTTTTGTTTATTTATTACTATTATGTCTTTTTTTCTCTTTTATATACTCACGCATTTGATAAAATGCTATTAAAATTAAAAATAGTCCAAACCATTTTCTTAATTCTTGTACCTGCATTTTCATAGATATGTTTGCACCAAAAAATGCACCAACTATCCCCCATAAACATATTGGCAGTCCTTGTTTTAAATTAATATTTTTATTTCTCAAATTTACAATTATACTTGCAATTGCAGTAGGAATAAAAAATATAACATTTGTAGATTGTGCAACATGCTGTTCCACACCGAAAAAAAGTGAAAGAAGCAATATAAGAATTGTTCCTCCACCCATTCCAAGTCCGCCTATTATTCCAGAAACTACACCAATAAAAATCTCAATCATTATTCTTACCTCATTACCAAAAAACCATTCTAATTCCAGCATATGTTAAAAATATAATAAACATAATTTTTAAATATTTTGAATTAATATTGTTTAAAACACTTCCGCCAATTATTCCTCCTATTAATCCACCTAGTCCACATTTTAATCCTAAATTCCAATCTATATAACTACTTCTGTTATATACAAGTGCAGTTGTTATAACCATTGGTAAAATGCAAAAAAGCGCTGTAGCCCTTGCTTTTCTATCCTGCATTTTAAAAAAATAAGTAAAAACTGGTACTAAAATAAGTCCTCCACCTGAAGAAAACATTCCACTTATAAATCCTGTAACTATTCCAATTATTATATTTTTCATACTTTTATTATGTGTAGATATAAATAAAATATTCTTGCCTTATTTAATTAAAGACTTTTCTATCTCTTTTTCTGCAATTTTAGTAAGTGTTTCATCACATATAAGCATTTGATTTTTTATAGCTTGTCTCATTTTTTCATCTCTTATTCCATCTGCTAAATCTAAAAATAATTGTAGCTCTCTTAAATATTTTTTATTTTTTTCTTTCCAATCCCTATTCTTCTTTATTTCTTCCATCACAACTCTTCCTTTCTTTTCTTTATACAACAAGTTTTAATTACATTTATCAACACATTTTTCAAAACAAATTACACATTTATATTATTACAAAATTATTTTAATTTATTCTTATTGTATTTGTTTACTTATTAGTTAAATTATATTATACAAAAATACTAGCGTATATGCTAGTATTTTTCTTCATATTTTTTATTTTTTTATAAATTCTTTGATTTTATTAACTAAAAAATCCACATCTTCTAATGTATTTTCTCTTCCAAAAGATACTCTAAGTGCACTTTTGGCAAGATTACTATTAAGTCCAATAGCAGTAAGCACATGTGACGGAAGTGCTTCTCCTGTACTACATGCAGAACCTGCTGAAGCACATATTCCACTCTCATCAAGTTTTAAAAGAAGCTGCCCTGCATCTATTCCTTTAAAAGAAAAATTTGCATTTCCAGCAAGCCTATTTTCTCTATCTCCATTTAAAATTGCATTTGGTATATTTTCTTCTATTTGTTTTATGTAATAATCCCTTAAAGTTCTTAAATGTAAATTATATTCATCAAATTCTTTATAAATGATATCTATTGCTTTTCCAAGACCAACAATTTCCGCAACATTTTCTGTTCCAGCTCTTTTATTTTTTTCTTGATGACCACCATCTTGAATTCTATTAAAATTTACACCATCTTTAACATATAAAGCTCCTACACCTTTTGGAGCATAAAATTTATGTCCTGACATAGAAAGTAAATCAATATTCATATCTTTAACATCTATTCTAACATTTCCAATTGCTTGCACACTATCTGTATGAAACAATATATTATTTTTATGAGCTATCTCACCTATTTGTGCTATTGGCTCTATTGTACCAATTTCGTTATTGGCAAACATTATACTTATTAATATTGTTTCATCACAAATGCTTTCTAACAATTGATTTATATCGATTTTACCTGTTTTATCTACATTAAGATATGTAACTCTAAATCCTTCTTTTTCAAGTGTCCTGCAAGAATTCAATATAGCATGATGCTCTATTTTACTTGTAATAATATGTCTGCCTTTATTTCTATTTGCATATGCTACTCCTTTAAGTGCTAAGTTATCGCTCTCACTTCCACATGAAGTAAAATATATTTCATGTGGATTGCAATTTATTTGTTTTGCAACCTCCATTCTTGCTTTATTCATCCCACGTTTTGCTTCTCTTCCAACAAAATACAAAGCTGATGGATTACCATAATACAAATTAAAATATGGTAACATTTCTTTTAAAACTTCATCTCTAACAGCTGTTGTAGCAGCATGATCAAAATATCTAATTTTCATATATCCTCACATCCACGAAAAAATCACATACTAAAATGTATGTGACTTTTTTGTATTTATGAATTTATTTTGATGTATTCCATCTATTTAGCCTTATGTTTTTGTATGCATCTAGTACATCGGAATATTTTCTATATTCATCTTCCCAAACCATATCTGGTATTTTATCAAAAGCATTAAACACTTTTTCTGCTTCACTTAAAAATATAACCTGCTCTTGAGGACTCATACTATTACATTTTTTTGAAAATACATATAGTTTATCAAGCATTTGGTTTGCTTGAATAAAACTCCAAAAATCTTTTACTTTAATTCCTGCAAGTCTCAACTGCATTACAGAAAAGCCAACTAGTCCAAATATAACTAATAGCAATATATAAATAATGGCTGTAATCTCCATTTTATACCTCATTTCTAAACTTTTTCTATTGTGATAAGTTTTAGAATTTTTTAGCAATATAATATCTAACTTAATTCTTATAACCTAAAATCATTATAGCATTACAGTAAAAATAGTGCAACATATTTTTTTGAAATTATTGGTGTGTTAACTTTATGTAAGGTTTATGCTATAATTTTCATATACGGTTTTATCAAAATGGAGACTATTACTGAATTTACATCTATCCACATAATATGAAAAACAGAACCATGTTTGCTTCACTTCGTAATTCCAAAGACACATATTAGATACCAGAGTTGAAGCATCTTATGAAGATAACTTAATCTCTCTTTATACATGTAACTATTGGATTACAAATGCCAAATTAATAATAGTAGCAAAAAAATCCCAGTCCAACTAGGGCCGGGATTTTTTTCTGTTATCATCATACAATTGACGATAACAGAATATAGACTTTGCAATTTAAATAAAAATAATAGGTTTCATAAGGGTCGCAATGATATATGTTATTTCAAATGCATTATATCCTACATCTGGAATCATCTTAAATATCATATATAAAATTGATATAAAATTAAGAACTAAACATATAATCCAAATTGCAACTTCTTTTTTATTCTGCTGTCTGTACTTTGTAATGTTGTATACAATATCTTGAAACTTACATTGACAATTTACAAGTATTGGCAATCCAATAATAAGCCAATAAAACAGAATCATAAATAGAACTTTAATTCCCTCACTCAATTCTTTCCCAACTAAGCTAGGTACCATTATAAAGAATACACTTATGTATAGTGACAATAAAATTAATAATAAATGTACCATTATAATAATCGCTGGCCGTCTATTTGAGTAGTCCTTTCTTACCATGCTATACTTCGTCCAGCCGACTAATAACACCATTAATAATGTGCTTATTATTAAGTGATTTGCCATTAGTATACAAATTGCAACTCCAATAAGAATTAAAATTGAAAACGGCATGAACAATAATGTAAGGATTGTTGCCATAGTAATACTCATAATGTAATCTCCTCCTCAACTATATTTACAAAGTCTATATTATTTTCAATGTGCTATAACTAAAGCCACTACCATTATTATATCATCTTCATTCATATTATGTCAATTTATTCTTGTTAATTTGAGTTTTTGACTAAAAGATAGAAATTCCATGGTCAATGGTAATTATAGCATTTTATATACTAGGAAATGAATGAGCCCTGTACAATACAGAGCTCATTCCACAAGTTCCCCAATATTTAAGCAAAAAACAATTAATTTTTTATTTAAATACAAAGTTCATCGTTTTACAATTATCCAATTTTTATTTCATCATTTTTAACTGTCATTTTTACCTTTTTATTTGGAACAATTTTTCCATCTAATATTGCCTCTGCAATTTTATCCTCTACACTACTTTGTATTGTTCTTTTTAGTGGTCTAGCACCATAATTTGTATCAATACCTTTCTTAGCAATATATTCTTTTACACTCTCATCAAATTCCACATTCATGTTTTGCTCTTTTAAACGTTCTTCTACTTGATTTAACATTATATCAATAATCTTCTTAATATCATCTGCTCCAAGTTTATGAAATACAATAATCTCATCAATACGGTTTATAAATTCTGGTCTAAATTGTTTTTTTAGTTCTGCCATAACATCTTTTTTAGTTGACTCATATTCTTTTTGTTCTTCTTTCTCTTTATCATCACTTACGGTAAATCCTAAAGTAGTTTTATCTGTAATAAGTCTTGCACCAATATTTGATGTCATTATAATAACTGTATTTTTAAAGTTTACTGTTCTTCCTTGCGCATCTGTAAGTCTACCATCATCAAGAATTTGAAGAAGCATATTCATAACATCTGGATGAGCTTTTTCAATCTCATCAAATAAAATTACAGCATATGGTTTTCTTCTTATTTTTTCTGTTAGTTGTCCACCATCATCATAACCTACATATCCTGGAGGCGAACCAATTAATTTTGAAACAGAATGAGGTTCCATGTATTCAGACATATCAACCCTTATCATTGCATCTTCGTTTCCAAATAGACTTTCAGCCAGTGCCTTTGAAAGTTCTGTTTTACCAACACCTGTTGGTCCCAAGAATAGGAATGAGCCTATTGGTCTATTAGGATCTTTTAGTCCAACTCTACCTCTACGTATTGCCTTTGCAACAGCAGTTACAGCTTCATCTTGGCCTATTACTCTTTTATGAAGAGTATTTTCCAAATTTTTCAATTTTTCATTTTCATCTTGAGTTATTTTACTAACTGGTATATTAGTCCAACTACTTATAACCTCTGCAATATCTTCCTCTGTTAGGCTCATTACACTTTTTGAATTTTTGTTTTTCCATTTTTCTTTTTCTTTTTCAAATTTTTCTTTTTGTGCTTTTACTTCATCTCTAAGTGTAGCAGCTTTTTCAAAGTTTTGAGCTCTAATTGCATCTTCTTTTTCTCTATCCAAGTCTTCTATTTTTTCTTCTATTTTTTTGATATTTTCAGGCATTTTATATGTTTTCATTTTTACACGTGATGCAGCCTCATCAATTAAATCAATTGCTTTATCAGGTAAAAATCTGTCATTAATATATCTTATTGATAATTCAACGGCTGCTTTTATTGCCTCTTTTGTAATTTTTACATTATGATGTGCTTCATATTTATCTTGAATACCTTCCAAAATTTTCTCTGTTTCTTCAGGTGTTGGCTCTCCAACAGTTACAGGGCTAAATCTTCTTTCTAGTGCAGCATCTTTTTCTATATATTTACGATACTCATTTAAAGTTGTAGCACCAATAACTTGAACTTCGCCTCTTGCAAGAAGTGGTTTTAAAATATTGGCAGCATCAACAGCACCTTCTGCAGAACCTGCACCTACAATTGTATGAATTTCATCAATAAATAGGATTACATCTCCTACCTTTTTTACTTCAGCTAGACATTTCTTTATTCTTTCCTCAAAGTCGCCTCTATATTTTGCACCAGCAACCATACTAGAAATATCTATACTTACAACTCTTTTATTTTTAAGTGTGTCTGGTACATCTTGTGCAATTATTCTTTCTGCCAATCCTTCTACAACAGCTGTTTTACCAACACCAGGTTCACCAATTAAACAAGGATTATTTTTTGTTCTTCTTGACAAAATTTGTGTAACTCTTTCAATCTCATTTTTTCTACCAATTACAGGATCAAGTTTTCCTTCTTTTGCCTGTTTTGTAAGATCTGCTCCAAATTGATTTAAAGTAGGCGTTTGGTTATAGCTTCCATCAGCTTTTGACTCATTTGGTCTACCTCCTAAAGTTGCACTTCTATCTTCATTTATTACCTTTACAATTTGGTTATACAATTTTTGAGGACTTACATTTAAATCCATCATAATTCTTACAGCTACACTATCTCCCTCATGCATAATACCAATAAGTAAATGCTCTGTTCCAATATATTCGCTTCCTAATTTTCTTGCTTCAATAAAAGCATTCTCAATTACTCTTTTACTACGAGGAGTAAGCTCAACACTTTCCCCATCTTCCAAAGGCTCTCCCCTGCCAATAAGAACTTCGATTTCGTCCATTATTTTTTCAGGTGTTACCTCTTGTGATTGCAAAACCTCGCTTGCAACTCCACTACCTTCTTGAGATAAACCATATAAAATATGTTCTGTACCTATATAATTATGTCCCATTTCGCATGCAAGTTCATTTGCAATTTGTAATACTTTTTCAGCTTTATTTGTAAATTTATATATCATATTCTCCCCTCCTAACTTAAGGATTTTGTTTTAAATTAACTATTTAAAATTTGCTTTACAACTTCTGCTCTTTTTATATCTCTATCATAGCCATTTTCAAGCTTTTTACCTACATATTTTTGCAAATTTCCAGCTTTAGTGTATAGACTTAATTTCTTAACTTTTGAATCATCAAGTTCTGTAATAATTCCTAAATCTGTACCAAGTTTTACATCTGAAAGAAGTCTTTTACATTCATCTGCTGTAAGCCTTTTAGCATTTGATAAAATACCAAAAGAACGATAAACTTTATCTTCTAACTCAAGTGCATTTTTCGTTAAATATTTTCTTGCAAGTCTTTCTTGCTCGATTACTTTATCAACAATCGTTGTAATATTTTTTATAATCTCATCTTCTGTAAGTCCAAGTGTTTGATTATTAGAAATTTGATAAATATCTCCCTGTGATTGTACTGCATCTCCATATATTCCTCTTACATTCATTCCAAAGTTATTTACAATATGCAAAACTTTAGAAATATTACCTGTATATGTTAATGCAGGAAGATGAACCATTACAGATGCTTTCATACCTGTACCAACATTTGTAGGAGAAACTGTTAAAAAACCAAATTGCTTGCTATATGAATATGTAACAAGCTCACCAAGTTTTTCATCAATCTCTACAATTAAGTTTTTCAAATTCTCCAAATCTAAACCTGAACAAAATACTTGTAATTTAATATGATCTTCATCATTTATCATAATGCAAATATTTTCTTCATCATTTATGAGTATTGCCCCATGAGATTTATTATTTGTAATAAAATCTGGACTTACAATATTCTTTTCAACAAGACTTAATTTTGTAACATTATCTAAATCCTTTAAATCTATAAATTTAAGTCCATATCCAAGACTTGGTGTTATTTCTTTAATATCATTAACTATTTTTTCAAAATCAGCTCCTGTACATTTTGGCTCAAATGGATATTTTTGAATATTTCTTGCAAGCCTTACACGTGAGCTAATTACTACATCAGAATCTTTACCATTTTGTAAATACCAATTCATTTTCATCATCCTCTCAAAAATATTAGAATAATTTATTTATCTAATTTTTTTATTTCATCTCTTAGTTTTGCAGCATCTTCGTATCTTTCTTCTTTAATAGCTTTTTGCAAATCCTTTTTTAATTTAACAATTTTATTTTCTGCTTCAATTTTTTCTTTTTCTTCTTTACTTAATTTGCTTTCTGTCTTTTCTTTTTGTTTTTTGCTTGCTTCAAATCTACTCTTATTATCTTCTAACTCGTCAATTGCTTGTCTGTACTGCCTTCCAATGTGTTTATTTGCTCCATGTAATTTTTTTAGAACTGGTGAAATTCTATCTGCAAAATTAATATAGCAATCACCACAACCAAATTCGCCACTGTCTACAAAATCATCAAATGACATTTTGCAATTGTCACATTCAAGTAAATTTGATTTTGCAAAGCTTGGAAGTAAGCTTGCAGCATCATTAAAGAAATCACTAAAAAAGCTTGAAAAATTAATTGGCATACTAAAATCTACACCTTCAAGCCCAAGTTCTCTTGCACATTTATCACAAAGTGCCATCTCTTTTTTCACACCATTTACAATTTGAGTATATCTAAAATTAACCTCATTTTTACCACAATTTTGACATAACATAAAAATCAACTCCTTTTAATAATTATTGCCAAAGATTTAATATTAATTGCTAATTTTATTAATCATCTACTAAATTAAGAAGCATATTCTTAAAAATATTTGCCCTAAGTTTATCTCTATTTTCACTAACTTGTGAAAGCACATTATCACTTGTTGCAACTTTTAAAAGTCTAGCTTCTTTTTTGCTTATAATGTCATAAGAAAGAAAATTACTAATAAAAATATCAACTTCCTGTGCTGTGATTTTATCTCCAATACTAGAAATAATATGCATTAGATAATTACTTTTTGTAACATTTATTTTCCTTATACTTATGTGGCCACCACCACCGCGTTTACTCTCAACATAATAACCTTGGTCAGGTTTAAATCTTGTTGAAATAACATAGTTTATTTGCGATGGAACACATTTAAAATGCTCTGCTAAATCATTTCTTTGTATTTCAATATAATCATCATCATCAAATAATTCCTTTATAAAATTTTCTATCATATCTGACATTCTCATCTTAAAGTCACCTCTTTTTATTTTTTGTTTGTTTTTTGACTTTGACTTTCTTTGACCTATGTTTATATTATAGCACCAATTTTTTTCTTGTCAATACTTTTTTTTAAAAAATTTATTAAAAGTGCGTTACTGGATAATGTTTTTTGTAAGCGCATAGCGATATAAAATTTCAAAGAAACGCTTGAGCGACCAAACGAAGCCGAAGGCTGAGTGCGATTCGAGCAGCCTTCAATCTTTTGGATTGGCTGCGAATGACAAGTTTCTAAGAAATATTATATCGCTATGCGTCAATATAAATCTTAAAACTATTAAATAGTAACAAAAGTGGTACCACTTTTATTTTTTCTTTTTGTTTCCTGCACCTTCTAAGTCCTCTGCCCTTTTCTTTTGCCTTTCTGGTGTAAGCCATGCAAAATATGATGAAACAAATTCTCCATATTTTGTAACATTTTCTTTATCATCATCCATAATTAAACCTCTCCCTTCCTTTCGCTAGCAATAGCAAAACACACATAATCATTTATCAAAAATAATTATGTGTGTTTTTTAATATTTTATTCAATTTTAAAATTTATTTTCTACAGCTTCTGCTACTCCATCTTTATTATTATCTGCCACAACCATATCTGCAATTTCTTTTATATATGGAGCACTATTTCCCATTACAACTCCACATCCAGCATTTTCAATCATCAATTTATCATTTACATTATCGCCTATTGTCATAATATCTTCCTTATTTATATTTAACTTGTCTATCAAATATTCTATTGCATACCATTTGTCTACATTTTTACTTGTAATTTCTGTGTAGTAATATTCTAAAGATACTTCTTCGGTTCCTGATTTTATCATTTTTCTTGACATATGTGCCACATCTAAAACATCTATATCCCTTATCTCTCTTAATTTTCTAATTATTCCATTAAAAATTATATTGTCATTATCACTTATTGTAATTTTTAAAATATTTTGATTTTGTAGTTTATCTACATAATCATATATATTTTGAACGAGATTTATTTTTGTTTTTTTACTATCAGGTTTATTTGCATTTTCTTGATGATAGAAAAGTACATTGTTATTTAATGATTTTGCAATTACCATATTTTCTGTATAAATGTTATAATATATGCTGTTTTGTTCACATATTTCAATAATTTGAAGTGCTTTTTTCTTATCTATAAATTTATCGTATATTATTTCTTCATGTTGCAAATCATATATTAAAGATCCATTGCCACAAATAATATAGTTACATATTCCTAAATCATTTGCAATATTTTTTACTGAATTGGTCGATCTTCCTGATGCAATTACTATTTCAGCCCCTTTTTTATTTGCCTCTATCAATGCTTGTTTATTTTTTTCTGAAACCATTCCATATGAATTTAGTAATGTTCCATCTAAATCTATTGCAATTAATTTATACATTTTTAAAATCTCCTTTGTTTTTTGTTTTATTATATCATTTCCTGTTTTTTTTACAATATTTTATCAAAAATTTCCAGTTTAAAAAATTTAATAATGAGCAATATATATATTGAAAAAGCAAAACTGTTTTTTCAAATCACAAATAAAATTATCACATTCTAGGAGGTGAAAATTATGACAAATAGCAAGAACAAAGTTGTTCCAGAAGCAAGAGAAGCTTTAGACAAATTCAAATACGAAGTAGCCAGTGAAGTTGGTGTTAACCTAAAACAAGGTTATAACGGAGATATATCAGCTAAAGATGCTGGTAAAATTGGTGGACAAATGGTTAGAAAATTAATCCAACAAGCTGAAAACAATATGAAATAGTTTTTGCGATTATTTCTTTGTAGTAGTACTTATTTTTAATAGGCATTATTACTAAAAAACGCAAAGAAGAAATCTACTTAGGTATACATATTTAAGTAGATTTCTTTTTACATATTTACATTTATCTGCACATATAGTGGAACCACTTTTATCATATATTCATTGGTGCAATTTCATATTTTACATCAAAAATAGTAAATTTATTTAATTCATTCGTTGATAAATAATCTAAATAAATATCAAGTTCGTCCAGATTTTTGCAAGCTGTTATAACCGCTGGGTTTAATAATCTATTAAACATAAGCTCCAAAGCTAAATCCAAACATCTAGAAAGAGATTCTTTTTCTTTATGTTTCATAAGGCTAAATGCTTCTCTAAATCTTGCAAGCGCTGGATTCTTATATTTTGAAAGTGGTATAGTAAATTTATCATCTATTATTTCTTGAAATGATTGATATTTATTTTTTTCCTTTTCATAAATCTGTTTTACCTCATCTATTGTATATGGCAAAAAAACTTTATCTTTCATTTCAGAAATTATCAAACATCTGTTATCTGTTATATCATCTTTTTTTACTTCATTCGTTATTGTTTCTGTACTACTATTTTGTTCTTTTTCAAAGACATTTTCCGTGCTTTCTGTACTTTCACTACTTTTCTCATCTAAATTAGATATATTTTCACTATCACATTCAACTTTTGCTAACTCTTTTTCTATATTATTCAATTTATCATTTTTTTGTATATCAAAAGAGCAATATTGTATATACTCTCTAAAGAATTTTTCAATTATTAAATTGTTTTCTTTAATCTTTTTATTAATTGATTCTCTTTCAATATTGAATTCTTCAATATTTACTTCCTTTTCTTTTTTTAACTCTTCATATATCTTATTATTTTTTTCTTCGAATTTTTTTAGTAAATTTATATTTTCGCTTTCATAGTCAAGAGCTTTTTTTAAATTTTCAAATATTAAAAATAAGTCTTGTAAATTAGGAACATCTTTCAAGTTATCCGTATATTCGGATACCTTCTTTAAACATTCATGTAAAGTTTCTCTTTTTTGTTTTTGTAATTTAATATCATCTTTAATCTCATCTGCTATTTTATTATATTTCAAACTTAAATTTTCTTTATCAGTAGTTTCGTATAACATAGTATTTTTCCTCTCTTATTCTTGATTAGTAATAATAATAGAATCTCCTATTGTTATTTTATCATCTGAATTTTTCTTTATAAATCCTATTTTATAATTATTGCGTTTATCAATTGAAAGCACAAAATAATTATCTGAAATTGTTGTATTTCCGCAAAATTTCATTGCCTGTGTCTAGTACAAGCTTTGTACTATCATATGATATTTTTAAATTTTTGTCAAAATCGTACGTTGTAATATATAAATATACATATTCACCCTCATCTTTTAATTCTGTTTTATAATTTTCAATATTTTCCACATTAATTTTAAATGCTCCCTTTAAGACCTTCTCATATGGCTTAGTAGAAGTTACAATAATTTCTACTTCAGCATATTCTTCCTTTGTAAATTGTCTTGATGAGGTAATTTCAATTTGAATTTTATTTTCTGATTTAACTTTTCCTGTTAATTTTCCTTGACTTCCAGTTTTAATGTTAACACTAATTCCAGCAGTTTTAGAAATAGCTTCTACTCTATATTCTATATCTTCATCATTTATTCTAAGTAAGTCTTCATAATTGCATAAATTAGCATTTATTGTATATTTGCTAATTCCATCCCAGTCGTTAAGTATATATTGCTTGTCTTCTTTATCCAATATATTACTTTTAAAGTAAAAATTATTTGCTTCCTGTATATGTATCTGAGAAATTTGTATAACATATTTAGAAAAGGAATATGTTACTATAGTGCAAAGAAACACAAGACTTATTAAAAATATTAAATTGATTTTTTTATTTTTAACTTTTCTCATTTTTACATATTCCCTTCTATAAATTATTCAACATAGAAATTAACAGTTTTTTCTGTATAACTGTTTCCATTTTTATCATATAAGGTTATAACAAATCTATACATTCCTTTATCTAAAGTATTATCTATTTTAATCTCATTAAGTTCAACTAATTCTGCTGAATTAATTTGGTCTACTATTATATTGTTTTCTATATCAGAATAAGTAAATGCTGATAATCTCTTTTGCAATTTAATTTTTATGTATGGTTCAGCAATAGTACCTTTATTAACTATTATATTTAATTTTTTCTTATCATTATTAAATAATAATATTTTATCTTCATTTGCTGTCTCATCTACTATTTTTGCATCTAAAGCAAAATCATCTTTAGTAATAATTTCAAATTGGTATTCTTGATGAGAAAGCTTATTTCTTAAAGTTCCATTTTCACTTGTATAGCCTTCAATAACCAAATTATATTTTCCTGCATCTAATAGCCTACTATCATAAGCTACTCCACTCATGTCAAGTTCAACATTAAATTCTTCATTTAATTCATTTTTAGTTATTGTATCAACGATATTTATTATATTATTTAAACTAATATTTTTCTTTTCGTTATTAACATTAACAATTGTTCCATCTGGAATATTAATTTCATTTTTTTGTTCAGCCTGAAGTTTTATTTTTAATGCAAGCTCATAATTTAAATCAGGATCATATGAAGTATTATCTGCTACTGCTGAAACAAATATATTCCCATTTAATTTTATTTTACCTCTTTGCAGGTATGCTTTTCTATCTATGCTTCCATTATATATTACATTTCTTTTAGCTTGAACATTAACAATATTAGTTGATGAATATTCGGGTTGTTTAATTTCCTCTATAATATCTTGTACTTTTAATAAAATATTATATGTTTTATTTGAATTTAAAAATTCACTACAATCTGAAAAATCAAATACAAATCTATATTGCTCATTATATGAATACATTAATGTTACAGTATTACCAGATGCAACATCTGTTACATTATTAATTTCATTATAACTGCTGTTATCAGTCATATTTATAAAATTGCTTAATTCAACTTCATTCATTTTTTCTTTTGTTGTAAAATTGTAATATTTATTACCTACAACCATTGTTATTTTTGTATTTGCAGGTATATAAACAGCATCTTCCCCAGAACTCATTATAATACTTCTATGAATATTTTGATATTTTTTTCCAAGTGATGAATCCTTTTTAAATTGATATTTTAATTTAAAATCACCGCTTACAATTCCATCTTGCAATATTTGAACATTTCCACTATTCCAGCTATCCGTTGTTGTATTATACTGTCTTCCTTCTTGAAAAATTATACTTTCAACAAGATTTTTATCTATAGTAATATCATTGTTTATATAATATTGTGTAAAATTATCCTTTTGTTTATAAATAATTGAATATTGTGAATCTCCACTAACCAAGGCTGTAGCTTCATTAGTCGACATATCTTCTGGAATCTGTCCATATACCTTAAGATATGGATTATTCTCTCCACCTTTTATTGTATAAGATTCATTTTCATACATCAATGGATTTAAAACAAGTGTTGTTTTACCTGTGATATTTCCGCCAATTACTAAACAAACTTCACTATCAAGGTATAATTCTCCTCCCCCTTCGAAATTTCCAGAAATTTCACCCGGAGCAGATATTTTAAGGCCACTACCATTTGGTATAAATATATTTTCCACTGATTTAATACCAAGTAGATTTCCTTTGTCATCTTTGTTTGTTAATAGCACATAACTATTTTCAAAATAAACATTTGTTGCTCTATCTATACCATTCATTGTTTTATATTTTGCTGTATTATTTCCTGTCCAATAATCTTTAAATGTAACATCTATCTTTCCTTGAACAGAGCCTAAAGTTATAGAGCCATAATTTTCAACATATGTATTTATTCCTTGAATTTTTACAGTTGAAGTTCCATAAACTGTTGTAAAATCTGATGCATCTCCATCATTATCAGCATCATATCCTCTTCCCCCACCATACAATAAATTAGTAATTTTAAGGTTCACATCATTTTCTGATGCAACATTAACAATTGTACTTCCCTTAACAGTTCCAAGATTTCCCCCTCCGAAGACGTTTTTAAATGTTCCAGAATCTATAGTAACTGTTGCATTTGATTCAACATCACCTGAGTAACCTCCACCATATACATCATT
Source organism: uncultured bacterium (assembly GCA_905214245.1). Classification (GTDB taxonomy): domain Bacteria; phylum Bacillota; class Clostridia; order TANB77; family CAG-508; genus CALXVA01. The sequence continues at coordinate 23,706 of CAJMLO010000008.1, forward strand.
TATTGTAGAATTATTTATTATAAGATTAGTTGCTTTATATACATCCGATGCATTTCCACCTGCAAGTACACTTTTTTCAACTGTCGAATTACTTATATTAACATTAGTATTTCCTTTAACAATTCCAACATCATTTACGTTTTTTGAATATATAGTACAATTATCTGCATTTATTCCATTTGTTTCCTTTAAATTTTCATCATCGCTCCATGTAAAAGTTTTTGAATATACATTGTTCTTGTATGTTAAATTTTCTGATTGCCCTGATACAGAAACAATGTTTCCATTGCTATCCCTAGTTATTGTGTATGTTGGAGGTACATATCCATTTGAACTAATTTCATAATATACTGTTACATTTTTAGGTTTTGTAACTCCATCTCCTCCACCATAAACATTTCCATATACAATTGAATTATTTTTTACTGTTACATATGTATCACCTTCAACAGTTGCAAGTGACCCTCCACCATAGACGTTCCCATCTATTGTACTATCTTTTGTACCAACTGTGCTATCGTCTATAATAATATTTACATCACCTTCAACAATTGCAAGAGAGAGATACGCATATGTGTAGTTTCTTTGAAATACCAAACTGTTTGGAGTGTTACTTGTCCAATATGCGCTTTTATATATAGCAACACATATATACTCAGTATTTTTTTGAATAAATGGAAAACCACTTGCAGGTTTACGCCAGCTCCAGTCTGTATTGTAATCTCCATTGCTTGAATTTTTAATACTATTAAAAAAATCATCATCTGGCATAAATTCTTCATTTTGCCAATTAGTATCACTCTGTATTGCACCTTTTGTTAATGCCACAGTTGAAACTTGAGTACCTCCTGTGCCACTTCCATATATATTTCCAAGTATTTTTGAATTTTGTATATTTAAACTAACATTACCACCATTTTGAGAAGAATCCTTTTTTACATTTCCATTTAATCCTCCTCCATATATATTTCCATTTATTGTCGAATTTTGCACATTCACATATACATTTCCATATGTAGTTGATGTAAAATCACATCCACCTCCATATATACTTCCAACATTATTAGCACTAATTAAAGTAACATATGCATCTCCATAAAAAGTTCCTGATTTAGCTCCACCATATATATCACCAATTTTTGGATTGTTCCTTGTATTATTTTCCCCATTACCAATAACTATTATCTCTCTTTTGCCAGAAGATGTTGAAAGCTTTCCAAAACTTCCTCCATATATATGAGAAACTGTACCTCCATTAACAATAAGTCTAAAACTTTGTTCTACAATACTGTTTGAATTATCATATGATGCCGTTGTTCCTAACGTAATTGCATCTGTTACAATAGCATTCTTTCCCATATACCAATGTAAATCATAGTTATACTGACTTTTCATTTGCCCTGTCGACCAACTTGTTTGCCAAGATGGAAATTTGCCATTATTTAATACAACCGTTTGCGTAGTAGCAGTTCTTAAAACAGAAAAACCTGATGCATAAGATCTCTCCGTAAATTCAAGATATCCATTTTTATTTCCCCAAAAAGCTGTTTCTGAACCAATTTGAACTGGATTTATTTTTTTAGGTCTCTTATCTTTGCTGTCTTCTGCCTTATAATATACATTATCGAATCTTATCGAATTATATACATTATCATAATATCCAAAACCGCTTACCTGTAATATATACTGATTATCGCCATAGCTTTTAAATGTTATACTTGGAGCATACATATAGTTATTATATGTTAATTTTTGATCTAATCCTCCGTTTTTATTGTACATTCCAACACATCCAAATGAATTATTCTGTGCCACATATTCTCCAAATATATATCTTTTTGTACTATCAAATTTACTTCCATCATATAAATCATATACAGTAAAATAGTTGTTTTGTCCAGAGCCATTATTACTTGATTTAATATAATCTAAGTTTCCTGTAAGCATTATTACATTTTCATATGCATTTTTTGAATTTGCATTTGAAAAATTATTCTTATAATCTTCTTGATAAATTAAATAATATGCATAGTCGAGTGTACTTAATGGATTATTCCTATCTTTTCCATCATTTAGTATAAGATTATTAGCTTCATATTTATAATTCCAAGCTCCAGTTTTTTCATATGTTTTTGTTTTATCCATATCAAGAATCCAATAATCTGTATAATACATATTTGAATATGGATTTTGAATATACCTTACTTTTCCCCATAAAGCTTCAAGCTCAAGTACTCCGTCATTGTCTGTATCAAATTCATATAATGTATCTATGGAAACTGTATCTCCTGGTTGAAAAACTGTTTCTGAAGGTGTTAATGTTTCTACATTTTTTATTTTCCATCCTGTAAAAGAATATGAATAATCTCCTTCATTAAATATATATGTCTCATCATCAATTTTTTGATAATATGAATCTTCAAGCATATCAACTGTTTTTGAAAAACCTGTTGGCAATGTTATATATCCATTTACCCTATTTGCAGTTAAGTCATAATCCTTTTCCTGAAAAGCTCCTTCAAATTTATCTCCTGCAGAAAATTTTACAACAATATTTTTTTCACTTTTCGGAGACGCTTTTGTTTCTGGCCACATTTTGAATGCAGATATAACAATTATGCCTAAAAGAAAACATATTATAAAAATACGTTTACTATATTTTTTCATCTTCTCTTCCTCTTTCTTTTGTCAATTAAATTGATTTTTGATAACTATCAACAATAATTTTAACATAATCAATTTCATCACTATACAAATAATTTTTCTCTTCATCCTTCCATTTTACAGTTATTTGATATTCTTGTTCATATTTTTCTGTTGGCATTTCTATTTTTAAAGTTGAATTGTCTTGTTGTAATAAATTTTCTCCTTCAGCTTGTCCATCATTTATTTTGTTTATTGTAAATTCAAGTGGCAAATATTTTCCTGTTTCAATTTTAATTACATATATCATTGAAACATCTGATATTCCATTTTCATTATAATTTTTTACTACAAAATTTGAAGTAATGCTTCCTCCTGGTTTCAAACTACTCAAATTAACTTGATCAGTGAATATGGTTTTAGGATTAGCCATAATAGCTACGACACTACTTCCCATTGCAGTCCTAAATTTTGCAAGTGCAACACACGCAACGATAACAGTAGTAAATAGTAATAGTTGCACGGTTTTTAGCAAATTATTATTTTTTATTGCTGTTTTGCGTCTCATTATTATCATCTCTTTTCAAACTTTTCTCTCTTCTCTTTTCTTATTTGAATCTTTTCATTTACTTTTAATTCATGAACATATATCAAATAAAAAATCAAAATAATGCTAATAATAACAATCTTATTTTTTAAAAATAATACTACATTTCCAAGTTTACTAATTTTTCCAATATATTTTCCCTCTATATCTTCAAATTTTACAACTACATTATCTTTAACATTATTATTATCACCTTTTGTAATATATCCTGTCTGTCCATCACTTTCAATAAATTCAACAATTCTATGAGTTATTACAGATTGTCCAGACCTATACGAAATAATATCTCCTACATTAATATCATTCTTATCACATTTTTTTACAATAACTACATCTCCTATCATTAAATTTGGTTGCATACTTCCTGATACAATAACAAACGCCTTTATGCCAAAAAAACATGGGGTTTCATTTTTATTTATTATTGAAAAAACTATAAGAGAAATATTATAAATTATAATAGGTATTATCAAAATATATATCACAATTCTAAATATAATTTTTCTCCTATTTCCATCTTTTATTTTTTTATTAATAACATCATTCGTATATCTCACATTACACCTTCTTAATTATTTATATCTAATATCTCTGCCTGTATGTTAAGCTTTAGTTTATAATCTCCGTATTCACTTTCTCCAATTTTAGTGTCATTATCTGAATTTTCCCATTTCCATTCCAATGTATAAATATCAGATGAATTCTCAAATAAAATTACATTGTATAAATTTAAATTTTGAATATTAACATAGGTAGTTTCATTACCAATAACATATACGTTATTTAATTTCAGCCTATATTTCATATTTACGCCTAGTTTATTTATCTCTTCTGTTTTTATTGAATAAATCAATTTTTCGTTAAATGTGTTCTTTACAACAAAATGATAAGAACTACTTGACATAGGTGCAATAATTTTTTGGTTTAAAAAATCTGGATTTTTAAAAATATTTAAATCCTCTAATTTATCTATATCATAATTATTTTCAGTAATTTTTATTATATCTACTGTATTAGTCATTGTATCTATTGAACCTATTTGACCAAATTTACTTATCATCCAAATTAAAATAAGGATTATTAAAATTACTATCAAGATAATTATATTTTTTCTCTTTTTTGGCATTATAGAGTACTCCTTATAACCTAAACAAAGCGACTTTTTATCGCTATTACTATTACAATATTTTAGTAATAACTTTCATGAAAAAAGTTAATTGACTAAAATAAAATCATATTAACTTCTTTCATGAGAGCTATTAAAAACTCTCATCTTTTTAGTACTATTTTGTTATATCTTTTTGTGTTGCAGATAATGTTATACCACAAATTGTTTGTGCTGTTTTATCTGAGCCAGTTCCAATTACAGTATCTGCTGCATCAACTGTGTCTTTATTATCTGCTGATTCATAGTTCCATTTCCAAGTTATTGTAACTTCTTTTGAAGCCTTTGGTGCAACTTCAACACCTTCAGCAGCTGTATTTCCCTCTACTGTTAATGTAAATTGTCCATTTTGGAATATTGTATTTGAATTATCAGATACTGTTGCAACTACCATTGCAGGTACATCACTATCATTTGTTACTTTAACTTTAAAAGAACCTTGAGATCCAGGTTGGATAAATGTATTAGTTTTATCACTTGATGTCATAGTTTTAGCTAAATCAATATTAAAATTATTAGCTATTGTCTTTGTATCATTTGTGAATTTAATATCCCATTTTGCAATAACTGCTGTTGCATTTCCAGATACAGATGTTGTATATTTAGCATATGTTCCAGAAATTGCAATTAAAGCAAGTAATGTTAATACTAATAAAAGTCCCACTGTTTTTGAAAGATTTGTATTCTTTTTTGTCATTTGTTTTTCACCTCCTTTATCTTCCTGTTTTCATTTATGGATGTCATAATTTGCATGACAATCATAAGCGCTATTGGTATCGAGAGACATGAAATCATGCCTGTTGGTGTTTGCAAATACATTGCAACATTTCCAAGTCCTGAAATTTTAGAAACATATACTCCTTCAATTTCATCAATCGATACTGTTTCATTATCTATTGTGTTATTATTATCTCCTTTTGTATAAAATATCTTTTTTCCATCTTTATTTTCTATTTTAACAATTCTATGTGTAATAACAGTTTCACCTTTTTTAAAAGCAATTATATCATTTTCTTTCAAATTATTATTATCTGTCTCTTTAATAATTGCAATATCGCCAGCATATATCTTAGTTTCCATTGAACCAGATAACACAATAAATGGTTTCCATCCAAAAAAGCTTGGAACCTTATCTGGATGAATATATGAATTTACAAGTATTACTCCGGACACAAATAATATTGGTAACATTATTATAAT
>CAJMLO010000009.1 GCA_905214245.1 uncultured bacterium
GGCTCCAGTCGATTTTTCAATCGCGGCCCATGTACACCAGCACCTGTCGCAAAAAAGACATTATATTATTCTATTATACCAAATTTATATTCTAAAATTAACAAGGATTTAGAAAATATTCAAAATCAAGTAAATTTTGGATATAAGGAATTTGATTCTAGGACTAAGATAAACACTTTACTTGGAACTAAATATCTTATAAAAAAAGGAAATAACAATTGTGTTCCATATGGATATTCAAAAATAGAGGAGTATGAAGGAAAATCAAATATATATGTAAATAATTATGTACTCCCATTTGGAATGTTATATACAAGTTATATAAATGAAGATGAATATAACAACTTAAGTGCACTTGAAAAAGAAAGTAGTTTATTAAAAACGGTAGCTTTAGAAAACAATACTTATACTGAAATAAAACATGATGAAAATGCTATTAATGCAATTAAACAAAATGATATAAAAGAGATAGAATATGAACTGATTGACGAAAATAATATAATAAAAGATAATAAAGTTAAAATAAAAAAATTGGACAATAATCAAATTAAGCTAAAGATTGGAAAGGTTAGAAAAAGTGAAATTTATTTAAATATTGATAATACAGATTTTTATCCAATAACAAAAAGAGCAAAGATTAAAAGCAAAATTTCAAGTAATTCTTCTAAAGAAAAAATTAGAAAAGTTAAAAGACAATATAGATGGTATCAACCTAATTATGAGTATAAAATAACAGCAAGTTTTAATAACAAAACTACAACAAAAATAGTTAGAAATTATAAGACATCACCATATTATATAGATGACAAAAGCATACTTGTGAATTTAGGATATTATGATGAAACTTCAGGAGAAATAACATTAACATTTGAAAATATTGGTACATATGATTTGAGTCAGATAAAATTATTTGCTGTTTCTATGAATGATTATGCAGATGATATAGCAAACTTAAAAAAATCAAATTTTGAAGTAACAGAATATAAAAATGGTTATTTAAAAGCAGTAGCAAATTCAGAATTAGATGGTGTTTTACAATTTGCTACTTTGTATAACAAAGGATGGAAAGTATATGTTGATGGCAATGAAGTAAGTACATTTATTGCAAACAAATATTTCTTAGGAATAAATATTACAAAAGGTGAGCATCAAATTGAAATGAAATATACTACTCCATATTTGAAAGAAGGACTTGTAATTAGTATAATTGGCATTTTAATTTTGGAAATAATAATATTTATAGAAAATTTCGGGAAGAATACTATGGAAAAGAGAAAAGAGAGATAAACAAATATGAAAAGTAAAATTGCAGTATTAATACCATGTTATAATGAAAGCAAAACTATAGAGAAGGTTGTAAAAGATTACAATAAGGCTTTGCCAGATGCAGATATTTATGTGTATGATAATAATTCTACAGATGGAACGGACGAAATTGCAAGAAAAGCCGGAGCTATTGTAAGATATGAAAGAAAACAAGGTAAAGGAAATGTAATAAGAAGTATGTTTCGTCAAATTGATGCAGATTGTTATCTTATGATTGATGGTGATGATACTTATCCAGTAGAAAATGCACAAGAAATGTGTGAATTTGTTTTAAAAGATGGATATGACATGGTTATAGGAGACAGGTTGTCTTCAACATATTTTAAAGAAAATAAAAGACGATTTCATAATTCGGGAAACAAAATTGTCAGGTGCCTTATAAATACAATATTTAAAAGTAAAATAAATGATATTATGACAGGATATAGAGCTTTTAGTTATGAATTTGTAAAAAGCTATCCAATACTTTCAAAAGGTTTTGAAATAGAAACAGAAATGACAATACATGCAATAGATAAAAATTTTACATTAAAAGAAATTCCAGTACAATATCGAAATAGACCAAATGGGAGTGTGTCGAAATTAAACACATATAAGGATGGAGCAAGAGTAATAAAAACAATAGCTACATTATTTAAAGAATATAAACCAGGATTATTTTTTAATTTAATTTCCTTATTGCTATTTATTATAACATGTGTGCTTGCAATACCGGTATTTTCTGAGTATTTTAAAACAGGGCTTGTGCCAAGATTTCCGACTTTAATAGTATCAGGAATATTATTAGTTTGTAGTCTACTTTTATCAACAACAGGAATTATACTTCAGGTTATTGCAAAGAAAAATAAACAGTTATTTGAAATTATGCTTAATCAAATCGAAATAATGAAACAGGCTAATACGGGAAGTGAAAAAGATGACAGAGAAAAATATAGTAATAGATAAAACTAAAAAATATAGAAAATTAAATTTGGATATACTAAGAATTATTGCATGTTTTTTTGTTATAATAAATCATACAGATAATACTATGCTTTTATCACTTGAGCCATCAGCAAGATGGTTTGTATCTGCAACAATGCTTTACATCTGTAAAGTTGCAGTCCCACTATTTATTATGATATCAGGAGCAGTTCTCCTTGGAAAAGAAGAAAGTTACAAAGATTTATATAAAAAGAGAGTATTAAGAACAGCATTAGTAATTGTGGTGTTTTCATTTGTATACTATATAAATATGGTGATAAAAAAAGAAACAACATTTTCTCTAAAGGAATTTTGGCAAGAGATACTTCATGTTCCAATTACTAATGCTTATTGGTATTTGTACATGTATCTTGGATTAATGATTATGCTACCAATGCTTAGAAAACTTGTAAAAAATATGGAAACAAAGGATTATATATATTGCTTGGTAATTTGGACAATATTTATGGGTGTGTTTCCAATAATTAATCACTATTTGGAATATAAACCAATAACTTATTGCTTTAATATTCCAATAATATCTGTATATGTTATTTACTTTATAATGGGATATCTTATTGAAAATAAATTGGACAAGAAGTATTTTAATAAAGCTATTTTAATTGTTTGTATTATAATATCAATTATATGTATTGGTATATCAGTATGGCTTACATATTATGATGTAGTAAGAGATGCTGAAAATAAAGTTTTCATGGACAATACAGAATATATAACAATTGCAATTCCAAGTCTTACAGTGTTTTATATTGCAAAATATATTGTTCTTAAGAATAAAAATGTTCAAGAGGGAAGGGTTGTAGCAAATATTGCAACACATACATTTGGAATATATTTACTGTCAGACTTACTAATACAAAGACTTGATTTTATATCAGAATTTTTAGTTAAGTATGTGGACGAGATTATTGCAATGGTTGGACTTGAAATTTCAGTTTTTGTAGTGGGATATATGATAACATGGATTTTAAAAAAAATCCCTCTTGTAAAGAAATTGCTTTAACATCGAGGATAAAGCAAGCATAGATAATTTCTATAATATTAAAAAATAATGAGGCTACTATTAATATATATAGTAGCCTTAAAAAATTATTTTTCTTTATTTACATTAGTTTCTTTTACAATATAAATTGGTCTATTTTTTACCTCTAAATATGTCTTTGATAAATATTCACCCATTATACCTGTACAGAATAGTTGAACTCCACCTACAAATAAAACTATACATGCAAGTGATGGCCATCCACCAACAGGATCTCCAAAGATAAGTGTTTTACAAATTATAAAAATAATCATTATTAAAGATATTAAACAAAATAGTATACCTACAAATGTTGAGATATTAAGTGGTTTAGTTGAAAATGCTGTAAAACCATCTAGTGCATATAAAAGTAATTTCCAAAATGACCATTTAGTTTTTCCTGCAACTCTCTCAATGTTTTCATATTCAAGCCATTTAGTGTTAAATCCTACAAATCCAAAAATACCTTTAGAAAATCTATTGTATTCTCCAATTTCAAGTATTGCATTAACCATTTGTCTTGACATTAATCTAAAATCTCTAGCACCATCAACAACTTCTGTATTAGAAATTAGATTCATTATTTTATAAAATAATCTTGCAAAAAATGATCTGATTTTTGATTCGCCTTTTCTTGTTACACGTCTTGTAGCTACACAGTCATATTCTCCTTTTTCAAGTGTATCAAACATTTCAGGAAGAAGTGCAGGTGGATCTTGAAGATCTGCATCCATAATTGCAACATAATCACCAGTAGCTTCTTTTAGTCCTGCATACATAGCAGATTCTTTACCAAAGTTTCTTGAAAAAGAGATATATTTTACACGTTCATCTTTTTTACTTAATTCTCTAAGAACTTTTAAAGTATCATCCTTAGAACCATCATTTACGAATAAAAATTCGAATTCAGTTTTATCTCTCATTGTGTTACTTACTTTGTTTACTTCTTCATAAAAATAGGGAATAGCTTCTTGTTCGTTGTAACATGGAACAACAATAGCAATTTTTTTCATATTTTCCTCCTTTTAGCCTAATATATAAGGCTTATTTAACTTCTAATTTGTGATATATCTTTTTACCTTTTTTCAAAATTGCGAATCCATCTTTGAAATCTTTTTCAGATAAAATATAATTTGTGTCTGAAATTTTTTCATCATTTAATGCAATTCCACCTTGATTTATTAAAGTTCTTGCTTGTCCTTTTGATGGAGCGAGACCTGCATTTATCATTGCATCTAAAATAGATATATTTTTTTCTATTTGTGTTGTAGGCATACTGTCTAGATTTCCAGTTCCTTCAAATAGGGCAGATGCAGCTTCTTCAGCTTTTCTCGCTTCTTCTTCGCCATGGATTAATTTTGTTATTTCAAATGCAGCTACTTTCTTAGCTTCATTAATTTTTTCGTCTTTTAATGAAGAAAGTCTGTTAACTTCGTCCATTGGTAGAAATGTAAGAAGTGATAAAACAGTTTTTACATCAGCGTCATCAATATTTCTCCAGTATTGATAAAATTCGTATGGAGATGTTTTTTCAGGATCTAGCCAAAGAGCACCTTTTTCTGTTTTACCCATTTTTTTACCTTCTTTTGTTGTAAGAAGCTTAAATGTTAAACCATATGAATCAGAATGTCCGACTCTTCTTATTAAATCAACACCGCCTAAAATATTAGACCATTGATCATTTCCACCCATTTCAAGTTTACATCCATATGTATTGTATAAATGTAAGAAGTCATATGACTGCATTAGCATATAGCTAAGTTCAAAAAATGTAAGACCTCTTTCCATTCTTTGTTTATAACATTCTGCTGCAAGCATTTTATTAACAGAAAATAGGGAACCTATTTCTCTCATAAAATCTACAAAATGTAGGTCAAGAAGCCAATCAGCATTGTTTACAATTATTGCACCATTTTCTCCTTCAAAACTTAAGAATTTTTCAATTTGTTTTTTTATGTGTGCAACATTATTATCAATTTGCTCACGTGAAAGCATTTTTCTCATATCAGTTTTTCCAGAAGGATCACCAATCGTTGCTGTACCACCACCAACAAGTATGATAGGTTTGTGACCTGCTTTTTGCATACGACTTGCAACAATTAAAGACATAAAATGTCCAACATGTAAGCTATCTGCAGTAGGATCAATACCAATATAAAATGATATATGTTCATTGTTTAAAGTATCCTTCAATTCCTCGTGAGTGATCTGTTCTACATATCCTCTTTCCATTAATTCATCAAATATTTTTGCCATATAACCTCAACTCCTAAAAATAATATTGTTTTCGGCAATTATTGTATCATATTATATAAAAAATGTCACTAAAAATGCAATAATTTATTCAAGGTTGTCAAAGGAGACGGAGCTTTTGGACAAACCAAAAGGAAAATTTGACAAAAGCTTTAGAGAGGTTATAAAAAAGCTTTTGACAACCTCAAGCACACACTAGATAAAATTTGCTAAAATACCACAATTTACATGTATAAAAAATGTAGAAATTTGTTGACTGAAAAGTTCTTTAATGTTATACTGTATTTGTTAAAAATATAACAAAAACTAATGAGGAGGTAAAAAAGTGTTACCTATGAATAAATTTATGCAAATTAAATTGATTTCAAACAAATTCATATATATTTTAGTCACAATAATATTTTTATCATGTCTGTTTTTAAGCATGATGAACACTGAAGTTAAGGCAGCTCAATATACAGAAAAGTATAGTAGCTCGTCATTTAATTCTTCAAAATATCCAGGATATAGAACATTGATAGATTCATTAAAAAAGGCTCATCCAAATTGGACATTTACGATACTTTATACAGATTTAGATTGGAATCAAGTATTAAAAAACGAAACAACAGCAAAACATGGGAGAAACCTTGTAAGTTCAAGTAAGACAGGAGAGTGGGTTTGCTCTGTATGTAAAGATAAAAAATATGATAATGGTAGTTGGAAGTGCGCATCGGAGGCAACAGTTGCATATTATATGGATCCTCGTAATTCATTATTTGAAGATTATGTATTTCAATTTGAAAATTTACAGTGGGTTGATGGAGTATATACAGTAGATGGAGTTAAGAAAATAATTGCAGATTGTCAATATTTGCAAGGAGACAAAATTACATATACAAAAACAGATGGAAAAACAGGAACAATAAATAAATCATATGCACAAGTGATATATGATGCAGCTAAAGCAAATAATATAAGCCCATATCACATTGCATCAAGAATAAGAACGGAGCAAGGACCTGGCAAAAATCCTTCCTCAACTGCAACAGGTAAATATTCAGGTTATGTTGGATATTATAATTTTTATAATATTAATGCAAGTGGAGATACAGGTAAAGAAATTATACAAAATGCTTTAAAATATGCTAAAAGCAAAAAATGGACGGACCCTGAAAAAGCAATAAAAGGTGGAGCAGAGTTTTTAGCAAGGGAATATATAAATAGAGGACAAAATACAGGATATTTACAAAAATTTGATGTAGACAATAGTGATGGAAGTCTATATTGGCATCAGTATCAACAAAATGTATCAGCAGCAAAAACAGAGAGTTCATCAGTTTTAAAAACATACAAAAGTATTGATTCAAGCCTAAGTTGGTCATTTAACTTTGTAATACCGGTGTTTAAAAATATGCCAGAGACAAGATCTCCTCAGCCAGGCTCACAATCAATTGTTACACAGAATATTCAATTAACACAATCAACTAATGTATATTCATCACGTAGTACATCATCAAGCAAGGTTGGCACAATTAGCAAGGATGGTAAAGTATTAAGGATTGAAATAGGAAATACAAAAACAAATGGATACTATTGGGACAAAGTTGTACTTGATAATGGAAAAAAAGGATATGTAATATCAAGTGGAATTAAACTTTTAGATGATATTACAAATTGCAATATTAGAGGAACTGCAACAGAGCCTGGAAATGTACGTAATGGCCCAGGAACATCTGGAACAACAGTTATAACAACATTAACAGTGGGACAAAATGTAATTATAGTTGAAAAAGACAAATATAAAAATATTGATGGTGAGAATTGGACAAGGATTTATTTATCAGATGGTAGACAAGGTTATATTGTATCAAGATATTTAAAAGAAATTAGTGACTCTGATGATGGAAATACAACTCCAACAGCTCAAGATACTATAAAAGTTATTACATCAAGTGGATTATCAGTAAGAGAGCATCCTGGAACTAATCAAAAGATACTTACATATGCTTTAAAAGGTGATTTACTTACAAGAATAGAAAAAGAAGTATCAAATAACGATGGTTATGTTTGGGATAAGATTATAACAGATGACGGAATAGAAGGATATGTTGCAAGAGGAGATAGTGATGGACCATATTTTGAAGTTGTTAAAAATTCTCAAACAAACATAGAGATTAAAGGAACAGGATTTAAGACAAGCGGAACAAATGTGGTTTGTGAACCAAATATAACAGTTCAAGATATTAAAAAAGTTGTATCTGATGCAATAATTAAAAATTCAGATAGCAAAGAAGTTACATCAGGAAATATTGGAACAGGCTTTACAATTAAAGCAAATGGAATGACATATACAGTTGTAAAAAAAGGTGACGTAAATGGAGATGGAGTTGTAAATTCGGTAGATGCTTTGATTGTATTAAAACAAAGTGCGGGTATAATTAAGCAAGACGGAGCTTATAGCTTAGCAATGGACTCTAACAAAGATGGAGTCGTAAACTCAGCAGATGCTTTACTAATATTAAAATATAGTGCTGATTTATCAAAAATCACTATATAGATGAAGGAGAAAAAGAATGAAAAATAAAATATCAAAAATTATAGGGTTATTAGTAATTTTTTTACTAGCGTTAACAATTAAATCTTTTGCGAGTTATAGTAGCAATGATCCTTCTGTTAAGTCAGGAGCAACATTTTCAATAACTGTTAAATCAAGTTCTAAATTGGAAAACTATGACATGGAACTTGTAAGTCATTCAGGATTAACATATAAAGGATGCTCAGCAAGTGGTGCAGCTGTAAATTCATCTACGGGAAAAGTGTCTTATGCATCATTAGATGGAACATCAACACTTGGAACATATACATTTAAAGCACCAGAGGTAACTGAAAAGAAAAAATATACAGTGAAGTTTAGTATAAATGGAACTACAAATACTTCAACTGTAACAGTAAGTCCGAAAACTACTTCAAGTTCAAGTAGCTCAAGCTCAAGCTCAAGTTCAAACAGTTCATCATCAAGTAGTGAACAAAAACCAAGTTTTACAAGCACAAATCAAAAAGTGTATGCAAAAGATAATATTAATTTACGTTCAAGTTGGTCAACAAGTAGTAGTGCGGTATCTGTAAAAAAAGGAACAGAGATGACATTAACAGGAACATCAGGTAAAGCAGTTAATGGATATGTATGGTATAGGGTTTCATATAATGGCTCAACAAAATATGTATCAAGTTCTTTAGTTACAACAACAAAGCCTACAGATTCAACTACAGATACAAAAACTGATGACACTGCGGATAAAAAGGATTCATCAAAAGCAACAAGTACAAATCTAAAATCTTTAACTGTTACTCCAACAGGTTTAAGCCCAGCATTTAGTGCAGGTACTACAGAATATACAATGACAGTAGGCTCAAATATAGACAAAATAGAGGTGAATGCTACTGCAGAAGACTCAAATGCAAATGTAAAAGTGGAAGGAAACAAAAACATAACTTTAGGAAAAAACAAGATAACAATTATAGTTACTGCAGGGGAAGAAACTAAAACATATCATATAAATGTAACAAAAGAAAATAAAAAACAATTACAATTATCTGAATTATTAGTTGATGGACAACCACTTAATCCTGAATTTGACAGTAATATTTATGAATATACAATAGAAAAAACAAATACAGCAGAGCTTAATATTACTGCAACACCTTCAAGTTCAAGTGCAGAAGTAGAAATACTTGGAAACACAGATTTTAAAGTTGGAGAAAATATAGTAACAATATTAGTGAAATCTTCAAATGGAGAAGATGTTACAACATATCAAATTACTGTAAATGTTGCACAATCAGATGCAATTGCAGTAGATGAGAATAATGGTAGTGACAATAAAAAAATGTATTTATATATTGGATTAGGTGTTGTTGGAACAATTATTTTAATAATAATTATTATATCTATTGCTAAACATAAAAAAGAAGATGATGTTGTTGAAAAAGTAAATTTGTATGATGGAATGTACAACCCAAGAGGAAATGATGAGGAAGACGATACACCAAGTGTTGATACAAATAATCTACCTAAATTAGATAATGAAGATTTACCAAAATCTTTAAGGAAAAATGATTTTGAAAAAAAACTTGAAGAAAAACAAAATAAAATGTCTGAAAGAAGTAAGAAAATAGACGAATTCTATAATACTCAAGACGATAATACAAGAGAGAAAAGAAAAGGTAAACATTCTAAATAAGAGAGTGTGAGTTAACAAAAGCAAATGAAGATTATTTCATTTGCTTTTTTTGATTATATATTTTCTAGCTATTAGATAATTTATATCTCTTATGTTCTTAATTAAATAATTATTTATGTTACATGTAAAAACGAGAATTGATTTTACAAAAAAATTATGCTAAAATATGAACTATGTAATATATAGAAAAGGAAGAAAAATATGAAGATTTTGATTCTATCTTGTGGTACAGGAGGAGGGCATAATACTGCTGCGCTTGCTGTGCAAGAGAACTTATTTAATAGAGGAATACAAGCAGATTTTATAGAATATTTGGATATAATTAATTCAAAAGTAAAAGAAAGAGTAAATAATTTATATATTAGATCAACAAAAGGACAGGGAAGAGTTTTTAAAACAGCATATCATCTTGGGGAATTATATCAAAAAACAAAGCTTAAATCACCTGTGTATCAATTAAATTATCTCAATAGAAAAAAGCTATACAATTATATTGTTGCAAATAAATATGATTTTGTTGTTACAACACATTTATTTGCAGCACAAGCGTTAACGGCAGTAAATAAAAAGCATAGAGTGCCATTTATAGCAATTGCAACTGACTATGTTTGCATACCATTTTGGGAAGAGTGCAAACCAGATTATTTTATAATTCCAAGTGAGGATTTAAAAGATGATTTTATAAAAAAAGGAATACCAGAAGAAAAATTGTTACCATATGGCATACCGGTAAGAAAGGCATATACAGAAAATAAAAATATATGTTATGAGTTAAATCTTGATAAAGATAAAAGATATGTATTAATACTTACTGGAAGCATGGGATTTGGAAATGTAGTGCAAATGGTAGAGCAGTTAGTAAAAAATATAACTAACGTAAATTTTATAGTTGCTTGTGGAAGAAACAATGAACTTTTACAAAATTTACAAGCAGAATTTGAACAAGACGAAAGAGTTATTTTACTTCCTTTTACAATTCAAATAGATAAATACATGAAACAAAGTGAAATTATTTTGACAAAACCAGGGGGACTTACTTCAACGGAAATTGCGGTACTAGGAAAACCATTTATTCATACAATGCCAATACCAGGATGTGAAAATTACAATGCAAACTATTTTAGTAATAGAGGGATGTCAATAAAATGTGATTCTGTGCCAGAAGTTATTGATAGTGTAAAAAAATTATTAACTGACAAGAAGTTGCAAAATGAAATGGTGAAAAATCAAGCAAAATTTATGAAACAAAATACATGTGATAAAATTGCAGAATTAATAATAAAAGAATTAGAAAAATAAGAGGAATTTATGAAAATAACAACACATCATTCTTTGGTGTTTTCCATTTTTTCAAATATATTATACTATGTTATAGCATTTCCAATTTTAAAGTTGTTGCTAAAAATAGTATATGATTTAAAAATAGAGGGAAAAGAAAATATAAGAAATATAAAAGGTGCAGTAATAAGTGTGTCAAATCATGTTTTACCACTTGATTGTGCAATGGTTGGACTAGCATATGGAACAAAAAGTGTTTATTATACAACACAAGAGCAGACCTTTAATATTCTATTTGTAAGGTACTTAGTAAAATTTTTAAGAGGAATACCAATTCCAAAAAAAATAAAGGATAAAAAGGTATTTATAAATGTAATTAATAAGTCTTTGAAAGAAGGAAAAAGCATACATTTTTATCCAGAGGCTGAAATGACATTAAGAGAAGAAAAAATAAAACCATTTAAGAATGGTGCTTTTGATTTTGCAGTGGAAAATGAAGTTTCAATCATACCAATGATATTTTGTTTTAGAGAGCCAAATAAATTTAGAAAATTATTTAAAAAGAAAAAAGATGTTACATTGGTTATTTTAGAACCAATCTATTGTCATAAAAGTGAAGATAAAAATTCAAAACAGATAGCAATTAAAATAAAAGAAGAAGTGTATGAAAAAATGAATAATGCTTTAAGAAATGAGGAGGGAAAATTAAATGAAAATATCAACAAAAGGAAGATATGCCTTAAGAATAATGCTTGATTTAGCAATGCATAACAATGGAGAATATATTTCTTTAACAGATATTGCAAAAAGACAAGGAGTATCTAACAAATATTTAGAGCAAATAATATCAAAATTAAATAAAGCAGGTTTTCTTATGACAGCAAGAGGATTTAACGGTGGATATAAACTTGCTAAAGCTCCAAGCGAGTATTCAGTAGGAGATATTTTAAGAGCAACAGAAGGAGAAATTGCACCAATTTACTGCGTGGTAGAAGGCGTAGAATGTGAGAAAAAAGAAGGATGCAGAACATTTGAATTTTGGAAAGGGCTTGATGATGTAATAAATTCGTACATTGATAGTGAAACTTTGGAGAATTTAATGGAGGATAGAAAAAAATAAGATGATATATTTTGATAATGCAGCAACGACCAAACTAGATGATGAAGTATTAAAAGAAATGATGCCATATTTAACAAATATGTATGGTAATGCGTCTGCGATATACGAGCTTGGTAGAGAAAGTAGAAAAGCAATAGAAGATGCAAGAGAAAAGGTCGCAAAAGTTTTAAATTGTGAGGTAGGAGAAGTATATTTTACAAGTTGTGGAAGCGAAAGCGATAATACTGCGATAAAAGAAATTGCAAGAGCAAATAAGAAAAATGGAAATCATATTATAACATCTAAAATAGAACATCCTGCTGTAATAGAAACATGCGAGCAATTAAAAAAAGAAGGATTTGAAATAACATATATTGGAGTAGATGAAAAGGGAATAGTTGATTTAGAAGAAATTAAAAGAGCAATCAAACCTACTACAATTTTGATAAGTATAATGTTTGCAAATAATGAAATTGGAACAGTAGAGCCGATAAAAGAAATTGGAAAAATTGCAAAAGAACATGAAATTGTATTTCATACAGATGCAGTACAAGCTGTAGGAAATGTGAGAATTGATGTCGAAGATATGAACATAGATAGCCTTTCTTTATCAGGACATAAATTTTATGGCCCAAAGGGAGTAGGGGTTTTATATGTAAAAAGAGGAATTGAATTTCACAGCTTCATAAATGGTGGTCATCAAGAGAGAAACAAAAGAGCAGGAACGGAAAATGTGGCTGGAATAGTTGGAATTGGAAAAGCCATAGAGCTTGCATACCAAAATTTAGATGAGCACAATAAAAAAATAACAGAGCTTAGGGATTATTTTGTTAATCAAATTACAGCAAAGATACCAAAAGTTAAAATAAATGGAGACATGATAAATAGACTTCCTGGAAATGCTAATATTTCTTTTGAAGGAGTTGATGCAGAAGGATTATTACTTAATTTGGATTTGAAAAAAATATGTGCATCAAGTGGTAGTGCTTGTAGTGCGGGTTCACTTGAGCCATCACGTGTATTACTTGCAATTGGACTTGAAAAAGAAATAGCTAAGAGTTCACTTAGAGTGACTATAGGAAAATATAATACAAAAAAAGAGGTAGATTATTTAATTGAAAGTTTGGAAGAAATAGTTGCAAGGCTTAGAATGATTAATGCTTAATGCTTAAAGATAAATAGAAAAAACTGCACAACTAAATGCTGTGCAGTTTTTGCAAGTTAGCCTACCATCAAATTAGCTGATGGCCTAAACTGATATTCCTTATGATAAAATCCGAAGTACTGTAAAAAGTACTTTGCCTTTGCAAAGGTATCAAAGAAAAATGTTGTAGCTACGTTACTTTCCTCAATTCTTTTGATATCATCATATGAATTCTTAATGTAATGATCTGATTTTCGGCATTTGTAAACTAAAACTTCATATTCAAAAGTATAAGGATTTCTTCTGAAAAAAATCATTTGCTCCTTATTGTTTTTTTCCGTAATGGAAATTGCAACATTTCCATTCGGATTGTTTAACTGCTTTTCGGTAATATACCGAACAAAATCAAACCTACAGTATTTTTTAGTCATAACTTGCATAAATTATATGCCTCCTTAAAATTATTTGATGTAAAAATATCTAATGTGTGTCTCCAAAGGAGTCAAACAAATGTTAACATAATTATTATAACATATATTGGAAAAAATTGCAAGTAACAATTAACACTTGCAAAATTATGTAAAATAAATTATAATTAAAGAGCTAAGCAAAAATTATATTAATAGGGAGGATTTCAAATGAAAACTTTCAAAAACTTTTTAGTGTCACTTGTTTTAGTTGTTAGTATTGCTGTACCAATGCGGACATATGCAAGCTCTGTAGAGCCAAAAGATAGCAGTGAGGCTGAGACAGAAGAATTTGCAATTGATGGCATGTATGCTACGGTAAGGTATGCTGATAGCGTAAATATGCGGTCAGAGCCAAGTAGTTCATCAGAGTTACTTACAACAATACCTGCTGGTGAGTATTTTGAAATAGTGGATCAAAACAGAAAATGGTTCAAGGTCAACTATAATTCTATGACTGGATATGTATTTTGGAAGTATATTTCCTTTGAAGAGGAAGATACATCAACTGAATTGTCAAATATAATTGGACATTCAATAATTCAGTATAAATCATCTGAAAATAGAGATACCAATATGAAGATTGCGTGCGATACCATCAACGGGCTTGTTCTTAAGCCTGGAGACACATTCAGGTGGAGCAAGGTAGTTGGAAAGACTACTGCCAAAAAAGGATATTTAACTGCACCTGTTATTATTAATAAAAAGCCTGCACAGGGTTTAGGTGGTGGAGTTTGCCAGGTAAGTACAACACTTTATAATGCCTTAAGAGATACAAGTATTGTACCTGATGAACTGCATAAACATAGTATTGGTTCTGCTTATGCAGAAAATGATGCGACTGTTGCATATGGTTCAAAAGACTTTGCATTTACTAATTCATATGATTATCCGATTGAAATTGTAGCGCATAGCTACAAGGCTGTAGTTGAAATTAAACTTTTAAAAATTGAATAATGCTAAAAAGTAGTGGAGCACACTGTGCTCCACTACTTTGTTTAACATTATTACTCATTTATTTTTGAATACAGTCCAATTTGTCCAAGACATTCATATTTGTTATAAAATCAAACAAAGATTGAATATCAATTGTTACTTGATTGGAGTTTTTCAAATAGTTAGACAAAGGCTCGGATTCCTTTACGTATGGAGTATCAAAAGTCTGTAATAAAAAGCCATCTTCAGGTTGTTTCTTTTTCTCCAGCTTTCTACCAGAGAACAATTCATAATACTCACCATCTTTGCACTTTGCCAGAAAATACATATTAACACACATAGGTCCGCAGCCAGTTTCATCATTATAACTCGATACAATTGTCGAAGTTACAACATAAACCTCATTTACCTTTACATTTGCGTTAACAGCATTTTTCCGCTTTCTTCTAAAAAATGTCATAACTCTTTCCTCCTGAAAAAATTTTTTAAAAATAATTGTCTCGTGCCCTCCTGAAAACAGGATACAAATTAATTAACATAATAATTATATCATAGGTTGTCAATAGTAGAAATTTAACTATTATTTATAGTAACTTGATAAAGTTATTCTATAGATATTTTTTTTGTTTAATTTTGGTAAAACTGCAGCGGTAAAACCTCCTGCACTTGGTGGTAAAGTATAATCTGTATAAACCGGTATGAAAAAACATATTAGCAAAATCAATATTGATAATATATTAAGCAAGTAAACTTTTTTGAAAGTTGAAAATTTCAAAGATATAACAGATACAATAATTGCTATAATTTGTAATATAATTACTATTATTGAAGAAGCTATATTTGAATCTGATTTTATATTTATAAGAAGTATTCTTGTTGTTAAAATAATATTGATTATTGCAATTAATATTATAAATATTTGAAGCGATTTTTTTGATTTTTTCAAATTTTTCCTCCTTTCCAAATTATCTTATGGAGCCAATAAGCAGAATCGAACTGCTGACCTACGGGTTACGAATCCGTTGCTCTACCAACTGAGCTATATTGGCAAATAACTTAATTGATATTCTATCACATTAAGTTATTTTTTTCTACCCATTTAATAAAAATATTTTAAATTCAGCGATTTCGATGAAAAAAAACATACGGTGTTTTGAAATTATTTTAAATTCTGAAATTTTAATGAGAAACTAAAACTTAAAATTATATTAATTTATGAGGAAAAAGTGTACAAATGAGGTAAATTATGGTATACTAAAAATGTGTGAAAATACAAAAACAAAAGTAAAATTTATTTTGGAGGAAAAAATGGGATTTTTTGATAAATTAAAACAAGGTTTAAATAAGACAAAAACATCGTTTGAAGAGAAAATGAATAATGTTTTTAGCAATTTTAGAAAGGTTGATGAAGAGCTTTTAGAGGAACTAGAGGAAGCATTAATCATGTCAGATGTTGGAGTTGAAACATCAACCAAAATTGTTTCAAAATTAAGAGATAGAGTAAAAAAAGAAAATATACAAGATGAAGAAGGAGTAAGACAAGCTCTTAGAGATGAGATAAAAGATATTTTCGATAGTGTAGATAATAGCTTAAAACTTGAAACTCAGCCATCTGTAATACTTGTTGTAGGTGTTAATGGAGTTGGCAAAACTACTTCTATAGGAAAAATGGCAAATAGACTAAAGCAAGATGGCAAGAAGGTTGTGGTAGCAGCAGCAGATACTTTTAGAGCAGCGGCTGTTGAACAACTTGAGATTTGGGCAGACAGAGCAGGCTGTGATATTGTAAAGAAACAAGAGGGGGTTGATCCTGCATCTGTTGTATATGATGCTATAAAGGTTGCAAAAGAAAAACAAGCAGATGTATTAATATGTGATACAGCAGGGAGGCTACATAATAAAAAATATTTGATGGATGAATTATTAAAAATAAAAAGAGTAATAGATAAAGAATTACCAGGGGCATCAAAGGAAGTTCTTATGGTTTTGGATGCTACAACAGGACAAAATGCAATTGAACAAGTTAAAGCATTTAAAGAAACAGTTGACATTACAGGAATTGTACTTACTAAACTTGATGGTACAGCTAAAGGTGGAGTTGTAATTGG
This sequence comes from uncultured bacterium, assembly GCA_905214245.1. GTDB lineage: Bacteria > Bacillota > Clostridia > TANB77 > CAG-508 > CALXVA01. Next base: position 16,840 of record CAJMLO010000009.1, read on the forward strand.
AATTGTAGCTGAAAATAAAATGCCAGTTAAATTTATTGGCGTTGGAGAACAAATTGATGATATGGAGATTTTTAATAGTACAGATTTTGTTAATGCTTTGATATAAAGGAGATTTTGTATGAATAATAATAAACAAAATAATGTATCAGAAGAAGAAATAAAAAGAGAATTAAAACAAGCAAAAGAACAAGAAAAGAAAAATGAAGAAATTAAAATAAAAAAGAGCAAAGTAAGAATGTATATTGTGCTTGCATTTTTGATACTTACAGCAGTTGTAGGGTATGTAATATTTAGAGGCAATTATTTAGAAACACTTGAAATAGGAGCAAAATATGTAGGCATATTTTGGCAAAATGTAAATTCAATGGCAATTACATTTATAATTAATTTTATAGCTTTATTTTTAATTATTTTTATAGTAAACAAAAAAATTAGAAAAAATCTAAAAGTGTTTTTTGATGAAGATAAAAGAAATATGCCAAAACTTCCAAATAAGTCAATTGCATTTATTTTATCTATCATTGTTAGTAGCATTAGTTCAAAAGTTATGCTTCAAAAATACTTACTATTTATGAATAGTACATCTTTTGGAAAAAATGATCCGGTGTTTGGATATGATATTGGATATTTTATGTTCCAAAAACCTTTTATCGAATTCATGATAATGTATTTACTATTTATTGTAATTGGAATAGCCATTTATAGTGCAATATATTATATTGCAACATTTAATATTTATTTTGAAGGAATAAGTAGAGAAACTATAAAGAAAAGTAAAATATTAAAACAATTATTAAATTTGATAATGATTGCGGCAATATTACTTGCAGGACTTGTATATATACATACACAAAATATTGGGTTTGAAAAATTCATGTCACTTCAAGAAGATACAACATATTCAATATATGGAGCAGGTGTAACTGACGTTACTATTAAATTATGGGGATATAGAATACTACCTATAGTTATTATTGTTTCAGTATTTATAGCAATTAAAGCTTTTGAAAAAGGTAAAACAAAAAAAGTAATAATCAGCATTGCTGTGGTTCCAATATATATTGTATCATTACTTTTAATAATGTTAATATTTCAAATTGCATTTGTTACACCAAATGAGCTTGATAAAGAAAAGCAAAGTATTGAACAAAACATAAAGAATACAAAAAGTGCGTATGGAATTGAAGTAGATGAGATTTCAATAACAAATGGTGGAGCTACAATTAAAGAAAATGATTTAACCAATTTACAAGACACAATTGAGAATATTGCAATTATAGATAAATCAACAGTACTTAAGGATTTGAATGCAGTTCAAACAGAAAAAGGATATTATACTTATTCTACAACTCAGATAGCAAATTATAGAGTAAATGGTAAAAACAAACTTGTATATATTTCACCAAGAGAAATAAACAGTAATGGAACATATAACAACAAAACATATGAATATACACATGGATATGGTGTTGTAGTTACATCAGCCGTTTCTACAACTACATCTGGAAATTTACTTAAATTACAAAAAAATTACACATTATCAAAAAATGATGTTGTAACTATTACAGAGCCAAGAATTTATTTCGGACTTCAAACAAACAATAACATTGTTACAAATAGCAATAATAGAAAGGAATTTGACTATCCAGTATCAACGACTACTACAGTGCAAAATGCAGAAAATGTTTATGCTGGAAAAGCAGGATTACAACTTGGATTATTAGATAGATTTATTTTAGGAGTAAAAGAGGGAGATCTAAAACTTGCTTTATCTGCTAATGTAAATCATGACAGTAAAATATTAACGAATCGTAATATTCTAAAAAGAGCAAAAGCAATAATGCCATATTTACTATATGATAATGATCCATATATGGTAGTAAATGAAGATGGAAGACTTATTTGGGTACTTGATGCATATACTACATCAGATAATTATCCATATTCACAAAAAACTTTGCTACAACTTGATGCAATAAACAAGTTGGAATTTAATTATATAAGAAATTCTGTAAAAGTTTTAATTGATGCATATGATGGTACAATTAATTTCTATATAACAGATAGAAATGATCCAATTGCTAGTGCATATGAAAAGATTTATCCAGATTTATTTACAACAGAAGAAATTTCAACAGATATAAGTAGTCAATTTGTATATCCTAAATTTTTATATGATATTCAAACATCAATGATGGAAAGATATCACAATATACAATCAGATGTACTATACAGAGGAAATGACGTATGGGATGTTGCAACACACAATACAAGTAGAGTTTCAACAAAAACTGGAACTGATATAGAAGCATATTATACAATGGTAAAAACTACAGACAGTGATACAAGTAAATTAGGACTTGTAATCCCATTTACTCCATATGGTAAGCAAAATATTACATCATATATGGTTGGAACATATGAAAATGGAAAACCTAAATTAACTGTATATAAATTTTCTTCTGATAGCAATATTTTAGGGCCAATGCAACTTGATACTCAAATAGAACAAGATGAAAAGATTTCTAAAGAGATTGATGCACTAAATGTAAATGGAACAAAAATTAGCAAGAATATGATTATTGTACCATTAAATAATACATTATTATACGTAGAACCTATATATCAACAATATATAAATGAAACTGATTCTACACCAACACTTAAAAAAGTGGTTGTTGCATCTGGAAATAAACTTGCAATAGGAGATAATCTAACAGATGCATTGGAAAATCTTGTTTCAAGATATGCAGTGGATATAAATATAGAAAATACAGATAGTACAGATGATTTGGTAAAAGCAATAATTAAAGCAAATGGTAATTTAAAAAATTCTACATCAAATGGTGACCTTGAAATGGTAGGAAAAGATGTAAAAAAATTGCAAGAATTAATTGATAAATTAGAGAAGCTTACAAAGAAAGAGGAAAAAGAGCAAAGCAAGAAAAAGTTGCAAAATAAAAATATAAATGATATATCAAATTCTGTAAATGTTTTAAATACAGTTGCAAATGAAATACAATAATAAATGAAAACTGCGTGAAATCTCATGCAGTTTTCTTGTTATTTTATAGGGGGTGTGATATACTGTGAAACAGTTAAACAAACAAATAAACTATTTTTTAAGTAGGAGGATAAAATATTGAAAATTACAAGTGTAGAAGCCTTAAAAATTATATCAAATGAGGTTAGAAAAAATATTATAGAAGAGGTATATGAAGCGCAATCTGGACATCCAGGTGGTTCACTTTCATGTGCAGATATTTTAACAGTATTGTATTTTAATCAGATGAATGTAAATCCTAAAATGCCAGATGCAAAGGAGAGGGATAGACTCGTTTTATCTAAAGGACATTGCTCGCCAGCATTGTATGCCATACTTGCACAAAAAGGATATTTTGACAAAAAAGAATTAAAAAAATTTAGAAAATTAGGTAGCTTTTTGCAAGGACATCCTGATATGAAAAAAGTTCCAGGCGTTGATATGACAACAGGTTCACTTGGACAAGGAATATCTGCAGCAGTTGGAATGGCTATTGCATCTAAAATGAATGAAGCGGGTTGCAGAGTGTATTGCATTTTAGGCGATGGAGAAATTGAAGAAGGACAAGTGTGGGAAGCATGTATGTCTGCATATAAAAATAAGTTAGACAATTTATGCATAATACTTGATAATAACGGACTTCAAATAGATGGCAAAATAGATGAAGTCGCTGGACTTGATAATATTGCTGGTAAATTTGCAAGCTTTGGATTTAATGTTTTAAATGTTGATGGAAATAATATTAACCAATTGATAGATGCGTTTGATACAGCAAAACAAACAAAAGGTAAGCCTACAGTTATTATTGCAAAAACTGTAAAAGGAAAGGGAGTTTCTTTTATGGAAAATAAAGCAGAATGGCATGGACAAGCTCCAACAAAAGAGCAATATGACGAAGCGATTACAGAGCTTGATACAAATGAAGCAAATGAAATTAAAGAAACGTTTTAGGTAGGAGGAAAAATTATGAATATGGATAAAAAAATTGCTACAAGACAAAGCTATGGAGAAGCTTTAGCTAATCTTGGAGAGAAAAATGAAAATATTGTTGTGCTTGATGCTGATTTATCAAGTGCTACTAAAACGAGCATTTTTGCTAAGAAATTTCCTGATAGATTTATTGATGCTGGAATATCAGAGCAAAACATGATGGGAATTTCTGCAGGACTTTCTACATTTGGTAAAATCCCGTATGCAAGTACATTTGCAGTTTTTGCAGCAGGAAGGGCATATGACCAAATAAGAAATAGTATTGCATACCCTAGACTAAATGTTAAAATTTGTGCAACACATGCAGGAATTACAGTTGGAGAAGATGGAGCGACACATCAAATGATAGAAGATATAAGTCTTATGAGAACGCTTCCAAATATGAAGGTTATGTGCTGTTCAGATGATACACAAACAAAATGGGCTGTAGAGGAAATATCTAAAATTGATGGACCTGTATATTTGAGACTTTGCAGACTTGCAACACCTATTATATATGATGAAAATCAAAAGTTTGAATTTGGAAAAGGTGTGCAAATAGGGGAAGGCAAAGATGGTACAATTTTTGCAACAGGTGTAACTGTTTCAGAAGCTATAAAGGCAAAAGAAATTCTTGCGGAGCAAGAAATTGATGTAAGAGTTGTTGATATACATACTATAAAACCAATTGATGAAGAATTGATTATAAAATGTGCAAAAGAGACTAAGAAGATTGTTACGGTTGAAGATCATAATATAATTGGAGGACTTGGCTCAGCTGTCTGTGAAGTACTTTCAACCAATTATCCTAAAATAGTTACAAGACTTGGAATAAAAGATACATTTGGATGCTCTGGAAAAGCTGTAGAATTAATGAAATATTTTGAGATTGACTCAGATGCAATTGTAAAAGAATTTGTAAAAAATGGCAATATGGATTAAAAATGAAAAAAAGAAAGAATAAGCTTGAAAAAATGGAAAAAACATAAAAATTATATCGTTTTTTCTAGAAAAAAGTATTGCATTTAATAGGTTTTATTGTTATGATTAGAGTGTGATATTTTAGACAAGTAATTAAATGTAAGATTATAAACTCAAATAAGCTCATAGAACTGAATTGAAGCTTTTTGATGAATATTAAAAATATAGTCATCAAATAGAAAGGAATATGATAAAATGATAGAATTTAGAAATGTAAATAAGACATATGACACAGGAACAGAAGCAGTACATAATGCAAACTTTAAAATTGATAAAGGCGAATTTGCTTTCTTAGTTGGAAGTTCGGGTTCAGGAAAATCTACTCTTATTAAACTTATATTAAAAGAGGAGGAACCAACTTCTGGAAACATTATTATAAATGGTAAAGATACTACTTTTTTAAAACCTAAAAGAGTTCCATATTTAAGAAGGAGCATGGGGGTTGTTTTTCAAGACTTTAGATTATTACCTGATAAAACAGTTTATGAGAATGTAGCATTTGCAATGTATATTGTAAAGGCAACACCAAGACATATAAGAAGACAAGTTCCAATGGTATTATCACTTGTTGGATTAAGTGACAAAGCAAAAGTTTATCCAAACGAGTTATCTGGTGGTGAGCAGCAAAGGGTTGCACTTGCAAGAGCATTAGTAAACAATCCATCTATGATAATTGCTGATGAGCCAACAGGAAACCTTGATCCAGATACAGCATGGGAGATAATGACATTATTAAATGATATTAATGCAAGAGGAACAACTGTTGTAGTTGCAACACATGCAAAAGATATAGTAGACAAAATGAAAAAAAGAGTTATTCAGATTGAAAAAGGCAATATAGTAAGAGATGATAAAAAAGGTGGGTATAACAGTGAGATATAATGTAATTGGATATTTAATTGGCGAAGGCCTAAGAAACGTGTTTAAAAATAAAAAATCAACAATAGCATCGCTTATGATTATGTGTGCTACAATGTTTGTATTTGGAATTTTCTTTTTACTTGGAGAAAATGTTCAAGCTGTTGTGAAACAGGTAGAAGAACAACAAGCAATGCAAGTATTTATAGAACCAGATGCTACAGAACAGGAAATTTCAGAACTTGGAAATAAAATAAAATCACTTCAATATGTAAATACAACAGAATATGTTACAAAAGAGGATGCACTAAATACTGTAAAATCATGGTTTAAAGATAATCAAAGCATGATTGAACCACTTGCAAAAAACAATCCTTTTAAAGCATCTTATGTAGTTACTTTAACAGATTTAAAAAAAATAAATGATGTTGAGGCAGAAATTAAGACATTTGACCATGTAAAAAGTATTACTTTAAGAAATGATACTATAAATAAACTTTTAAATATAGCAAATGGTGTTAGAACTGCATCAGCTGTAATACTTGTACTTTTAATTTTTATTTCAATATTTATTATATCAAATACAATAAAATTAACAGTACATGCAAGAAGAAAAGAAATTTCAATTATGAAATATGTAGGCGCAACAAATGGCTTTATAAGATGGCCATTTATGGTAGAAGGTATTATAATTGGAGTTGTTGCAGCACTTATATCTGTATGTTTACTTGGAGTAGCATATAATTATGTTGCAGGCCAAGCATCAGGTATGGTTGAGACAATTCAAATTAATTTATTACAATTTTCTAACTTGTTTAAGACATTAATGATAACATATTTAGTTTTAGGTATTGGAATTGGTACAATAGGTAGTGCTATATCAATGAGAAAATATCTAGAAGTTTAAAAACGTAAGAATATAAGGGAGAGTGCTTATGAAAAGAAAAATAGTGTCCATATTTTTGATAGGAATGTTGCTGATAATATCAATAGTGCCAGCAGTATATGCAAAATCTGCAACACAAAGAAAGCAGGAATTAGAAGAACAACGTCAGGATGCAAAGGATCAAAAAGCAGAAGTTACAAAAGAAAAACAAGCTGTACTTGAAGAAATTGCAGATTTAGATGATGAAATTGATAAATATGAAGATCAAATTTCAGAGCTTAATACAAAAATAAAAAATTTACAAAAATCAATTGCTTCAAAAGAGGTTGAAATTAAAAAACTTGAAAAAGAGTATAAAGAAAAAGAAGAAGCTTTTAGAGAAAGAATGGTTGCAATTTACGAAGCTGGCCAAACAACATATTTAGATGTACTTCTTTCTTCTGACAGTGTTGTAAACTTTATTTCAAATTATTATATGATTTCGGAGCTTGCAGAGGCAGATAATGAGATGATGGCATCAATAGAAGCACAACAAAAAAAGATTGAAGAAACAAAGAAAGAACTTGAAAACGAAAAGAAAGATATTGATACATCTAAAGCTTCGGTAGAGTCAAAGAAGAAGGAACTTGATAGTAAAAAAAGTGCAAGACAGGCAAAGGTTAATACTTTGTCAAGTAAAGAACAAGAATTGCAAAAACAAATAGAGCAATTTAATGCAGATATTAAAAAAGCTCAAAAAGAAATTGATGCTGCTGTTAAAAAATCAGAAGGATATCATGGAAGTTTTTCTGGAACACTTAGTTGGCCTGTATCAACATCTTCAGGCAATTGGAACCTTATTACATCAGGGTATGGAAGAAGGGATCAACCAACATCAGGAGCATCTACAAATCACAAAGCTTTAGATATAGGAATAAGATATCAAACAGTATATGCACCAGCTGATGGATATGTTGTACTTGCAAGTTGGCAATCAGGATATGGAAACTTTATTATGATAAAGCATTCAAATAATTTATATACATGTTATGGACACTTATCATCATATAAAGTATCAGCAGGACAAACTGTATCAAGAGGACAGGCAATAGCTGTTTCAGGAAATACAGGAGTTTCAACAGGACCACACTTACACTTTGAAGTTAGGACAAGTAGTTCTTTCTATTCAAGAGTGAACCCACTAAATTACATATCAGATAGTGTATACTCGCAATTGAAATTTTGGTAAAATAAATTGATAAATAATACTTTGACTATGTATGAAATTTATGCATAGTCAAAGAAAATTTGTCGCTATAAATTTTAAAAGGAGGCAGATATGAAACGTAAAATTATTTCGATTTTCATGATTATAATTATATTATTAAATATTTGTAGTTTTGTATTTGCTGAAGATAGCACAAATACAGTGACAAATCAAACATTAGAAGAACAAAAAAAAGAAGTAAATGATAAAATAGAAACTGCAAATTCAAAACTTACATATGTACAAAATGAACTTTCAACGACAATGCTTAAAGTTCAAGAGCTTGAAGATAAAGTAACAGATTATAAAAGTCAGATGAATGACTTAGGTAGTAGATTAGACAATTTACAAAAATCAATTGATACTGCAAGAGCAGAATACAGTGTTATAGAAGCTGATTATAACAATAAAGAAGAACAGCTTAGAGAGAGATTAGTTGCAATGTATGAATCTGGAGAAACAACATATCTTGATGTATTATTATCTTCAAGGAATATTGTAGAATTTATTTCAGGATATTATTTAATTTCCGAAATTGTACAATATGACAATGAGCTTATAAAGGAAGTTGGAGAGAAGAAAGATGAACTTGAAATAAAGAAAGCAAAACTTGAAAAAGAAGAGACAGAAGTTAAACTTTTAAAGGCAAAAAGAGAACAAACTACAGTTATTTTGCAAAATACAATTACAATGCAACAAGAAGAAGCAAATAAATTAAATGAGCAAGAAAAAAAGTTGCAACAAGAAATCAGTACATATAAAGTAGAACAAGCACAAATAGAGGCTGCTATAATACAGGCAACGAATAATACAATAGGCAAAGACATACAATATACAGGAGGAACAATGTTATGGCCTGTTGCTATATCAGGTACTGTTATCACATCATATTTTGGAACAAGAGAGCATCCAATTCAAGGAATAGTAAAACAACATACAGGAATTGATATTGGAAATGCTACATATGGTTCACCTGTTGTGGCTGCAGAAGATGGAGTTGTTACATATGCAGGATGGCTAGGTGGCTATGGAAATTGCGTAATGATAAATCATGGTAATGGAATAGTAACATTGTATGGACATGGACAAAAAATCCTTACAGAATTACATAAGGAAGTTAAAAAAGGTGATTTGATAATGGAGGTAGGCTCAACAGGAAATTCAACAGGACCTCATTTGCACTTTGAAGTTAGAGTAAATGGTACATCTGTACAACCTTTAAATTATGTTAATGCACCTGGAAAATAGCATTTGCTAAATAATATATACTAGAAAATCATTATGATTTTCTAGTATATATTGTAGTTTATAGGCTTAACTAAAAACCTAAATATTTTATGAAAAGGAAAGTAAAATGAACGAAAGTAAAGGACAAAAAATTTATAAATTATTAATGGTTATAATTATAACAGCATTAATAACTGGAATTCTTACAACAATATTGGTTTATCAAAAACTAACAGGAACAATGAACATATCAAATATTGTAGCTTCAGGGGATAATACTGGATTAGAGCTTACTTTATCAAAAATTAGAGCTACACTTGAGAAAAAGTATATCGGAGAAATAGATGATAAAAAATTACTAGAGGGAGCTATCAAAGGCTATGTAGCAGGACTTGGAGATGAGTATGCTCAGTATTATACAAAAGAAGAAATGTCAGCTGAAATGGATGAAACAAACGGAAATTACGTTGGAATTGGAATATACATGACTGTAAATAGCTTAGAAGGAACAATTACAGTAACAGAGCCTATGGAAGGATCTCCTGCAGAAGAAGTAGGACTAAAAACAGGTGACATGATAATTGCTGTAAATGATGAAGAAGTTACAACAGATAATGTATCAAATATGTCTAACAAAATAAAGGGAGAAGAGGGAACAAAAGTTAAGCTTAAAATAAAAAGAGGAGAAGAAACTTTTGAAGTAGAAGTTGAAAGAAAAAGAATTGTAGTTAGTCATACAAAAGCAGATATAAAAGAAAACAGTATAGGATATATACAAATTTCTGACTTTGAAGGTGGAACAGCTGTAGAATTTCAAAAAAGATATGAAGAATTAAAGAAAAAGAATATAAAATCTTTAATTATAGATTTAAGAGGAAATGGCGGAGGAGTTGTGGATGAAGCATTAAGCATATTAAATATGATATGTGACCAAAATTCTACGTTACTTATTACAGTTGATAAATCTGGAAAAGAAGAACAAACCAAGTCAAAACAGACTCCTATAATTGATGTACCTGTTATTGTGCTTACAAATGGATATTCAGCAAGTGCATCAGAAATTTTAGCAGGAGCTTTAAAGGATAACAATAAAGCGAAACTTGTTGGAACAAAAACATATGGTAAAGGTGTTATTCAAACATTAATGCAATTATCTGATGGAAGTGGTTTAAAGATGACAACAGAAGAATATTATACACCATCACATAATAAAATTAATAAAGTAGGGATAGATCCAGATTATGAAGTAAAATTACCCTCAGGAATAAAGGAACTAACAGATAAAAATGATACGCAACTTCAAAAAGCAATTGAATTATTGAAATAAAATTTATTTGATAAATATGAAAATAAATCTTATTGTAAAAGTAAAAATAGTTTTGAGAAATATGTATAAACTTAGAATGACGAATCATATTTCAGAAGCTAAATTTTACTTTTACAATAATAAAATTTATTTATTTTAGAAATTGTTTGACTGCAAAAGTATACTGATTTCAATACTTTCAAGAAAAGAAATAA
>CAJMLO010000010.1 GCA_905214245.1 uncultured bacterium
ATTTTATAAAATCTATAAAAACAGATAAAGAGTATAAAGAAGAAAATGGCTGGCATGGATATTACAATAAAGAAATTGTAGAGCTTGCTAGAATATTGCAGCATATTTTATCAGATTATAAAAGAGTATTAAAAGAGAATGAAGAATTAAAATACAAAGTAGAAGGACAGGAATGTGTAATAGAGACACAAGCACATAATGAAGAAGTTTATGAAAGAATATTTAAGAGATTAGAGAAAGAAAATGAAGAATTAAAACAAGATAAAAACCATAATTATCAAATGATAGCATTGGTACAAAATGAAATGTTAGGATATATGCAAGGATATGAAGATGGTAAGAAATTAAATAGAAGTGCTGTTGCATATATAGTAGAAAATCAACAGTATTATATATTAAACAAACAAATTGAACATTATAAAGAATATATAAAAAAACTACAAAAAGAAAATGAAGAATACTCAAAACAATTAGATTTAGACTATGTAGATAAGAATTATATTTCAAAGAAAAAAATAGAAGATACAATAGAAGAATTGAAAGGTAAATTAGAAGATATATCTAAACGAAGAGAAAAATCAAAAACTAAAGAAGAAGAAACTGTATTATTGTGTTTAGAGATTAGAACTGATGAAAGAATAAAAACATTACAAGAATTATTATAAATTACAAAATAAACAAAAAAAGTAAAGTTTATATAAAAAATTAAGTGAAGTTCTCAAAAACAAGTACAAAATGTATTGAATTTGAAAAAGAAAGAGGAAAACATATGAAGATACCAAGAGTTGTAATAAAGAATAAACAAGAATATGAGTTTGTAAAAAGAAACAATACAACAACGTTTCTATATAAAAATAAGAAATATGGATTCAAAGAAACATTTACATTGTATCAATTGGGAGTTATTAAAGAGGAGGTTAGTCCGGATAAGAAGAGCGTGCATCCAGAAAATGTAAAGATATAAATATAGGAGGTACAAATGAAACTTAGTAAAGAAGAATACAAAGAAGCAAAAGGGTGCTTAAAGAGATATAATTACAATCAAATTAAGTTGATGAATATAAGAGATGATATAATGAGTTTATGTGCAGTAGATGTAGATGGAATGCCAAAAGCTCCATACTCAACATCAGATAGAGTATTAGACAGTGTTATTAAGCTACAAGAAGATTCAAATATTAAGGAAGCATCAAAAGAAATAAAGATTGTGAATCAAGCAATAGAGCTAATCAGCAAGAATGCAAAATACATATTTAAACATCAATATCAACTAGGACAAGATAAGTGGGACATCATAAATGAAGGTATGTCAGAAGGAACATATAAGCGTAGACATAGCGAGCTTGTGTATGCAGTACATAAAGAAATAAAAAAAGTGAGCCAAAAGTGAGACAAAAATGAGACTTTTTTGTCAAAAAAACGTGTTATAATTGTATCGTGGATAGATAGGTAAGACTATATAAACAGAAAAGGGCTAACAAAAAGTTGGCTCTTTCGACGTATTTCGACAACATTTGCAAAATAGATCATATATAATATCTTTGAGAAGGAGGTGTTATATATGACGTACGACATTACAACAGTTGAAAATGCAAAAAAGACTTTAAAAAATATAAGAAAAAGATGGCCAAATACTAAATTAGAGGAAATTGACTATTCAGATTTTGACTTCGTTTTAGAACACATAACTAGCAATATGGACGAATGTAAAGATATAAAATTATATGGATTAAAAACGCTAAAAGAATTGATAGAAGAAAATAATAGCATTATAGATTTTGGCATTAAAGGAAGCACTAAGAGTCAAGAAGAGATAAAAAAATGTATTGAACATTGTAAGAAATATGATAATAAAATAAGTACTTTTTTTTCATATGAAGATGGGAAATATCAATATAAAGATAATTTGACTAAGGGGCCAGAAATATTCAATCAAAGTAAATTACCGTTAAGCTGTGCTGCAAGACAAGAGTGGGAGAAAAGATCAAAGGCTTTTAAAATAACTATTATTGCAAAATATAATGAAATAAATTTCTTAACTGGCGGAGAAAAGACTGTGAGCGAAAAATTGGCTGAAAATTTAATAAATAAAACTCGAAACGAAAAAATAAAATATTGTATAGCAGAATTAAAAAATAAAATAGAACCTAACAGATTGATTATAGAAGAAATAAAAAAATAATTAAAGAGCTTATCAAACGATAGGCTCTATTATTTATGAAAAAGGGGAGAAAATAGATATGAAATTAATGATAAGTCAACCAATGAGAGGTAAAACCAATGAACAGATAAGAGCAGAAAGAGCTGAACTAATATTGAAGTTGGAGGCAGAAGGACATGAAGTGGTAGATACAGTATTTGAAAATGCACCAGCAGATGAAGATGTAGCAATATATATGCTATCTCAATCAATTAGATACATAGGAAAAGTAGATGGTGTAGTATTTATGCCTGGATGGGCAAATGCAAGAGGATGCAGAATAGAACATCAGGTTGCAGAAGAATACGGGAAATTTATAAGAACAATTTAGTTATTAACGGATACTAGATAAATTAATATAAATAATTCCAAAATCCTTATTTATCCTTTGGTAATTCATATAAAATGTAAGGCGATTCTAGTTTAAACTTTACCCTTTTGTGCATTAGGAAATATAAATAGAAATGTACTAAGCTTTTAAGGTAGTAGGCTAAAATGTACTACCTTATATAGTAAGCAGTGATATAACATAAAATGCGAGTTAATAGAAAGTAAAGATGTTAGACATCTCTGAATATTAATAAGTATATATTTTATAATTATATCATTGCTTAGTGTATGTAAAAATACGAATGAGGAGTTGCTGTAATTTGTTTAATTACAACAGATAGTCAAGTTATGAAAGAAAAGTTTAATTTTTTTAATTGTATGAAATATAGATGTGAACAATGCAAATATAACAGTAGATGTGAAAAAGAAGAAATAAACTATGAAAAAATACATAACAAAGTGGCAAATATAAAAGCAAATAGTGTAAATAAAAAGTAGGTGTTTAATGTGCAGTTTTATAATGAGAATATTGGAGAAGAAAAACTAAAACAAGAATATTTACAAGCTAATTCTAGATGTAAATATAAGACACCAGATGAGTTGCAAGCTAGAGTAGAAGAATATTTTGGTATGGCTTTTCAAGAACATAGGCCATATACCATATCTGGACTAGCCATATATTTAGGATTGTCTACCGAAACATTAAGAAGATACGAAAAATTATATGGTGATACTGAATATGCAGAAATAATCAAGGTTGCCAAACAACGAGTTGAAGAATACGCAGAAAAATCTTTATATGATTCAGGAAAAACATCTGGAGCTAAATTTGTTTTAGAGAATAATTTTGGGTGGTCTAGTAAGCAAGATGTAAACTTATCTGGGGAGATAACTGAAAAGGTTGTAAAATTAGAAGATGTATTATGATTAAGATAACAGCTGATTTTTTAATAGATAGAAGAAAGATTCAATGGGATACCCATCATGACATAAAAAAAGATGATAGGTTTGTTTTAGGCGTTGCTTATGAATTGACACATAATGAAACTTTAAGGGAAGAGATAATTGATAACCCAGAAAAATTAATAGAACTATGTTTTACTGTTGTTGATAAGGAAAAGAAGGTAGTTCCTTTTTTTCTGAATGAAGTTCAACATGAGTTTATAAATATTCTGAATAAGGCCATAGAAGATTACGAGCAAGGGTTGATTACATCAATATCATTGCTAGTATTAAAGGGAAGACAACAAGGTTTTACAACATTAATAACTGCGTATCAATTAGCAGCTACTATAACGAGGCATAATTTTGAAGGTTTAACACTAGCTGACAAGAGTAGTAATACAGAGGCTATTTTTCAAAATAAGGCTAAATTTATGTATAATAGATTACCAGAAATGATTAAGCCCACTGAAAAATATAACTCAAAAAGACAGTTATTGTTTGATAAATTAAATAGTAGTTGGAGTGTTGATACTGCAACTAAAGAAGTTGGTCGTTCAAGGACAATCAACTTCTTTCATGGCTCTGAATGTGCGTTTTGGAAAGATGGAATATCAAAGATACAAGCGTCTTTAGGAGAAACATTTACACAAAATGCAATAAAAATATATGAAACTACTGCAAATGGTTTCAATGATTATAGAGAAATGTGGAAATCAGGACAGCATATAAATTGTTTCTTTGAATGGTGGAAAACAAGAGAATACAGATTGAACTTTGAAACCAAAAATATGAGGACTAAGTTCTTAAATGATATTGATAGAAAGAAAGGTATATGGATATATGACAGGTTAAGATGGCTAAGAGATGAAAAAGTATTAGATGAAAATCAATTATACTGGTACTATAAAAAATATCAAGGGTATATAGATAAAGAAGTAATTAAACAAGAGTATCCTTGTACGCCAGATGAAGCTTTTATTGCTTCTGGAAAATGTTATTTTAACACAGAAACAGTAATAAAACGAATTGATCAGTTAGAACACCAAGAAAACAATGGAATACTGGATGTAGGATATTTTAAATATGACTTGGTTGTAAAGAATAACAAAAAGAAAATTATAAATATCCGATGGATTAGTGATAAAGGTGGATTTATAAAGATATATAAGAAACCTAATAAAGGTGTTCCATATGTACTAGGTGGAGATACTGCAGGAGACGGTTCAGATAATTTTACTGGTGTTGTAATAGATAACACTAATGGAAAGACTGTAGCGGTATTGAAACATGAAAAAAACGAAACATTTTATACAAGGCAAATGTATTGTTTAGGAATTTACTATAATACTGCATTAATAGGAATAGAAACTAATTTTAGTACGTATCCGAATAAAGTATTAGAGGAAGAATATGAATATCCTAATTTATATGTAAGAGAAAAAGAAGATGATTATACAGGCAAATTAGAGAAAAGGTATGGATTTAGAACTGATAGAAATACAAGACCACTAATACTTGCAGAATTGCAAAGAATAATAAATGAAGAGCCAGAGTCGATAACAGATATTGAAATATTTAAAGAGGCTCTTACATTTGTTAAGAATGAAAAAGGCAGACCAGAAGCACAAGAAGGTAGCCATGATGATTTAGTTATGGGAACAGCTATTACATATTACATAAGGGATCAACAAAAAACAAGGGTAGAAAATACTCAAAGTGTAGTGAATGAAAATGTATTTTATAGTTTTGACAATGATAAGAAGTTTAAAGAAGATTATGGAGAGACTATAGAAGTTATATAAAATGAAGAAGGAGAACGCCAATGGAAGTGTTGTTAGTGTTAGTTAATGGCTTTTTTATGCTGTTAGCTTTTTATTTAGGAAAACATGATAAAGAAGATTTAAATCCAATAAGATACATAGAAAATGTGCAAGATAAAGTAGAAGAACACAAAGAAAAAGTTATAGAAAGAGAATATAAAAAAGAACAGGAAGCTCAAGAAAAAGCAGAAATATATAACATAGACCACTATGATGGGACAAGCATAGGACAAAAAGATATTTAGCATTAAAGGAGTAAGTTATGGATTTAAAGGAATTGAAAGAAACGGAAGTATGGCAGCTATACCAAAGAGGCAAGTCGTATCTATATATGATGAATGTATATTCTGATACGGATAAAAATCACAGAATGTATAATGGTAATCAATGGGAAGGTCTTAAAATAAAGAGTATAGAGCCAGTACAACTTAATTTTATAAAACCAGTGGTTAAATATAAGGTTGCTGTAATTAATCAAAACTTATGGGGGATTGTATATAATCCAGATAATTTTGAAGAGGATTTTAGAGACACAGCAAGCCAACTATGTAAGTTACTAAACTTAAAGGCAGCTAACATATGGGAAAAGGATAGAATGGATATCAAAATAAGAAAGATATCTAAAGAGGCTGCAATAAATGATGAAGCTCCAATGTATTTGAGATATGATAATGATAAAAAAATGCCAATATCTGAAAAAATAAGCAAAAATGATATTTACTATGGAGATGAGAATAATAGTGAGATTCAAACTCAGCCATATATTTTAATTAGACAAAGAAAGTCTGTAATTGAAGCGAGAAATCTTGCAGCATCAGAAGGTGTACCAAAAGAAGAGCTAGAAAAAATAATTGGAGATAACCAAACTTGGGAAGAAGCTGGAGATCAAGCTAAGTATGAAGTTGATGACAAGGTTACAATTATAACTAAGTTTTATAAGAATAATGGCAAAGTATATTATACTATGGCGACAAGGTATTTAGATATTATAAAAGACGAAAATAGTGGTTTAACGAGATATCCTATTGCCCATATGCTATGGGAAGATAAAGAAGGCTCGGCTAGAGGAGAAGGAGAAGTTAGAAATTTAATTGCAAATCAGATAGAAGTTAATAAAACTCTAATGAGAAGAGCCTTGGTGGCAAAACAGACCGCATATCCTCAAAAAATTGTTAATGTTGATGCAATAGAGAACCCTAGTGCTGTTGATACCGTTGGAGGAACTATTAAAGTAAAAGGAAAACAAGTTGAAGACGTAAAGAAAATGTTTGCCACCACACAACCTATGCAAATGAGTTCAGATGTCGAGTTATTACAAAATGATTTAATAAAAACAACAAGGGAACTTGCAGGTGCTGGAGATATTACAACTGGGGCAGTAAATCCAGAAACTGCATCTGGTAAAGCAATACTAGCAGTTCAGAATGCATCACAGCAACCTCTTGTTGAACAAATGGCTTCATTAAAAGACTTTATAGAACAAATAGCATTAATTTGGCTTGATATGATTATTACATACAACCCTAATGGATTGATATTACAGGATAAAAGTATAAATCAGATAACTGGAGAAGAAACTATAACTCCTATAAAAGTAAATGAAGAGGCACTAACAAAACTAAAGGCTTCAGTTAAAATTGATATAACTCCAATTTCTGCATATGACAAATATGCACAAGAGCTTAGCATGGAAAATCTGCTTAAGGGTGGTTGGTTTAGTCCACAAAAAATAGGCCAATTAGAAACTTATGTTGAGGCATTACCAGATAATAGTACAATGCCTAAGCAACAATTACTAGAACTGATAAAGAAAGTAAAGGCAAAACAAGAATATATAGCACAAATACAGGCACAAATGCAGATGCAGACTCAAAGAGCAAATCAATTTTTGCAAAATGATCCAGATGCACAAGCTTCGCAGATGGCAGAGGCACAACAAAGAATTGATAGTCAATATAATTCAAATTAAGTTTCTTAATAATTTAGTAAAGTTATTAAAGGCACACACATATGTGTCTATTTTTTATGCCCAAAACTGCTGAATGGCTTAAAAGGAATGTAGGAATTAACAGTCGACAGACTTTAAATGGAGAAAAAAATGGGAAATGAAGAAGAAAACAACTTAAACGTTGTAAATCAAAATGAAGTAGTACCAACTACTGATGAAAATACTGTTACACAAGCAGCAGAAGAAAATGTGGAAGGAGCTAACATTGCCACTAATGCAGATAATTCGAATGTTAGTGAATTTGCTAATAAAGAAATTGCAAAGGAAAAAATGTTTACACAAAAGCAACTCAACAAAATAGTACAAGAAAGAGTTAGACGTGCAAAAAATGATGATGAGGCTAAATACAGAGAACTACAAAATGTTTTAAATGCTGGTTTAGGAACTAATTCTGTTGAAGAATCAACAGAAAAATTAAAGCAGTTTTATAAAGAACAAGGAGTAAATATTCCAGAATTGCCTCAATACGATGAGCGAGATGTGGAAACATTGGCTAAGTCAGACGCATCTAGAATTATAGATTGTGGATATGACGAAATAGTTGATGTTGTTGATCAGCTTGCTTCAAAAGGTGTAGATAAAATGACTACACGTGAAAAATACTTATTTAGAGAATTAGCAAATGAAAGAAAAAATCAAGAAGCTATTAAAGAGCTAAAAAGTATAGGAGTTGGAGATGAAATTTTAAATGATAGCAATTTTAAAGATTTTGCTAACAAGTTTGATCCATCTAGGACAACGACAAAAGAAATATATGAAATGTATAAGAAAATGCTTCCACCAAAAGAAGCACCAAAACCAATAGCGTCAATGAAAAACAGTGATAGTTCGGCAGATGTAATTAAAGACTTTTACACCAAAGATGAGGCTTCTAAGTTTACTAGAGCCGATTTTGATAAAAATCCGAAGTTATTTAAAGCTGTATGTGATTCAATGTCTCGTTGGTAATTTTTTATTTAGGAGGAATTATAAATGTCAGTAGTAAACTTTATTCAAACTATATGGTCAAAGAAAATTCAAGATGACCTAGAATTAAAACTAAAATTAATAAAAAACTGTACAAGAGAGTACGAAGGGGATTGTAAATACGCCCAAACTGTTAAAATCTTAGGAGTAGGAGATCCAACTGTAAGTGGGTATCAAGGTGTAGTTGACTATGAAGATATGTCAGATTCAAGTCAATTATTAACAATAGCATTTGCTGAATATTTCTCTTTTGCTGTAAAAGATATTGACAAAGCTCAATCTGTACCAGGATTACCAGAAAAATATCAGCAAAAAGCTACATCAAAGTTAGCTCAAAGAAGAGAAATAAATCTTGGAAGATTAGTTGCTGGAAAATGTATAACAACTATAAGTGAGGCTTCTGCTACATACGCAAAAACACAAGACACAGATATAAAAACTTTTAAAGATTATTTCGTACAAAAAAATATAAATGGAAAAACGATATATCAAAGAGTTGCAAAACCGGTTAAAGTGGATATAGCAAACTACTATGAAATAACAAAGGCTACTTATGAAAATGGAGCCAAAAATATAACAACTGCTGCAGCTAAAACGCAAACAGGAGTTAAAACAGCAATTGATGATGCAATAGTTGCATTAAGACAAAGAAACTTTGATGTTGGAGGAGTTATAGAAATAGATCCAGCAACATATTCAACATTTAAGAATAACTTAGTTGAACTATCTACAAATAACCCAGAATTAATAAGAAAAGGTATTGTAGGTATGTATGATAACTTTGAAGTTGTAATGTCAAACGCAATATACAATGACGGAGCTAACAGATTCTGTATTGTCAGAAGTAAAACCGCTATTGCGTTTGCTGGACAAATTAATGAGGTTGAAAGTCTAAGACTACAAAATGCATTCTCAGATGGTATCAGAGGTTTAGATACTTATGGAATGAAGATTATAGCACAAGACGAATTACAATGTGTTAAGATTCCTGCGTAAAAAAATAAGTAAAAAAGGGCTAAATTGGCCCTTTTATATATGTCTATAATAGTTATATGTAGTGCAATTCTACAAATAGACGGAAAGAGAGAAAAAAGAATGAAGAAGTATTATGTAGAAAAACCAGAGCTGAAACCTTATGAAGGGATAATTATAAATAAAAATACAAAGCTAGAGTATAAAAATGATATGGTAGAGCAAAAGCTAGAAAACTTAAAATTTGTTTCTAAGTTCGTAAAAGATACTAAAAGATACAAAACAACGAGTATAGTGGAAATAAATCTTGAAGAAGGCGAAGTGCTTCTTTTAGAGGAAGAAGGAAGAGGATATTTCTTACCAGCAGATAGTACTCCGGTAGAAGAAATTGATGAAGCAATAAATGATTATAAATCATTAAAAGAGGCATTAACTGGCAAGGAGGAATAGTTATGACACTCTGGGATTTTAAGCAAAGAGTATTAAGACTTATTGAAGAAATTGACGTTGATAAAAAGGAACTAACTGATGATCCAGATATATCAAATAAATTTAATACAGTAACTAACCAGTTAATGTTTGAATTGTTCAGATATAAAGGAATTATTGTAAAAGATACTGTAAATGTTACTGAAAATGAAGAATTTATATTGAATGAGGAGTATTCGGATTTTTATCAATTAAAGATAATAAAAGGTGTTGAATATAATATTGATGACAATATAGTAACTTTTTTGGAAGATGGTAAAGCGACTATATATTATTATAAGTATCCAAAATCTATCACAAAAGATACAGAGGATACTTATAAGTTTGAATTAGCAACAGAAGTATTAGAATGTATGGTTTATGGTGTTGCTGCAGATATATTAAAAAGTGATGTATCAAGTAACTATGGACAAGTATATGCACAAAGATACTCTGAATTAAAACAAATGCTTGATCCAAGACAGTCACAGGGAAGCGTATATATAGATGGAGGAATCTAATGTCGATAGGAAGTGGAGACTTAATAACAAGAATATACAGTAATTTTAGAGGAGTAGACTTCTCAAATCACGAGGTTAGTCAATATAGGAGTCCAGATTCTAAGAATATATGGAAAAATTATAAAAAACTAGGAAAATGTATAGAAAGTAGACCAGATATAGAATTATTTAAGAGTTTTAATAATACTATATTTGGTTTATTCTTTTATACAATTAATACTGTAGAACATATGATTATTCATTGTGGAACTAGTTTATATGACTATAATATGGAAACTAAAGAACAAAAAACAATAAAAGCTACTGGAATGAATCCGAAGAGAAGCCAAAGTTTTATATACAATAATATTTTGTATATAAAAGATGGGATAAATTACCTTGAGTACAATGGAGAAGAATGTAAGACAGTAGAAGGATACATTCCAACAACTTCAATTTCAAGAAAACCAGAAGGTGGAGGAACACAATACCAAGATATAAATCTACTTACAGGTTATAGAAAAAATACATTCTGTGCAGATGGAACGAGCAAAGAGTATTATTTGGATACAACTGAAATTGAAACCGGAAAAACTAGATGCTGGATAGATGGAGTAGAAACAAAAGCCTTTACAGTAAATACATTGAAAGGCTGTATTACATTTACAACTGCACCTAATGAGCCTAATACAGACGGACAAGATAATGTAATAATACAGTTCTGTAAAACTATACCGGGATATAGAGAAAGAATTACTAAATGTACAATATTAGAGCCTTTTGATAACCGTGTATTCTTTGCGGGAAATCAAGATTATCCAAATACATTGTTTCACAGTTCACTTGAAAACCCTCGTTACGTATCTGATACAGATTATTATGAAGAAGGATTAGACAGTGCTAATATTAGAGCGTTGGTAGCTGGGAATAATGCTTTATGGGTATTTAAAGAGCCTTCACAAGCTAATACTACAGTCTTTTATCATACGCCAGCAACATATGATACTGGTAAAGCATATCCAAGTACCCATTCGAGTATATCAACAGGTTGCGTGGCAACAGGGCTCAATTTTAATGATGATATTGTTCTTTTTTCAGATAGAGGAATGGAAGGAATAAGTAGTGATGTAACAACAGAACAGGTTCTACAACATCGTTCTTCATTAGTAGATAGTAAACTATTACAAGAAGAGAATTATAAAAACTTAATCGTACAAGAATATGATGGGTATCTGTTAGTAATAGTTGATAACCATATATATTTAGCTAATTCAAGGGATAAGTTTACGCTAGATAATCATGTAGAATATGAATGGTTTTATTGGGAGTTAAATAAAATAATTACTTATGCTACTGTGAAAAATGGAATTTTATATTTGTGTAGTGATGATGGTATATATACATTGACTAAAGTAAATACAAGTATAGAAGCATATTGGTGTACTTGTCAGGACTCTTTTGATACAGAGCAATATCAAAAAATAACTAATAAGAAAGGCTGTGTACTAAATATAGATGGAGACGAAATTTCGCTATATGTACGAACAGATAATAATGAATTTGAAAAAATAGAGGATTATAAAAATACAAAAGGATATATAATACCAAGAATTAAACAGAAAAAATGGAAAGAAATACAGTTTAAATTTATGAGTAATGTACCATTCAGCATTTATGATTTTACAATACAAAGTTATATTGGAAGTTTTGTAAAAAGATAGGAGATAAAGATGGCAGAAGATTATATAAAAATGGCAGAAGATTATGTGAATAATTATACAAAGAATCCAGGACTATTAAGTGATGTAAATTATAATGATTCTAGGTTGACCGATATAAAAAATGAGCAACAGCAAAAAGAAAATGAGTTAGCAAATGATTATAATCAAATGATAAATAGTTCTGATAAATTTTATCAAGACCAAATTCAAGCTTCAAAAGATTATGCAAAACAACAAGAAGATTTACAAAATAAAAAGACACAACAAACTATTGATGTAATAAATCAAAATAAGGATAAAACACAAAAGGATTATATAAAAGAACAAAAAGGTGCATATGCAGATTATAAAAAGCAAATAGATCCATATAGTGTAAATGCTGAAAACTTAGCTTCAAATGGTCTTTCAAATAGTGGATATAGTGAAACAGCTAAAGTTAGTATGTATAACACGTATCAAAATAGAGTCGCTACAGCAAGAGAAACATTAAATTCAGCTATATTAAATTATGACAATGCAATTAAAGAAGCACAGCTAACTAATAATACAACACTTGCAGAGATTGCAGCTGATGCTCTAAAAAATCAACAAGAATTAGCTCTGCAAGGTTTTCAATATAAAAACACATTAATTCAAACCAAACAACAGCAATTACAAGAATTAGGTGTTAGATATGATAATAAGTATCAAAATACATTATCACAGATAAATAGTGAGCTATCTTCAAAACGTGAATTATTTAATACATTAGCAAGTTTATTAACACAAAGAAAACAATTAGAAGAAAATATAAGACAGGCTAATGCAGAAATGCAATATAAACGTCAACAATTAGCATATCAAAAAGAGAGAGACAGAATTTCGGATGCACAATGGCAAAAAGAATATGATGCTAAATATGCATATATGCTACAAAATTCATCGAATACTGTATCTAAAGGAAGTATAAAAGAGCAGGTGCCAACCTCTGCTGAGGAGGTATTAAAGAAAATGACTGTACTTCAAGGACCGGGACTTAGAAATAACATTAAAGATGGATATAGTGGAAAAACATTCAATTCGCCAGAAGCTTTATTAGCTTATTATGGTTACGGTATAAAATAGGAGGCTAAAATGGCTTTTTTTAAATTAAGTGATTTATCGGAGAAAGAAAAGAAAAAATATTTACAATCAATAGAAGACCAGGTAAATGAAAGATTAAATTCTAGGAATAGCCTCGAGAAAGAGGCAAATGACAATTTTAATAATATATTTAACTCTAAGTACGGACAAAACAATAATATAAATGTTGGTAATACAAATGATTGGGCTACTTCTAAAATAAAAGAAAAAAATTCAGCAGATAATTTACTAGCACCAGTAGAAACAAAAATTAATGAGGATTTGTATAAAAATGATTTAAAGAACTCAGCTCAACAGTACTATGATAATAGTAATATATCTTATAAAAACAAAAACATATTTGAAGACATCTTAGGTATAGGAGAAAACCTTGTAAGAGGTGCATCAAGTGGACTAAAACAGACAATGAACTATGCTACAGCTGTAAATAAGGGATATAAAGGATATAATGATATTACGAATAAATTGGCCAGAGCTAAATACTTATCAACTCCGATACAAGATAGAAAAGAAGAAGATTTAAATAAGAATTTCATAGAAGAAGCAGTGAATAATAGCATTCAAAAAGACAATGAAGCTGTGTCAAAAAATATAAATTCTATGAGTGGAAAAGTAACTCAAAAGTTATCAGAATTAGCACCTTCTATTGGTCAAATGGGAGTAGGAGCTGTTTTAAGTAGTGTAAACCCAGCATTAGGAACAGGATATTTTTATTCTAGTGCAGCAGGTGGGTATTTAGATGATGCAAAATCAAGAGGAATGAATGAAAAACAAGCACTAGTGTATTCATCTGTGCTAGGAGGATTAGAAGCAGCAACCGAAGAAGTAGGAATTAGAAACTTTGAAAAAGCTGGAGCAGGAGTCAAGGCTTTGTTATCTGGTGCTGGAAAAGAAGGTGCAAAAACTGCTGTTGAAAATATAGCTAAGAAAGAAATTACAACTTCAGTAAAAGATGTATTAAAAAATTATGGAATAGGTATTGCTGATAACTTCATTCAAGAAGCAATTATGGATCCACTGCAAGAGATTTCTGCAAATGCTGTGGGTGGAAAAGCCGATTGGTCAGGCATGGGACAAAAAATGTTGCAAGATGGAATTAATGGTGGACTGGTTGCTGCTATAGTTGGAGGAGCAAATTTAGGAATAAATTCTTGTATTGGAATTGTTGACAAAAATAATAATGGTCAAAATGTTTCACAGACAGAATATAAACAAGCACTTCAAGATGCACAAGGAGCGGGAATAGATATACAACAGAATATAAAAGATAAAATAAATGAACAAATTAATAATTTGAACAATCAAGAAGGTAAGGCAAACATAGAGAATATTTTAAATAGAGAGTCTGTACAAGATATAGCCAATAATAGTCAATTGCAACAGTATAATAATACAAATAAAACAGTAGTAAAAGACTTTAATGAAAGTGCCAAAAGATATAATATAGATTATAACAATGAGGATTTAAAAGAAATAAATCAAATGTATAATAAAAGAGGAATAACAACATACTTTGATGAGAATACTTTTAAAAATAATAAAGATGTATTTTCAATATGGAAACCTACATATGACGAAAATGGAAATATATCTGGCAGAGAAGTTGTATTTAATCCTAATTCACAAGATACAAAAACAAGAGTACAAGAACTTGCAATTCATGAGCTAGGCCATGATTTAGAGTTAAATGAAGTACAAAATATGATACTAAAAGATGCAAGTAAAAAAGAAAATTGGAAGAATGCAAGGAAATCTTTAGAAGATACATATAAACAAGCGTATGAAAACGATGGGATACAAATATCAAAAGAGGACTTTAATAAAATTGTTGATGAAGAAGCAACAATGAGTATTTTGCAAAGAGAACTTGGAAGTCAGGAATATGTAAATAAACTTGTAAACCAAAATCAATCTATTGCTAAGAAAATATATAACTGGGTAATAGATAAACTAAATAAGTTTACTGGCGGAAAAAATGAAAAGCTATTTTGGACTGATATAAGAAACAAGTTTGAAACAGCATATAATCAAGAGTTTAATAAAAATGACAGTGATTTAAAATATTCTATTGCTGGTAAAGAAGCATTGAAAAATATAAAAGACCAACAAGTAAGTAAAGAAGCATATAATAGTTATAATAAAGCAAAGCAAATGGCAAAAAATAAAGAAAGTAATGAAAAAATATTTAAAGAGACAGGTTGGTATAAAGATAAAGTCACAGGAAAAATGAAATTCAATTTTTCTGATAAAAATATGAAAATAGTAGACAAAAACTATAAAGTTGGCCAAGAATTTAAGTTAAAGGATATTCTTGTTCATGACACTTTGTTTGAAATGTATCCTCAATTAAAAGACTATAAAGTAAAGATTGAAGATATGAACTCCAATAAATCTAAATCTAATAGTAAATTAAATGGAAGATATAATAGACTGACAAATGAATTGACTATAGATATTAATAGATTTAATAATATATCTAATGCAGAAGGAACATTAATTCATGAGATACAACATGCAATTCAGCAAATAGAAGGTTTTGCTGGGGGAACTTCTACAAAATTCGGAAAAGAAAAATATAAAAATAATCCTGGAGAGATTGAAGCTAGAGACACATCTGCTAGAATGATACAAGAAAAATACAACCAAAAAGATTTAATTAACAGTATGCCTAAATCAGCAAATGCTGATACAACTATACTTGAAAAAATGAAAATTGGGTTGTATAATTACCTAAGTAATATTAGTAATGAGGAGATATCTAATGAATTTAATGAAAGCAATAAAAAGAAAAATTCATCAAATACTAGTGAAAATAACGGATTGGTATTGGGAGGAATAAAAGAAAATAATGTGGAATCTGAAAATAATTCAGGTTCTTTTTCTTTGCTCGAAAACAAACAGAAACAATTAAATATTATTCAAAAAAATAATAAGATGCAAGATGATTATCATACTGGAATAAGAAATATAGAAGATATTAAGACTTTTGAAGAAGCCATACATGATAACGAAAGTTTTGTTTATGGAGATTATTCTTTTGAAGATGCACAGAAAGATTTGGAGAGAGGTAAAGTAACAGTTTATTCGAGTAAGCCAATTACTCAAGGCGGATTCGTATCAACTTCAAAGAATATGGCACAAGATTATGCGGGGAATGGGAAAATATATTCTAAAGAAGTTGGTATAAATGATGTCGCATGGATAAATGGAGATGAAGGTCAGTATGCAAATATTAATCAAAAATATGCTGCACCAACGAAAAACTGGCAACAATTCGTGGAAAATAACTATCAACAGCAAGGAACAGGAAAAAACTTAAAAGAATATAAATTGGCAATAGAGAAAGTTCAAGAAAATAATAGAAAAGCTATTAACAGTTCTTCAAATACAAAAAATTATGTGGAAAATAGTTTAAATATACCAACAAGAGAATATTTTGAAGACAAGAAAATGCAAGATTTATTAACTGATGAAGATTATAAGGTTATTAACGATATATATGAAAAAGAAGGAAAAACAGATATAGCAACGAAACAGGAAAAAGGTAATTATTTAGAAAAGTATGAAGGTGATACAGAGTCTCATGATGACTTTTCAAACACGAAAAGATATATTGAAAACAATTTGAATGTACCAACAAAAGAATATTTCGAAAACAAGAAAAGTCAGGAGTTGTTGACTGATGAAGATTATGCTATTCTTAATGACATATATGAAAAAGAAGGAAGAACAGAGATATTAACAAGTAAGAAAAAAGATAATATCTTAGGAAAATATGAAAATAATACAGCCTCTATTGATGACTTTTCAAATACAAAAAAATATATTGAAAACAACCTGAATGTACCAACAAAAGAATTTTTTGAAAACAAGATAAAACAAGATTTGTTAACTGATGAAGACTATGCCGTTCTTAATGACATATACGAAAAAGAAGGAGAAACTAAGATATTAACAGAAAAGAAAAAGGCAAATATCCTAGAAAAATATGTAAATGATAAGTATAAATTTAAGGACAGTTTTGATGAACTAGCACAGAAATTCATTAATAAAGGCCACTATATAGATAAGCTATCTAAGGAAGCGAACAACCCGGAATTAAAGTATGCGTATGATAGAAATTTAAATTCATTTGCAGAAGGACAATATGAAGTTGGGGTTGCTCAAACAAACAATGAGGGAAAGAAAATAGGCAAATCTATTAATGAAATTTGGGAGCCAATAGAGAAACAAAATCTTACCAAGGAATTTAGCGAGTACTTATTACATAAGCATAATATTGATAGAAGTGAAAGAAACAAGTTTGTTTTTGGCTCTGAAATTGGACCGGCCGAGTCGACAGCAATAGCAATGGAATTAGAACAAAGATATCCTAAGTTTAAGGAGTATGCAAAAGATATTAAAAAATTCAATCATAACAATTTGCAATGCTTAGTTGATGCAGGGCTACTAAGCAATGATATGGTTAAATATCTCGAATCAATGTATCCAAACTATGTAACTATTTCTAGAGACTTGCAGGACAGCATATATGCAGGAGATAAAAATAAAACTGGTGTAAATGCTCCAATAAAAAATGCAACTGGAGGCAATGCAGATATACAACCTTTGAAAGAGACTATGGCACAACAGGCAATAAAAATAAAAAGATTAATAAATCAAAACATGCTAGGACAAGAACTTGCAAAAACATTGAAAAATTCGCATGTGGAGCAAGAAGGTTCAATTCAATTATCTCCAACAATGTTATTTGGACTAGATACATTGGTTGATACAGATACAAAAGGTAATAAGTATTATACTTATTTTGAAAATGGCGAATTGCAAAAGCTAAAAATAGATGACAATTTATACGAAAGTTTAAAGCCGACAGAAAGAAGCAGGTTGGAAGAAACATTGCCGATAAAAGCCTTGCAAAAAGTAACAAGTTTGCATAGAAGTGTTTTAACTTCGAGTAACCCAATCTTTATAGTTACAAACTTTTTTAAAGATTTTCAAGATGGAATGTTTAATTCAAAATACAGTAGCAAATTTGTAAAGAATTATGGGAAAGCTCTAAATGAAATTATGACAAAAGGCGAATATTATGAAACATATATGGCAAATGGAGGAATGACAAATACTTATTTTGACTATAATGATGGGATAAAGAAACAACCAAATAAATTTGTTGAAAAAATAAGAAATGCAAATGAAATTGTAGAACAACTACCAAGAATGTCTGAATTTATTTCTACACTAGAAGATGGAAAAAGCTTAAATGAGGCTTTGTATAATGCTGCGGAAATAACTACTAATTTTAAACGTGGAGGAGATATAACAAAAGCCATAAATAGAAATGGCGTTAACTTTTTAAATGCATCTATACAAGGACTGGATAAACAATTTAGAAATTTTTCGGAACAAAAAGGAGCGAAAGGATATGTAAATCTACTAGTTAAGGCCACGCTGATGGGTGTTGTGCCATCGATCTTAAATCATATATTGTTAGATGATGATAAGGACTATGAAAAATTATCCGAGAGTACAAAAGATTTATATTACTTATTCAAGAATGGAGATGGTAAATTCATAAGGATACCTAAAGGAAGAGTGCTAAGTGTATTCGGAGCTGCAGCAAGGAGAACACTAGAATCTATAGAAGGTAATGAAGAAGCATGGAAAGGATTTAAGGATACTGTAATAAACCAGGTAGCACCCAACAATCCATTAGAAGACAATATATTAGCACCTATAATGCAAGTTAAAAATAATAAAACATGGTATGGAAGTGATCTAGTATCAAGTAGATTGCAAAAAGAATTACCTAAAAACCAATATGATGAAACTACAGATGAATTTAGTAAATGGCTTGGTAGTAAGATTAATGCTAGTCCAAAGAAAATAAATTATCTAATAGACCAATACTCAGGTGGTGTAGGAGACGTTCTTCTACCGATGATTACACCACAAGCAAAACAGAATGTATTTAAAGATAAATTTACAACTGATAGTGTCTTGAAAAATAAATATGTAAGTAAATTTTATGAAACTTTGGAGAAGCAAAATCAAATTGCAAATGATCCATTGGCAACAGATGAAGATGAGATACAGCTTAAGTATTTAAATAATACCTCAAAAGAAATGGGAGAATTGTATAAAGAAAAACGTAATGTACAAATGAGTAATATTACAAATAAGGAAAAGACTGCTAAAGTTAGAGAGATTCAAGAAAAGATTAATGAACTAGCAGAAAGTAGTTTGCAAAATTATACAAATTTCACAAAAACTCAAAATTCGGCTAAAATCGGAGACCAAGAGTATTATAAGAATGGTAATGGAGAATGGACTTCAATGAATGAAGAGACTAAACAAAAGAATAGCAATATATCAACGGAGACTTATTCTGACTACAAACAGAAAGTGTACCAGGAAACTCAAAAACAAAGAGCTAATGGAACCCTTAATAAAAATCAGAGTTTAAAACAAAAAGATAAAATACAAATATTGTTAAATTCAAAATATAGTGATAAAGAAAAGAAAGCTATATATTCAACTTATATTAAGAATGAACAAGACACAGAATATGAAATAATGAATTATGCAAATACAGATATTGATGAGTATTTAAAATACAAACAACAAGGATTTGATAGTGACTATGCAGATAATGGAACTATAAATGGAAAGGCAATAAGTGGTAGTAGACAAAGGAAAGTATATGAATATATTAATTCAGCTAAAATGACATATGAACAGAAATTGTTGCTTTTAGGTATGCAGTACAAATTAACATCTGGAGAAAGAAGTACGTTAGCAAAATATGTTGATACTTTAAATATAACATCTGATGAAAAATTAAAAGCATATAAGAAGATAAAAGGCTTTACAGTCTACAAAAATGGAAAAGTAAGCTGGTAGGAGGAAATATGTCAAGTAAACAAGATGCAAATGGAGTAAGGAATGTTCAAGATTTAGAAAAAAAGTATGATTTTGCAGGCTTATTAGGACTAAAGAAAAATGTAGAGTATGCTCAAAAATCTATATTGCAAATTAATAATGAAATAAACAATATATTACATTCTTTAATCTTAAATTTAAAAGATGTATTAGATAGCCAGAGTGAAGTATCACTCTGGTTTTATGATGATATACCAACATTGCAAAATGAACCATATATAAATTGGAGTACGCCACAGGAACATTATGGAGATATATATTATTATAGAAAAACAGGATATGTATATCAATATTCAGAAAGTGGTTGGAAAAGAAACAAGGATACATCTTTAGTACAAGCAATGGCATTAACAAATTCAGAACTTGTAAATGGTGAACATGAAAGAAAAGTTTTTTTCGATGTTCCAGAAACTCCATATTCCAGTGGAGATTGGTGGATAAAAGAAGAAGGAATTTTATATATATGTCAATTAGGTAAAACAGCTGAATTAACTTATGATGAAGCGGATTTTGTACCGTCTAACCAATATTCTACTACTGTTGCACTGCAACAAGGAGAGAAACTTACGGTATTACAAGGGACGGTTCAGCAAATAACCAAAGACTATGTAAAGTTTACAGATCTGTCAACTGGTGGAAGTACAACAATAGCTGGAGAAAACATAAAAACTGGTGTTATAACTTCCGTAAACTATGTAAGTAATTCCAAAGGAACAAAAATAAATCTTAATAATGGTACTATAGATACCAAGAATTTCAAGTTAGACGAATATGGAAATGTGTCACTCTTAAATGGTTCAAAAATAATCACAGATGATGGACTTATGACAAACCTACAGTATTTAGGGAGTAATATGGGATACCAGGGATTAATGCCATTAGGGTTAAATGTAGATTTGGCGAATGATAAATTTACAAAGTCTGATATTATTATATACGCAGATATTCCAGATAACTTTAAAGTGTCAAAAGCATATATAACTATAATACATCAACCAGCACTTTGGAATAATTCAAATTGGGGTTTTACGAGAGGTATAGGAATATATAAAGCTGTTTTAGATGGAAAATTTGAAGGATATTGGGAAAGTGATTTTCAAAATGCTATCGAAGATACATTAATACAGCTTACAAAGATATTTAATGGAAGCAACGATTGGACGCCTTCAACACCATCTGCCTCAAGAAGTATTATTCAGACTAATATTACATCTGATATTAGCTCTAATATTTCAAAAGGACTAAATAAATTTATAATACAAACAACAAGAACGGTTCCAACGTATGGAAGTGATTTTAACACAAATCAAAAGACGGCGATGCAGAATACAGGTAGAGTAATGGCAATCTTAAACATATATGGTTTTATGAAAAATTAGGAGGTACATAAAATAATGATAGAAATTGAAGATAAGACAATAAAATTATCAAGAGGTGATGCAGCTACAATAAAACTAACAATTCCTAACTATGAATTTAAGATTGGAGACAAAATTAAATTTAGAGTATTTGAAAAAAAGGACTACAATAACATTTTGATGGATAAAGAAGTTGTAGTTGATAAGGCAACGAATGAAGTTGATATTTGTATTTTAGAAAAAGATTCAACAATAGGAGAAACCATTAATAAACCTCAGACATATTGGTACGAAATATCATTAAACGAAAATCAAACAATAATAGGATATGATGAAAATGGACCGGCAGAACTTATATTATATCCAGCTCAAATAGGAAAGGAAGGTGTGTAATATGCCTATAAATGCAGTAAACTTAACTGGAAATGTCTATCCAGCAGGTCCAAAGGGAGATACTGGACCTGCAAATACATTAGAAATTGGTACAGTAGAAAAAGGTGAAAATGCATCTGCTTCAATAACTGGAGAAGCTCCGAATCAAACTTTAAATTTGATCTTACCTAAGGGCGATAAAGGAGAAAAAGGTGATACTGGTGAGACTAACTCATTATCAATTGGAACAGTAGAAAAAGGAACTGTCCCATCAGCAACGATAACAGGACAAGCACCTAACCAGATACTGAATTTAGTATTGCCAAAGGGAGACACTGGGGAAAAAGGCGAAGTTGGACCAAGAGGAGAGCAAGGAATACAAGGTAATCCTGGTCCTATAAATTCAATAAAAATTGGAAGAGTAGAAAAAGGAGAAGAAGCTTCTGTAACAATAGTTGGTGAATCGCCAAATCAGATATTAAATTTTGTCTTACCAATAGGACCAAAAGGAAATACGGGAGAAAAAGGAGACCAAGGACCTAAAGGGGAACAAGGAATACAAGGAGAAACAGGAGCGACTACTTCGCTATCTATTGGACTAGTATCTAGCGGTGAAGAGGCATCTGCTACTATTATAGGAGAAGCACCGGACCAAATATTAAATTTAGTGCTACCAAAAGGTGATAAAGGAGAGAAGGGAAATGTAGGACCGCAGGGTGTACAAGGCATACAAGGTGAAACTGGTCCGGCCAACTCTTTAACTATAGGAACTGTAGAGAAAGGAGCTGTTCCATCAGCAACAATAACTGGAGAAGCACCAAACCAAGTGTTAAATCTAGTGTTACCAACTGGAGAAACAGCTGAAATAGAAGCAATAAAAGAAGAACAAACAACACAGAATGAAAATATAGAGAAAAATGCAGAGGGGATAGCACAGAATAAAAAAGATGTTGATGAAGAGTTGACTAAAATAAAAAAAGAAAATAGTTTGCTGAAGTCACAAATCCCAGAAGGACATGCAAGTGGGAATGATATACATCTTGAAGATAGCTCTAATATGCCATTTGAGTGGAGATTAAATGGAGGAAGTAGACAAGAAATGAGGGAAGGCTATAATCTGGCAAATTTAGATGCAGACTCTTTTATTAAAAATGGTGTTACAGTTACTAACAATGGAGATGGAAGCTGGACCTTTAACGGCAAATCAAGTACTGCTGGTGACTTAGTTCTAACAAAGAATGTTTTATTATCTAATAAAATATATCAATTTGAAGATGCAAAGTACTTATTTAAAACTATTGTTGTGTCTGGAAGTTTTTCTAACCCAGATAAGGTAACAGTTAGAACGATGGGAATGGGACAAGATGATGGAGTTGACAATTTCCTTATCTTAAATAATGAATTAAGAGATGGAGAATTTTCAAAAATATTTAATAAAAAATCTACAAGTCATTTAAGCCGTTTGGAACTTTATTGTGGACCAAATGTAACATTCAATAATTATACTATAAAAATATTATTTGCAAAGACTGACAATAAAGAACTTGAATGGGAACAATATGGAGTATCTCCGTCACTAGACTTTCTAAGTGAAATAAAAAATGTTGGAGATAATATTAATTTATTAAATAAAGATACAGTTGATGCCTCGAATAACTTGAGAGGAAATGCACTAGATACCGGTAGAAGATTAATTGCAAATAAAGATGGGAATTATACTTACGGAGCTTTTAAACTCGGAGGAAGAGAGTTGTTAGGAAAAACATTAGGGATTCACGCTGATATAGAAACTACAGGTGGAAACCCTAGAATATCAATATTCGCAGGAAATTCATCTTCTCTTACAAAGAGTCTACTACAAGTTGTGCTTTCAGCTTCTGGCACTGGATATATCACAATTCCATCAAATTTAAACAGTGAATTAGATACTATTTCTGCTATATTGTATGTAACAACAGATGCGAGAGTAGTCGCAGGTACTTATGTTGATTATACTAATTTAAAAGTACAAGTTGGGGAAGGGGAAGTTGTATATTCTGATTATAATTGTGGAAGCATTAAAACTACAGAATGCAATAAGAATTTAGCAAGTTGGGACAATAAAAATATTAGTTCTGCAAACATAATAAGTGAAGCCATAGAAGGAAATATTATTAAAACAGAAGGAAATGAAGGAATAGCTAATTTAGGATATAGTGGGGGAATATCTCAAATAAAATTTAGCAAAAAATTAAAATTTGGGACACAATACACACTTTCTGTCAAAATTAGACTTTTAAAACAAGGCAAATGGTCTAATCAAACGCAGTTCTTTTTTGGGAATAAAGAGAAATATAGTAGTGAAGAACAAAGATTTGAATTAACTTTAAACACTTACGTATTATGTGTATTTAATTTTAAACCTAAATTAGAAAACGAAGATGTTTTTACGATATATTTAAATTCAAACGAAATTGAGATTGATTTAAATACTTTACAAATAGAAGAAAATACAGCTGCAACAGACTACATTCCCCATGAAGAGCAAAGTATAATATTCCCACTTGCAGAAGGACAAAAACTTTATGAGGGTAGCTATCTGGAAAAAGATGGAATACATAATAAAAGAAAACAGATTGTGTTGACTGGAAATGAAAATATTTTTGAAAGCCAATTAGGTACTTATCAAACATTTGGGATTGTTATATCAGGCATAAAGCAAGGCACTAAATTAATGAGCAATTATTTTACTAGCTATCCAACTATAACAGATATAAAATATAAAGTTGGAATGACAAATAATAATGCTGCTGATAGATTATATATTTCTAATGGCGAGTCATCTAAAACAGAAGAATTTAAAGCATTGTTATCGCAACGACTTGATGAAGGAATACCAGTAATAATCGAATATGAATTAGCGACAGAAGAAATAATACCATATACACAAGAGCAACAAGCTGTAATAGATAAAATACTATATACATATAAGAATGTCACAAACATTAGTGTAGACAACGAATTAGCAACGCTAGACATAACGTACAAAAAGGACATTGCAACAATGTTTAATAATCAAGCAAAAGAATATAACGAAAGATTAAGCAATATAGAGAACTTGCTAAATACAACAGAGACAAGTGCTTTATTGTTAGATAATTTAGAAGATGACTTAGAGAAAGAGGTGTAATTATGAGAATATCAGATTTATTATTAAAATTAATTGAAAAGAAATATTATGCAGAGAAAGAGCAAATTGAGAACAAGCTAAATATATTCTATGCAATGAATAAGATTAGTGATGAAGAATATAGCTCATTAGTACTAAAAGCAGAAGAAGTTTATGCAGAAGCAACAGATACAGAAGAAACTGACAACATAACAGAGGAGACAACAGCAAACACAGAAGAAAAAGCGGAGGAATAATCTATGGAAAATATAACAATAGGTCAAATTGTTATAGCAATAGGAAGTCTGTCAACATTGGCAGGCTTCTTTTATGCAATATACAACTTTGTAAAGAAAACTGTATTAGATAAAATAAGTGCTAATACACAAAGAATAGAGAGTCTTGAAAAAGAAACGGAAAATCTCAAAAGAGAGGTTGCTGATAGTAAAGAAGAAAGACTAATTCTACTAAAAGCTCAATTAGCTTGTTTAAAAGGCTTAAAAGAACAAGGCTGTGATGGACCAGTAACGCAAGCAATTGGAGATATAGAAAATTATTTAATAAAGAAAACACATAATTAAAGGAGGGAAGATTATGGAAAAATTAAAGAAAATAGCAAAATATACTACAAATATTTTAGCAATAATTAGTGCATTAATTGCTGGAATTAATGCTGTTGATGGTATAACAATACCATATGCAATTCAAATAGTGCAAATAATAGCTGTTGTTCAAGGTGTTATTGGTACATATTTGCTAGGTCAAAAAGTTGTTACAAATAAGGAGGATAAATAGATGGAAATAATTGAAACTAACTTACAATTCAAAAATATGAACACAAGAACATCTACAGAAAGAATAATTTTACATCATGCAGATGCAAAAACATGCTCGGCGGAGGATATTCACAGGTGGCATCTTGCTAACGGTTGGGCTGGAGCAGGATATCATTTTCTAGTTAGAAAAGATGGCACAATATACAGACTTCGTCCAGAAGATAAAGTTGGAGCTCATGCATATGGCTCAAACTATAATTCAATAGGAGTATGTTTTGAAGGTAACTACATGGAAGAAGATATGCCAGAAGTTCAAAAACAAGCTGGAAAGGAATTAGTTGCATACTTAAAGAATAAGTACAAGATATCAACAGTGCAAAAACATAAAGATGTTTGTGCTACGAGTTGCCCGGGAGATAAGTTCCCTTTTAATGAGATTGCAAAATCTGAGACAAGTAATGAAATTATACCTAAACCACAAGAAAACGTTCAAAAAGGCAACGTCGCAGAAATACAAGCCACTCTAAATGATAGATACGGACTAAATATTGCTGTAGATAATATCTATGGAAACGAGACAAGGAAAGCACTTGTAAAAGGGCTACAAACAGAATTAAATAAACAATATCATAGAGGTTTAGCTGTCGATGGAATATTTGGAACCAACACTTACAATTCTTGTATAAATGTTCGCAAAGGAGCAGAAGGTAATATTACATATTTAATTCAAGCTATGCTAATATGCCATTCATTCGACATAGATGCAGATGGAATATTCGGAAATGCAACAGAAACTGCGGTACGAGAATTTCAAAAAAGAAATGGATTATCACAAGATGGAATAGTAGGAAAGAATACATTCAATAAGTTATTCAAATAAACTTTGGTAGGAGCAATCCTACCTCTTTTTTTATGCCAATTTCGCTATAGCGAAAGGATGCGTTAAATCTTAGACAACAAACTATATCCTAAAATAATTAAAATGCCTTAAAACTCATTCTCATACGTTGAATTTTTGCCTGTTTTTAGCTGTTTGACAAGTTTCGACAGACTTTTCACATAAAATTTGTTATTATATTAAAAAGGAGGACAAGCTTATGGAAGAAGTAAAAAAGCTTGAACTAAAGATAAAGAACAATAGCCGATATGAAGATATAATAGAGCAGAGTATGCAAATAGATAAATACATAGACAAAATAATTGAGGGAGCATTATAGCTTCCTTGTAATTTTTAATGCAATTTAATTTTTTAATGCAGTTATATTTTTAATTTTAATGCAGTTTTAATGCAAATATTGAAGAATATAATAAAAAACAATAAAAAATAATTAAATAAAAAAATAAAAAAGCTGTATTTCAAGCCTATTTTTACCAATAATAAAATTACATGTAAAATAATAAAAAATA
>CAJMLO010000011.1 GCA_905214245.1 uncultured bacterium
TACTTTACTTGATACCAATTTTATTCATATTTTGGACTACCATATCCCATAACTTATACATCATCAAAAGAGTACATTCTTTCAGTACATCAACTTTACATAAATAGTAGAGACGTTTTCTTTTATTCTCCATCGCCATATTTTTCATCAAGAGTATTTTTATATCACCTCTATAATAACTCTATTTTTAAATTATATAATTAAATTGTATTATTTTCTTCTAAATCTTTATATACAAATTCTTCTAAATATTTTATTCCTTGATTATAGTTTTCTCTTATTTTTGTTGCATTAATTGGATATTGAGTCCTGTTAAAATCTACTAACCTGTTTTCAATATGTAAATATTCAGCCACTTTTTCTCCATATAATTCACTACTATAAAAATGAGTTACAGGAATATCCTTTATTATTTTTGACAAATATTCCATTTGAATGTTAACGCTTTCTGAATCTAATCCATATTGTTTTGGGCTATTGTAAGCATAAATTATTTTAACTTTAGGATATAATTTTTTTATCCAACCAGCTCTTTTTTTAACATCTATATTTATAACATTTGTATCATATATAACTACATAAAATTCGTCCATTTCTTTTAAAGCAGTTTCAATTAAGAATTGGTGGCCTTTGTGTAATGGAGCAAATTTTCCTATTGTAAATCCAATTTTTTTCATTTATTTATCTCCTAAAAGTAAAAATCAATATTTATAATTATAGTATTCTATTGTAAATAAGTCAAATAATTATACAACATACATTATCTCATTATTTGGAAAATATTTTTTCATTTCTTCTCTTAAAAACACTTCTCCTTCTTCTCTAATATAGTTTTTGTACATATATTTTCCTCGACCTCTCCCAGTCATTAGCTGCTTATTATATAAGTCTATTGCTGAAGGAAATGCTTCTGTGTTAATGGCTCTATGCACATAGCTATATGTCATAAATATAATTTCAAAAAATGCTGATTTTTTAGCCTTATTGCTTAAATTCTCATATAAATATTTTATCAAATCAGAGTATAATTCTTTCCAATTATCTACTAATATTACTGGTGCAATTAATATTCCTATAGGATAGTCTGCCTCTGCAAGTTTATTAATTGTTTCAATTCTGCCTTCCAATCTGGATGTACCAAATTCTACTTTGTTTATAATTTCTTCAGGATTTACGCTTATTCTTACGACAATTTTACCTTTATGATTTAAATTTAATATGTCATCTACCATATCAAATTTCGTTGGAAATGTTAGTTTTCCTTTTTGAGTGTTTGCAAAATTTTCTATTGTCCATACTAAGTTATTTGTAATCGTATTTTCTAATATTAAATCGCTATTACTTCCAATTTCAAAAGTCAGCTCTTTTTCAGAATTTAATGATGTTTTTATTATTTTATCAAGCATTTCTTCTCTATTTACAAATAGCCTTAAATATGCACATTTATTGTAGTTACATACAAGGTAGCAGTACATGCACATCGCCGTACATCCAGATGATGTATATGGTACAAGATAATCAGATGTTTTATGATTTGGAACAAATTTATGTGTTTTTCTTGTTGCAATTATTAAATTTCTCTTCATATTTGCAAATTCAAAGTTCTGTTTTTTTCGCATTTCCTCAATATTATTATGGTTATCAATTATTATCTTTGGTACATCAGCATATTTTTCCAATAATTCTTTTCCTAAAGGATACTTCTCTATATTTTTTTCACAATACAATGCCTGTGGTTTAAACATTTTTTATCACCCAACATTATATTTCCCATTTATCAAAATAATATTAATTAATATCTATAATATCAACATTATTTCCATGTTCCTTTAATATATTTAATAAATCTGTAAATTTTAGCCACACAGTTGCTGTATTATCATTTGGATGAATTCCAATAAGACCAAAATCTTTTGAAAAATCACTATCTAAAAATACATTTACAATATGTTCTTTGTCATTTAATATTCCAAATGGAGAAACAGACCCTGGAGTTAAATTAAGTATATTTTTAAGTTCTTCTTCAGATGCAAAACTTAGAGGCCTTGTATTATGTTCTTTTCTAAAGCCTTTTAAATCTACTCTTTTATTTCCTCTAACTGTTATTAAATAATAATTTCTTTTTTTATCATCTCGTACAAATAGATTTTTAGCATCTGCTTCTGGATGTGGAATTGGAATATCTGAAATATCATTCATACTAAAAACAGCTTTATGCTCAGTTATTTCATGTTCTATATTTTTTTGCTTTAAAAATTCATATATATCTTGTTTTTTCATATATTTTCACCTTTTTTTCTATAATTTAGTAATATTATTTTAATATTACTTGTAAAAAAAATCAATATCTAATTTGATCTACCTAAGTATTTAACTTCAATTGACATAGATATTTTATTTTGCTATAATCGTAAGAAAATAGCTATTTTGCTATTTATTTCACGTTAAGATAAGAGGTAAAAAAATGGTAAATATAAATGCAGATCAAAATCCTGAATATGTAAATTCTTTTTTAGATTATTCTCTAACAATTTTAAATAAATCTCCAAATTCAGTAAAAGAATACAACTATGACTTAACTATGTTTTTAAGATATATAAAAATTCAATATCATTTGACAAATGAAACTGATTTTAAAAGTATTACTATAAAAGATATTCCTTTAGATGTAATAAAGAAAATTACGCCACAAGATATTATGTCATTTCTTTCATTTATGGCATTAAATCTAAAAGCAAAAGCTGCAACAAGAGCTAGAAAAATATCAACAATACGAATATTTTTTTCATATTTGTCTCAAAAAGCTAAAATTATTGATAATAACCCTGCACAAAATATTGAAACACCTAAAAAAGAAAAACGTATGCCACGATATTTGACTTTAGATGATAGTAAAAAACTTTTAAATGTTACAATGGATGAAAATGATGAAAATAAAGAAAGAGATTATGCAATTATAACTATATTTTTGAATTGTGGACTACGTCTATCAGAACTTGTAGGGATAAATATATCTGACATAAATTTTGATGATTACAAATTAAATGTAATTGGTAAGGGAAATAAAGAACGAACAATTTATCTAAACAAAGCCTGTGTGAACGCAATTAGAGCTTATTTAGATGTACGTCCTAAAGTTGCAATTAAAGTAGATGATAAAAACTCTCAAAAAGCTTTATTTTTAAGCAAACGCCATGAAAGGATAAGTAATAGAACTGTACAATACATTGTAGATAAAGAACTTCGAAAAGCTGGTCTTGATACATCAAAATACTCTACACATAAATTAAGACACACTGCAGCCACTTTAATGTATCAATATGGCAATGTAGATATAAGGGCTCTTCAAGAACTTCTTGGACATGAAAGTATTGCTACAACTGAAATTTATACACATGTAAATAATCAAC
Organism: uncultured bacterium; assembly: GCA_905214245.1. GTDB lineage: Bacteria > Bacillota > Clostridia > TANB77 > CAG-508 > CALXVA01. The sequence continues at coordinate 3,411 of CAJMLO010000011.1, forward strand.
AAGCAAGAAATGCTGTAGAATCAAATCCACTGGCTAATTTATAAAAACAATTTATATCACTCTAATAAATTATTCAATAACTAAAAACAACCAATTTAATAAATTGGTTGTTTTTAGTACTATTTTGTATTTAAAACTATGTCCCTTGTATCTCTTGCAATCATTAATTCCTCGTTTGTAGGAATTACATATACTTTTACTTTAGAATCATCAGCAGAAATCTCTACTTCTTCTCCTCTGCAATTATTCTTTTCTTCATCAATTTTTACTCCGAAGAATTCTAAATAATTACAAATATCTTTTCTAGCTTCAATTCCATTTTCTCCAATTCCAGCTGTAAATGCAATAACATCTACTCCCTTCATTTGAGCAATAAGTTTTCCAATATATCCTGCTACTTGATAGTTAAAGTTATCTATTGCAAGTTGTGCTCTTTCATTTCCTTGCTCTGCTGCAGCTTCTATATCTCTATCATCATTGCTAACTCCAGATAAACCAAGTTTACCTGATTTTTTATTTAATATTGTTTCCATTTCAATTGGAGATAATCCTTCTTTTTCCATTAAAAATGTAACTATAGATGGATCTATATCTCCTGATCTTGTACCCATTGGTACACCTGCAAGTGGTGTTAATCCCATTGTTGTTTCTATTGATTTTCCACCTTTTACTGCACATAAGCTTGCACCTTGTCCTAAATGACAAACTAATATTTTTAAATCTTCAATTGGTTTATTCATAACTTCTGCAACTCTTTTTGATACGAATCTATGAGATGTTCCGTGTGCACCATATTTACGAACTTTATATTTGTCATAATATTCATATGGAATTGCATACATATATGCTTTTTTAGGTAATGTTTGATGAAATGCTGTATCAAACACAACAACGTTTGGTTTTCCTGGTAATTCTTTTTCGCAAGCATAAATTCCTTGAAGGTGTGCTGGATTATGAAGTGGTGCAAATTTGATTGCTTCTTCTATTCCTTTTATAACTTCATCTGTGACAAGAACAGATTCTGTAAATTTCTCTCCTCCATGAACAATTCTATGTCCTATTGCATCAATTTCATCTAAGCTTTTTATAACACCATATTCAGGATGAATTAATTGCTCTATAACAAGTTTCATTCCTTCTTCGTGATTAGCGACTTTTTGTACTATCTTATGTTTTTCTCCGTTTACTTTGTGAGTTAAGAAAGAATCGTCCATTCCAACTTTCTCTACATTTCCTTTTGCCATTACGTGTTCTGTTTCCATATCAATTAATTGATATTTTAGAGATGAACTTCCGCAATTTACTACTAAAACTTTCATTAAAAAACCTCCTAAAAATATTTATAATATGTTAAATAATATTATCAAGTTAATTATTAGCTGCTTGTACAGCCGTAATTGCAACAACACCAGCAATATCATCACTATTGCAACCTCTTGAAAGGTCATTTACAGGTCTTGCAATTCCTTGGCACAAAGGTCCATAAGCTTCTGCTTTAGCAAGTCTTTGTACTAATTTATATCCAATATTACCTGCATTTAAATCAGGGAATATTAATGTATTTGCTTCTCCATTTAACGTTCCGTTTGGAGCCTTTGATCTAGCTATTTCAGGTACGATAGCTGCATCAAGTTGTAGTTCTCCGTCACAAATTAAATCTGGTGCTTTTTCTTTCAACAATTTTGTTGCTTCAACTACTTTTTCAGTAAGTTCAGAATGTGCACTTCCATATGTAGAATATGAAAGCATTGCAACTTTCGCTTGCTTTCCAGTTAATTGCTCGAAACTTTTGCTTGAAGAAATAGCAATTTCAGATAAATCATCTGCTGTAGGATTTTCAACAAGTCCACTATCTCCAAATACAAATATTCCATTTTCTCCGTATTTGCAATCTGGAACTGCCATTAAGAAAAATGCTGATACAAGCTTTGTTCCTGGGGCTGTTTTTAATATTTGGAGTGCAGGTCTTAATGTATTTGCTGTAGAGTGACAAGCTCCTGATACTAATCCATCTGCATCTCCTTGTTTTACCATCATTGTTCCAAAATACATATTATCTTTTAATATTTCTCTTGCTTTTTCGATAGTTATTCCTTTTGCTTTTCTAAGTTCATAAAAAGCATTTGCATATTCTTCGAATTTTTCAGATTTTTCTGGATCTATTATTGTAATTCCTTCTATATCTATATTATTTTCTTTTGCAAGTTTATTTGCATCTGCTTCATTTCCAATAAGAATAATATTTGCGTATTCTTCTTTTTTTACCTTTTCAGCTGCTTTTAAAACTCTTACATCTTCGCTTTCTGTTAATATAATAGTTTTTATATTTTCCTTTGCTCTTTGTTTAATTCCATCTATAAAAGTCATTTTATTTCCTCCTCTAAAGTTAAATAACACCTATATTATATAGGCAAATAGCAAAAAGTACAAGTCATTTGTAGAATTTTTCACAAAATTATGATATACTTTGGCTATTATAATTTGAAAGGAGATTTAATTTATGAATGAATATATGAAAATTGCAAAAGAAATGGCTGAAAAAGGCTCTAGCACAAATGAAGGAGGTCCATTTGGAGCTGTAATTACAGATAAAGAAGGAAACATTATTGCTACCGGAAACAATCAAGTATTGCTAAATAATGATCCTACAGCACATGCAGAGGTAACTGCAATTCGTAATGCTTGTAAGAAATTAAACACATATGATTTATCTGGATATGTACTTTATACTTCTTGTGAGCCATGCCCAATGTGCTTGTCTGCTATAATATGGTCAAATATAAAGGATATCTATTATGCTTGTACTCGTGAAGATGCTGCAAATATTGGATTTCGTGATGATTTAATTTACGAATACTTAAAAGGAAATAACCAAGATATCATTACATTAAAACAAATTGATAGAGATCAATGTATTGAAACATTTAAAAAATATAAAAAAGAAAACAAAACAATATATTAAGGAATACAAGATGAAGCTTAGTTATACCATAAAAAAAGAGGATAATTTTGAAAATTTAAAGGAATTAATAAAAACACAATTTCAAATATCAGACAGACTGTTTTTAAAATTAAAAAAGAATAACAAAATATATTTAAATAATTCTAATACTTGTTTGTGGAAACCGCTTGAAATCAATGATTTAGTGGAAATATTTATTGATTTTGAAGAAGATAATTCAAATATTCCATCTACAAAAATGAATTTAGATATAATTTATGAAGATGATGCATTTCTAGTTACCAACAAACCTGCTGGAATCCCTGTGCATCCTTCTATGCAACATTATTCTGATTCCCTTTCGAGTGGTGTAAAGTATTATTTTGATACATTATCTCTTCATAAAAAAATCAGACCTGTAAATAGAATTGATAGAAACACCTCTGGTATTGTAATTTTTGCTAAAAATGAATATATTCAAGAATATCTTGTAAGAGAAATGAAGAATAAAGAATTCTATAAAGAATATATTGCAATATGTAATGGGCTTTTAAATGAAAAGCAAGGAACTATAAATTTACCTATTTCTAGAAAAGAAGGAAGTATAATTGAAAGATGTATTGATGAAAAAGGTTCACCTTCTATCACCCACTATTTAGTTTTAAATGAATATATTGATAAGGATTATACGGTTGTACAATGTACATTAGAAACAGGAAGAACTCATCAGATACGTGTACATATGTCAGCAATAGACCATCCCTTACTTGGAGATACTCTTTATGGTAAAGAATCAAATTTAATTAGTAGACAAGCCCTTCATTCGCACAAAGTGTCTTTTATTCATCCAATTACCAAAGAAAGAGTAACTTATATTGCTCCTCTTCCCTATGATATTCGAAAATTAATTTAATAAACGAAAAAAGCGACTTTTTTCAAAGTCGCTTTTTTCGAAGTAAATCTGTAAGCCGGGTTCTGTCATGAATAGTCATTTATCTAGTATATGTATTACTACATATCTCATGCCACCAAATTAAGAAGATGACGAGCAGTCTTAGCCTTCTTGTCTCGGTGTTGCTTCAGATGGGGTTTACAGTGACCTGATATGTCACCATATCAGCGGTGAGCTCTTACCTCACCTTTTCATCCTTGCCTATAAATAGGCGGTTATTTTCTGTTGCACTTTCCTTAAGGTCTCCCTCACTGGACGTTATCCAGCATCATTGCTCTATGAAGCCCGGACTTTCCTCGTACGCTACCTTTCGGCCATGCTATACGCGACTATTCAATTTACTCCATACCCTATTTTACTATAAAGCCTTCTAAAAGTCAAACAATTAACCTATAATATCTAATTCATCCATAAGATTTTTATAATTAATATAAAATGAATCCTTATTTTTCAAATCAGCACTTTTAAATAACTCATTAAGCAAAATATACGATTTATTTATATTTATAGGATTTACATTACTTGGCATTGCACCATTCATAAGTTCAGAATATACTGTTTGTGCTTTTTGAATATAATTTTTCATTTCATTCCACTTTGTATCTTCTATAAGTGCATATGAATACAATATATTAGATTTAACGCTTAATAAAATTATTTTTTTATTATCGTTTGAATAATCCTTGGTATATCTCACAAGTAAACTATACAAGTCTGCTAAATTATACATAACGCTCTTTTTATTTTTGCTTTTAATTGCATTAGTTGCATTTCCAAGATATGTTGTATATTTAAGTAAATCATCCTGTTTTATGCCTAAACTATTTAAATCTATAATAGTTGTATTCCATGTTTGATACATGTTTTCAATATCTTTTTTAACATTTTCATAGTCAACCTGTTTGTTATTAAGTATACTTGTATCGTTTTGGTTCATATTAATAATAGAACTTTGCTCGTCTATCAATTGCACATTATTTAGCTCGGACATCATCAAAATAATTTCATCTTCTAAATATTTTATTTCTGCATCTACCTTTTCCTTTAATTTGTCAGTAGAATTTTGATTTTGATTACTACTATAAATGTATAAAGTTCCAAAAATCAACAAAAAAATAAATACAAAAATTATAATTATAAAAATTCCTTTTTTCATAAGATTCCTCCATTATTTATATTATGCACAAAATAATTTCCTTTTATTCTCTGGTATTATTATTTTAATATGAATAATAATAATACTGATGGAGGTTTAAAATGGAGACAATTGTAAAATTGTATAGTACACACAAAAACGAAATAAACCGTTTTTTAAATTCTTTTTTTGCAAATAATAATTATGATCATTCAGTTTTAGAATGGCAAAAAAAGTACCAAAATCCAGTAGAAGTCGTGGACATTATTGGTACTTTTATAGAAAACAATGATAAATTTAAAATTAATATGTGGATTAGCCTAGATAAAGAAGTGTATATAAATGTAACAGATAATAATGCTGATAAATTAATACGCTATATTTATGAAAGATATCCATGGTAAATTATTCACATTTCTTTTGACGTGTCATTAATTTTATTACTGCATCTTGTGGTTTTAATTCATTAAATAATACGTTATATACCGTATTTACTATTGGCATTTCAATATTGTATTTATGAGCTAGTTGATATGCAACCTCAATATTATCAATACTTTCAATTGTCATTCCAACTTCTTTCTTTGTTTCTTCAATTGAAAGTCCTCTTCCTATACATCTTCCAGCTCTTCTATTTCTACTATGTTCGCTTAAACATGTAACTATTAAATCGCCAAGCCCAGATAAACCGTAAAACGTATTATGATTTCCTCCCATTGCAACACCTAACCTTGATATTTCAGTTAAGCCTCTTGTAATTAGTGCTGCGAAAGTATTATCTCCCATATTTAGCTCTGCAATAATTCCTGCACAAAAAGCAATTATGTTTTTAAGAGCTCCTCCAAGCTCAGCTCCTCTTACATCTGATGTTGTATATATTCTCATATTTTCATTCATAAATGTATCTTGAACTTCATATTGTATATCTATATGTTTTGATGCAATAACAATTGCAGTAGGTACTTCAAGTGAAACCTCCTCTGCATGACTGGGTCCAGTCAATACACCTATTTTTACATTAGGCATTTCTTCAGAAGCAACTTGACTTAATGTGTATAATGTGTTTGCTTCAAAGCCTTTAGAGCAAATTATTACTGGTTGATCTTTAACAAAATCTTTATATTTTTTTATTGTATCTCTTGTGAATTTTGAAGGTGTTACATGAAGTATCATATCACTTTCTTCTATTGCTTCTTTAATATTTGTCGTGCAAACAACTCCATCTGGTATAACAGCATCTGGTAAGAATTTACATTTTTTTTCATTATTGATTAAATCTGCTTCTTCCTCAGCAAATGACCATATTTTCACTTTGTTTCCCATTTTAGCAGCATGAATTGCAAGAGCTACTCCCCAGCTTCCACTGCCTATTATACATATATTTTTCATACGCATTATTTCCTCTCTTTTGAATTTCTACTTTGTAGATTTTAAATTAATTCTGTTTTCTGTACCAGAAAGAAGTCTTTTAACATTACTTCTATGATTAAATACAACAAGTACTGCAATTATAATGCTTGAAATAATGTAATTTCCTGTAACAATATAGTTTTGTGTAATAAATATAGTTAAAACTGGATAAAGTATTGCAGCTCCAATTGAACCAACTGAAACCATTTGCGTTAAAGCCATTAAAACAAGCGCAAATACTAAACAAATTAATCCTATTTGCCAGTTTGTAATTAAAAGTACTCCTAGAGATGTAGCAACTCCTTTTCCTCCTTTAAATTTAAAGAATATTGGAAAAGTATGTCCAATTATTACAAAAATTCCTGCAAGTTGAACAAGTAAAGCTCCATCTAATTCTTTCCATATTTTTCCTACTAATGTAGCAATTAAAACAGCTACAACTCCTTTTAGAACATCACAAATAAGTGTAAGTACTGCGGCTTTTTTTCCAACAGTTCTAAGAACATTTGTTGAACCTGCATTACCACTTCCCTTTTCTCTAACATCAAATCCTGCTATTTTTTTGCTAATAATTACTGAAAAGCTAATGCTTCCAAGTAAATATGCAATAACTGCAACTATAATATATGCTGCCATTTTTATCACTCCTTTTCATTTCTTTCTCTTACAATTATTCTAACAGGTGTACCTGTTAGTCCAAATTCCTTACGAATTTGATTTACTAAATATCTTTCATATGAAAAATGGAATAATTGTTTATCATTTACAAATACTACAAATGTTGGTGGTTTTGTAGTTGCCTGTGTCATATAGAATATTCTAAGTCTTCTTCCTTTATCTGTAGGAGGTTGTACAATCGCAATTGCCTCATTTAAAACTTGATTTAATATTGAGGTAGAAACTCTCATTGCATTTTGGCTTGCAACACTATTTATCATTTCAAATAATTTATTTACCCTTTGTCCTGTTTTAGCTGATATAAATATAATAGGTGCATATGATAAATAAGCCAATTTGTTGTAAACTTCTTTTTTGTATTTTTCAACTGTTCCATTGTCTTTTTCATATTCATCCCATTTATTTACAACAATTATAACTCCTTTTCCTGCTTCATGAGCCTCTCCTGCAATTTTAGTATCTTGCTCTGTGACGCCTTCATTTGCATCAATCATAAGCAAACATACATCAGATCTTTCAATTGCAAGTAGACTTCTCATAACACTAAATTTTTCAAGTCTTTCATCAACCTTGCTCTTTTTTCTAATTCCTGCTGTATCAATAAATACATATTTTCCAAATTCATTTTCAAATTCTGAATCTATTGCATCTCTTGTCGTCCCTGCAATATTGCTTACAATAACCCTATTTTCTCCTAAAATTTTATTTATTAAGCTTGATTTTCCTACATTAGGCTTACCAATAACTGCTACCTTTATTACATCAGTTTCGTCTTCATCTTCGCTCTTTGGAGGTAAATTGTCACATATTGCATCAAGTACATCTCCAATTCCTATAGCATTTACAGAAGATACTCTATATGGTTCTCCAAGCCCTAAATTGTAAAATTCATAAATTTCATCAGGTGTTTTTCCATAAGTATCTGCTTTATTGCAAACAAGAATTATTGGCTTTTTTGATTTTCTAAGCATCAAAGCAATATCTTCGTCTGCTGGTGTGATACCTTGCTTTATATCTGTTACGAATACTATAACATCTGCCATTGAAATTGCAAGATTTGCTTGTTCTCTCATCTGAGATAGAATTACATCATCTGATTCAGGTTCAATACCACCTGTGTCAACAAGTGTAAAATTTCTACCTCGCCAATTTGTATCGGCATAAACTCTATCTCTTGTAACTCCAGGTGTATCTTCTACTATTGATATTCTTTTTCCTACTATATAATTAAAAAATGTTGATTTTCCTACATTTGGTCTTCCTACAATTGCTACTGTTGGTTTTCCCACTCTTCTCACCTCTTCTTATTTAATACACATCCATTTTACTATATGCACCAAAAAATAGCAAGAAATTATTATCATTTTATTTTAATTTGTTTTTCTATATGTTATAATCTGTTTAATATTTAATTTATGAGGTAAAAAAATATGAGTTATTTAATAAAAGACACTACTAGAGATCAAAGAGCACAAATTGTAAAACAAGCTCTTGCAATTTCAATATCTGGTACAGATATACCAACTGACAATGCTTTAGCCATTGCAAAAGAATATATTGATGGAAAAATCGAATTAAAAGAAGCACAAAAAAAAATAATATCTATGTATAAAAGGAGTTAAATTTATATGAAAGATCCGTATATTTTAGAAGATGGTACATTAAAAAATTTGCTTGGAATTACTGATTATAGTGAATTAAATAAAGCCGAAAAGGATATTTGCTTTATAAAATTAGTAAATTTAGATGAAGCAGTTCCACATGTTTTTGATTCAAACATGTTTAAAAAATTACATAAACATATATTTGAAGATATTTTTTCATGGGCTGGTGAATTTAGAACAGTTCCAATTTATAAAGAAGAAATTGTTATTCCTGGTTTGAGCTTAGAATATAGTGAATGTAAAAATATTGAATCAGAATTAAATGAAGTATTTTCAAAGTTTAATTCAACTGATTGGAAAGCTCTTGATTTAGATAATAAATCAAAGAAATTCACAGAATTGCTTTCAAAACTATGGATGATTCACCCTTTCAGAGATGGAAATACAAGAACTACAATGGCATTTGCAAGTATTTTTGCCAAAGAGCATGATTTTCCAATGGACTTAGGAATTATTTTAGATAACTTAACAAGAAAATATGATGAAAATGGAAGAACAAAAAGATTTAGTATTCGTGACAAATTTGTTTTGGCATCACTTGATGAAAAATTTGCACCAGAACCAGAACATCTGCAGGCTCTATTAAAGCAATCAATGGTTTCAGGAATAAAAAAGAAAATTGATGTTCTTTCTAAACAATTACAAAATGAAGAAGAGCGATAAAAACAAAACATGGTACTTTTTGAGTCCGTTTCAAAAAAGTACCATGAAAATTTAGTTGCTCTTTTTTCTTAATAAAATTGCATATATAATAAATACGATAATGCTAGCAAAAGAGATTATTGTAGAGATTTTCATTGCAATCGTTCCATCATAAGAAACAATAACTTCTGCATTTTCTAAGCTCTTATCTAATTCAATTTGGACAAATCCATTTTCAGATTCTTGTATATTTAGTGTTTTATCTACGCCATTTATTTTTAAGCTATATCCAGCATAATAGATATATGGTAATTCAATTTTTGCTCCTTCATTAGCATCTTTTAATGTAAATTTTAGATTCGTTCCTTGCTTCTCTTCCTTTTCAATGTTTGCATTTCCTTCTATAACTATTGCTTTATCTTCTCTAGAAATTATATAATCCATATGTTCAAATGCTTTAGTTGGCAAATATTCAAAGCTTGCACATCCTGCATGTACTCTTCCTGTGTTCGCTGTCACTTTTACCGCTGGAATTAAGCTCTTTTCATCTACCATCTTAGTTGTATATGGAAAATTATTTATCATCATAGGAATTATTAAAAGAATAATTAAAGTAGATAATATTAATACATCTTTAAATTTAAAGTCCTTAATCAGATTCTTAAAATTAATTGCTACTACAAGTGCAAAGAAGAATGAAGAAAATTCTAACATTCTAAATGAAAACTGTAGCATTTTTAATATTGATGGTAATTTTTCAAACGGAAAAATTTTTAATGTCATAATAATGCTAATAATTCCAACAATTAATGAAAATAGATAAATTGCTTTATCTTTTTTATCAATCATTTTTATTGAAAATGGAGTAAGTACAATACCAATTATTGTTATAATTCCTACATCAAATACCATTCTGCTGTTTGATGTATATAATAAATCAATTGGATCTAATTTATAATATATTAATACCTCTTGTCTCTCCATTCTTCCATCTTTAAATACTTCATAATTTGCCGACATTTTTTGCTCGGTAAGTGAAATTACAAAAAAACTTATTATACCTATTATAAAAATTATACTTATAATTAACTTTATAATTATATCTTTGTTTTTCATCTTTTTTACATTTATAATTACATATATAAATGATAGAATTGCTGTATACATTGCAATGACTGTGTGTGACAGTACAATTCCTGCACTTCCAATTATCAGCAATATTTCTGGATATTTGCCTTCTTTATTAAAAATTTGATATAGTCCTTGAAAAATCATAGGTAAAAAAACAAACGATGTTAGCTCTGCCACTGCAATTCTTATATACATATCTGTTAATCTATATGGAGCACATATATAAATAACTGCTCCAATCAATCCAGCATATTTGTTTTTGCATATTGAATAAATAAATTTATACATTGTTATTCCAGATAAAAAGCTCACAAGCACCATAAATATTTTTAAATCAAGTGCAAATGATTTGGTAATAAAATGGAAAATGAGTGGTACAAATGCAGTAATTGGACTATAAAACAAATTCCAAGAATAGCCAAAGTTGTTGCAGAAATGTGACATTATAACAGGAAAAAGCTGTCCTTCACAAATAGATGACCATGTTCCTATTAATCTGCAAACATGCTGTATTCCGTCATCTGCATATATATTAAATCTATTGCTAAATAGCGGTATTGAAACAATAACCGCTATTAGCAAAATGAATCCATATGTTTTAATTTTATCTTTCATATTATATCTCATCCCTTTTTTCAGGCTTTATATGTTTTTTCTTCGAATATATAATATAGGCAATAAATGCAATTATTCCAAGCAGTGAAATAATGTAGCTTGCTTTTTCTAACTTTGTTCCTGTATACTCACACTGTATTTTTCCTTCGCCTATATTGTCTGGTATTACTATTTGAACAAATCCATTTTCTGACTCAGATGTAGCTAATTTGGTAGTTTCCCCATTATAAGATATATTAACTCTATATCCTGGATAGAAAATATATGGCAATTCTAGTATTGTATCTTTGTCAGCATTTTTTATTGTAAAATTTAATTTCAAAGCATTTTTTTCTTCATCATCTATTTCTGCATTTCCTCTTAGAACATACACTTTATCCTCTCTCGTTTGCATATATGTTTTCTGCAAATTGCTTGCCTTATCTGGTAAATAATCTCTGTTAAGTGCAAAATGTGAAATAACCGGATTTTTTCTTATTTTTCCTTCATATTCTTCATCTCTTATATAAGGTCTATCCCCTATTATAGAAGGAGTTTGATAGATTGATAATTCATTTATTGTAAATCCTGCAATTATTAAAATAACTGCCAAATAAACAGCTGTTTTAAGCCTTTCATTTTTTACTACTCTTATTAAATAGCATACATTCATTGCCATTACTGGTATTAAGAAAAATATTCCAAATAATTCAAGTCTCCACGCATATTGAACATTTGTTAAAACATGTGGCATATATATCCATGGGAAAAATTTTGTACACATATAAAGTGCAATAATTCCCATTATAAAATTAACAATGTAAAAATCTTTATTTTTTTCTTCTAAATGTTTATATGTAAACGGCGTAATTGCAAGCATTATAAGTGTTGGAATTCCAACAACAAATGATACGCCATTCTTTTCCCCTATATCTTTTAAGAATTGTGAAGGATTTATAGTATTTTTCATAACCCAATATCCATCTGTTCTCATTTTAGCAGTATTAAAAATTGCGTAACTTGCCTGAGACTGAAATTCAAATATAGGAATTATAAAAAATGCTGATATCAATAAAATAAAGAATACATTAATCAAGCATTTAATTATAACATCTTTTTTGAAAAAGTCCTTTAGATGAAATAAAATATAAATTACGCAAAATACCGCTGTATAAGTTGTTGTAATTGTATGTGAAAGAATTAATCCAACTGCTCCTATAGTAATATAATAGTGCTTGTTTCCCTCGTTATGAATTAGATTGTACAATCCTTGAAATACAATAGGAATAAACATAAAAGCAGATATCTCACCCATAGAAAATCTGTTAAAGTAAATTTCTAATCTGTATGGAAACACCATATATAATATCGCTGATAAAAAGGACATTCCTTTGTTTTTAGTAACTTCATATATATAGTTGTACATAAAAATTCCTGAAATAGGAATTGTAAGTCCTGAAAAAATTCTAATTCCAATACTGGTCGACTTTGTAATTAGTGCAAATATATATGGGACATATGTAACGATTGGCCCATAAAATGCAGACATGGCATATCCAAAATTTCTGCAAAAGAACGGTGTTATTAAGAATGGAAAGCTTCCATAACCTGTAGAATATTCTGCACTTAGCACTCTTAAAATATGGACATAGCCATCATCTGTTTCATATATTTGTAGCCAAAAATACGGAATTGCAACAAGCAATCCTAATATAAAAATTATAAAATAATGTATACTTTTTTTATTTTTTATGTTTTCTATAATATTTTTCATCTGTTTTATTCTCCTAATATGTAATTTTTCCATTTAATAAATCGTCATTTTTTATCCATTCATCCACATCAATTATCTGGTAATTATTATTATCTATTCTAACTACTACATTTTTAATTCCACTATTTATAATCATCTTTCTACACATTTGACAGCATCCAGCATTTATTTCATACTCTTTGCTATCTGTTCTATACTGCACAAGATATAAAGTTCCGCCAAGCATGTCTCTTCTTGCTCCACTTATTAAGGCATTCTGCTCGGCATGAACAGAGCGGCATGCATCATATCCTGCATGTCTAACATCCGGAAAAATTTTTTTCTTACAGCAATATCCTAAATCTATGCAATTCTCTCTTCCTCTCGGTGCTCCACTATATCCTGTTGAAATAATCTCATCATTATTTACAACTACGGCACCTGATTTTTTTCTAAGACATGTGCTTCTTCCTGCAACAGCTTTTGCTATATCCAAATAATAATTAATTTTATCAATTCTTTCTTCCATTTTTATCTTCCTTTAATATTTTCTTACACTATATTATCAAATAATATAGTGTTTGGCAAGAACAAAGTGACATAAATCATCTTTGTTCTTGCCGATTTGAGTTTTCGACTAAGAGGAGAAAATCTCAAAGGCAATAGCGATTGTAGCATTTTTTCAATACTAGGAAATAAGAAATTTCCTAGTATTGAAAAAAAACAGCATTTTAAAATGCTGTTTTTCATATATTAGTTTTCTGATTTAGCAACTACTTCTTTTCCATCATAGTATCCACATGTTGGGCATACTCTATGTTGTTTAATTAGTTCATGACAATGTGAACATTCAACTAAATTTTGGTTTTCTAATTTCCATGTTGATCTTTTTAAACCTGTTCTAGCTTTTGACCATCTTCTTTTTGGTTGTGCCATACTTCATTCCCCCCTCGACTGTTATCTATTGTATATATCTATATTTATATAGCGTTCAAAATTGATACTATAAAATTATACTAACTTTTTTATTCTTTGTCAAGTGATATGCAGAATTTTTTTGTTAAATAAGGTTATGTAAACAGTTTCAATTAATAGTTCTAATGAATATACTATAAATATATGTGGAGGATTGTTTATGGGTGGTTTTATAGGTATTGTTAATCTTAAAAAAAATATAAAAAACGAAAAAAATACTATTATAAAAATGAGTCATACTTTAGAAAATGTTGGACCTGATGAATGTGGCTATTTTGCAGAAGATAATATAATTTTGTCTCACCGAAGATTAATCATTTCAGATGCAGATGGACGGAAAACAGCCAATGACATTTAATGAGTATGTAATTGTTTTTGCAGGTCAAATTTACAATATAGATATTTTGAAGGCAGAAATACTTGCTCATAATTTAAAACTTGAAACAAGTTCAGATACAGAAATTCTACTTAAATCTTATATTTGTTTTGGCTCAAAAGTAGTAAATAAATTAAGTGGAATTTTTTCATTTGCTATATGGAATAAAAAAAGTAAAACACTTTTTATGGCAAGAGACACTTTAGGAATCATGCCATTTTATTACTGTAAAATAAATGATACTTTTATATTTTCGACAGACATAAAAGCAATATTAAGTCACCCCTCTATTTTAAATAACATATCTATTATAACTTTACCCTCTAACGAAGGAAAATATTTTAATAAAACAATTTTTAAAAATATATATGAATTATCTCCATCATATAGCATGACATACAAAAACCGGAATATTAAAGTTTGATAATTGTTTGAATTTAGCTAAAACAAAATTAATGGATAATCCTCAATCACACTATAATAACATCTACAAACTAATAAAAATTAGTTTTGATGAGCAATTGATTTCAGATACACCTTTTTGTTTACTTCTTTGTAATCCTCGAACTTATAAAATTGCTTTGAATTATACACTGAATTATTGCAAAAATCATTATATAAGCAAATTAAATATTTATGTGTTACATTGTATTAATTTTAATCTTAAAGGCTTAGAAGTCAATTTAGAAGAAAATACTATCAGTAAATTAAAAGAAAATATTGATATTGAAGTTAACACAATTTTTATAAACGATTCAAGTATTGATTCAATATTAAGCACCGTATGTAACGATATTAAACAAAAATATAATATATGTATTTCCGATATTGCAATTGGTAAATTATTTAAAGCAAATAAAAAATATAATATTAATCTTGTTCAAAAAATATTCAAATTCGGTAGAAGTAATCGGTCTTTTTGTGAAATTTCCATTTTTAAATGTTGAACTGCTTAAATATATTGACGGTCTGCCAGATGACCTGCCTTAAATCAACAGTAAAAGCCAGTCTTGTTTAAGACTGACTTTGTTTACTTTATCTTGGATATTTAATTGCTGCTTGTGAAGCTGCAAGTCTAGCTATTGGAACTCTAAATGGTGAGCAAGAAACATATGTTAAACCAACTCTATGACAATATTCTACAGAACTTGGCTCTCCACCATGTTCTCCACATATTCCAAGTTCAATATTAGGTCTTGTTTTTCTTCCTAGATCTATGGCCATTTCAACAAGCTTACCTACACCCTTTTGGTCAATTTTCTTAAATGGATCATTGTCATATATTTTTTTATCATAATATTCTCCTAAGAATTTTCCTGCATCATCACGACTAAATCCAAATGTCATTTGTGTTAAATCGTTTGTACCAAATGAGAAGAATTCAGCTTCTTTTGCAATTTCATCAGCAAGTAGTGCTGCTCTTGGAATTTCAATCATTGTACCAATCATATATTCAAGATTTGCATTTTTCTCTTTTATAACATCAGATGCTGTTTTTGTAACAATATTTTTTACATATTGAAGCTCTTTAATTTCACCAACTAGAGGAATCATAATTTCTGGTTTTACTTTTATTCCTTCGTTTTGAACATTTATAGCTGCTTCAATAATAGCTCTTGTTTGCATTTCTCCTATTTCAGGATATGTTACATCAAGTCTGCAACCTCTGTGCCCCATCATAGGGTTAAATTCATGAAGTCCATTAACCACATTCTTCAATTCTTCAAAAGTCATATTCATATCTTTTGCAAGAGCTTCTATTTCTTCATCTGTATGTGGTAAAAATTCATGTAATGGTGGATCAAGTAATCTTATTGTTACAGGTAGACCTTTCATCTCTCTAAATAAGCCTTCAAAATCTTCCCTTTGCATTGGTAGAATTTTTGCTAAAGCATTTTTTCTCTGTTCAACTGTTTTTGAAACAATCATTTCCCTTATAGCAGAAATCCTTTCTGGTACAAAAAACATATGTTCTGTTCTACATAGTCCAATGCCTTGTGCTCCGAACTCATATGCTTGTTTTGCATCTTTTGGAGTATCAGCATTTGCTCTAACTTCCATTTGTCTATATTTATCTGCCCATTCCATAAATGTAGCAAAATTTCCTGATACAGATGCTGCAACAGTATCAATTCTTTCGCCATACACATTTCCTGTAGAACCATCAAGTGAAATCCAATCGCCCTCATGATATTTGTTTCCATCTACACTAAAGAATTTTTCTGCTTCGTTTACTACAACATCTCCGCATCCGGCAACACAGCATGTTCCCATACCACGTGCAACAACTGCAGCATGAGATGTCATACCACCTCTTACTGTTAAAACTCCGTGACATACATGCATTCCATCAATATCTTCTGGAGAAGTTTCAAGTCTAACTAAAACAAGATCTTTTTCTCCTTGATTGTGAAGTTCAACAGCTCTTTCTGCTGTAAATACAACCTTACCTGTTGCAGCCCCTGGAGATGCAGCAAGTCCTTTTGCAATTGGCTTAGTTGAGTTTAATTTTTCAGTATCAAAATTAGGATGAAGTAGTTGGTCAAGTTGATTTGGCTCAACTCTTAATACAGCTTCTTTTTCATCAATCATACCTTCTGCTACTAAATCAACTGCAATTTTCAATGCAGCATTTGCTGTTCTTTTTCCATTTCTAGTTTGCAAGAAATATAATTTACCATGCTCAATTGTAAATTCCATGTCTTGCATATCTTTGTAATGTCTTTCAAGTTTATTTGCATACATAATAAAATCTTCATATGCTTTTTTATTTGTATTTTCAAGCTTAGCAATAGGTTCTGGCGTCCTTACTCCCGCAACAACATCCTCGCCTTGAGCATTCATTAAATATTCACCAAATATTTTATTTTCTCCTGTAGCTGGATTACGAGTAAATGCAACACCTGTTCCACAATCTTCTCCCATGTTTCCAAATACCATTTCTTGAACATTAACTGCTGTTCCCCAATCAGATGGAATATCATTTAATTTCCTATATGTGATAGCTCTAGGATTATTCCAAGATCTGAACACTGCTTCAACAGCTTCAATTAATTGCTCTGATGGATTGTTTGGAAAATCACTGTTTTTTTCTCTTCTATAGATTTCTTTGAATCTTGTAACTAATTCTTTTAAATCATCTGCTGTGAGTTCTGTATCAAGTTTAACTCCTCTTTCAGCTTTCATTTTATCAATTTCTTCTTCAAATAGTGATTTTTGTATTTCCATAACAACATCACTATACATTTGAATAAATCTTCTGTAACTATCATATGCAAATCTTTCATTGCTCTTAGCTAAAGCTTGTACGACCTCTTCATTTAAGCCCAAGTTAAGTATTGTATCCATCATACCAGGCATAGATGCTCTTGCTCCTGAACGAACTGATACAAGTAGTGGATTATCAACACTACCAAATTTTTTGCCTGTAATTTTTTCAAGTTCTGTTAAACTGTTAAATATTTGTGTTTTGATTTCATCTGTGATGTTTTTGCCATCATCATAATACTTTATGCATGCCTCTGTTGTTACTGTAAATCCTTGTGGGATAGGAAGTCCAAGATTAGTCATTTCTGCTAAGTTAGCACCTTTTCCTCCTAGTAATTCACGCATTGAAGCATTTCCTTCTTTGAACAAATATACATATTTATTTGCCATACACAAACCTCCTTAATTCTTTTGTTTCAAGTTAAAACAATTATATATATAAATTATGAAAAAGTAAACAAAATTATTCATTTTTTAAAAATAATTATTACTATTTTAAATATCTATTATATCATCTCACATATATAAATAGATGGCATATCGTTTGATATACCATCTATCCAATTTGCTCCATCATAAAGAGAACATTTACGTTTTTATTATTATATAAACTGTAAGCTTTATTTTATCGCTATTAGTGTTCATGGTTATTTTATGTAAAGTGTTGGACGGAAAGAATAATAACCATTGCAATTAGTTAAATCATAACTGTAACGAAAACTTATTGCTTTATTATTATTAAAATCTCCTCCTCTTCCTACACGATTGTTTGCATTTCCGCCAGCCTCCATCGTCCATTCATCGCAATTTCCAGCAAAATCATATATATTTTTAGATACATCTGATTCCACACTTCCTGTTAGGGCAAATGAACCTGTTGTAGGAGTTGTTCTTTGACTATCTCCTATATATCTACACATTGCATCCCACTGACATCCAT
>CAJMLO010000012.1 GCA_905214245.1 uncultured bacterium
TTTTATTACTTATTATATTTCTTTAATTAACTAAGTAAAATATGTTTTTATTAGGATTGATATATATGTTTTTTTCTAACTCACATAAACATTTTTGGCAAATGTAACCTTCTCCTATTTTATGACAAATACCACACTTAGGCGGAAAGATTAAATTTAATATTGCTTCAATAAAATCCATTTTATTTCTTGCTTAAAAACTTTTCTAAGCTCTCCTTTCTTTATTGAAGCCCCCGAAATTTTAATCATTATATAACTTAACTAATTTGTATGTTAATCCTGTATTTCTTTTTTTGTTATCTGCGTTTTGTATCATAAATTCAAGTACATTTTTGTTTCCTACCATAATAAGAAGTTTTTTTGCTCTTGTCATTCCTGTATAAAGTAAATTTCTTGTAAGTAGCATAGGTGCTGATGGTGCAATTACCATTATAACAACATCAAATTCACTTCCCTGTGCTTTGTGAACAGTTATACTATATGCATGTTCAATTTGCTCAAGCTCACTAAATGCATACCACGCAATTTTATCATCATCAAATTTTATTTGAATGTTCTTTTCTTTTTCATCTATTTTTTGTATTGTTCCAAATTCACCATTAAATATTCCACTTCCAGACTCAAAAGATTTTTTGTTTTTTTCCCAGTATATTTCATAATTATTTTTTATTTGCATTATTCTATCTCCCTCACGAAATATACTATCTCCAAATTTCTTTTCCTTTTTATATTCTGATTGTGGATTAATCTCTTGTTGCAATCTTTTATTAAGCTCTTTTGTACCAAGCTCTCCTTTCTTTGTTGGTGTAATTATTTGAATATTTTTTATAAAGTCATAATCTCCAAACTTTTTAAGTCTTTCTCCACTAAGACTAAGCACTTGGTATAAAATTTTATTTTTGTCATTTTCATCAATATAGAAAAAATCTTCTACGTATTTTTCATTTGAAGTTTCAATTTCTTCTTTTGAAATAAATGATTGCCCATCATTAACTCTGTGTGAATTCATTATAATTTTACTTTGTGCAGCTTGTCTAAATATTTTATTTAATGTAATTGTAGTAATTACCTCTGACTCTATTATGTCTTTTAACACATTTCCTGGTCCGACTGATGGAAGTTGGTCTGTATCACCAACTAAAACTAATTTCGTTCCATTATATATTGCTCTACATAAATAATTCATTAAAAAAATATCAACCATAGACATCTCATCTACAATTATAATATCTGCATCAATTGGTGCAACAGATAAATTTGTATTATTATTTTGATTTTCACTTGAAGAAAAGCTACCAATTTCTAGTAATCTATGAAGTGTCTTTGCCTCTATACCTGTTGTCTCTGTCATTCTTTTAGCAGCTCTACCAGTTGGCGCACATAAAACTGGTTTCATTTCATTATGCTTGTATAAATCAATTATGGCTTTTATAATTGTTGTTTTACCAGTTCCTGGTCCACCTGTTATAACACACACATTGTTGTTATTTATCTGTTTAATAGCTTCTTTTTGTTCTTCTGAAAGTTCAATATTTGATTTTGCCTCAGTAAATTCAAGTTCTTTTTCAAATTTAGAAATCTTCTTTATATTCTTATATTTATCTAATTGTATTAATTTTTCTGCGACATTTTTTTCAGCTTGATAATATTGATACAAATATACCCATTCATATCCTTCTCTTTCCT
Organism: uncultured bacterium; assembly: GCA_905214245.1. GTDB lineage: Bacteria > Bacillota > Clostridia > TANB77 > CAG-508 > CALXVA01. Next base: position 1,687 of record CAJMLO010000012.1, read on the forward strand.
CTATGACAATATCATTTTTAACTTTCATATTAATTAATACATCTTCGATTTCTTCTTCTCTAACTCCAAGTAATTCATGTACAAATTTAAGCAAATTTTCATATACTACTGCACAATGTCCATTATACGTTGTAAGAAGTAGTGCATGCTTAACTCCACTTCGTATTCTTTTTTCATTATTATATTCAATTCCAATATCAAGAGCCATTTTATCAATTTGATTAAAATTCACTCTATTTACCAAATCAACTAATATATATGGATTAGATTGTATTTGTTCAATAGCATTTATACCTAAAGCTTTATATATTGTTTCTGCATTTTGCGGTCCAATACCAAACTTGTCCAAGAATCCTACAATTTGCCAAACTTCCCAATTTTCTAAAAAACTGTCCGATATTTCTATTGCCTTATCCTTAGAAATTCCCCTTATTTGAGCTAGTTTGCTAGGCTCAAATTTCATAACATTTATCGTATCGTCCCCAAATGTTTCAATTATTTTTCTTGCAGTTGCCGGCCCTACACCTTTTATAGTTCCATTTGCTAAATATCTTTCTAGTGCCTCTGTCGTTTGTGGCATTTGCTTTTCAAATGTATCAACTTTAAATTGTTCTCCATATTCTTGATGTTCAACCATTTTACCAACAACCTTAATAGTATCTCCCACATTTATAAATGGAAGATACCCAACTATTGTAATCTCATTATCAGTTGATGTTTGCATAACAGCTATGCAATAACTATTTAATTCATTTTTATATATAATTTCTATAATTTCGCCTTCTAATTCCAAATCCTAAACCTTCTCTTCGTAGTTACTATTTTTTCTTATTCTATCAATCAAAACCATACATGTCAATAAATGCACTATTATTTTTTATCAGAAATATCTATATTATAAACTTATATGTATATATTCTATTTAATTTGACTCATTTATACTATCTATCACTTCTTTGCAATCTTTCCAATTAGCGAGTTTTATACAATTATAATCCTTGCTCAACTTGTTTAAAATTTTTGCTGTATCATCATTAGAACCCAAATCAGTGACAATTACGTCTTTTATAAGTTCTTCTTTTCCATAAATCAATCTAAATAACAATGTTCTTATAAATCCTTCTATCTTTTGTTCCTGATTTTTGGTTGCAATAATCATATATATGCCATCTGATTTTAATTTTGTATATGTACAAATATATATAATATCTTTTACAAGTTCAAACAATCCATATAATGCAAGTACCCAAAATATTCCATGTAAAATAAACTCCATCATATACATTCCTTCTTTATATTTTGATACTATATTATATGTATTCTGTGTCTCTTTTGCTACAAAAAAACAGGAGATATAAAATCCCCCGTTTTAAATTTATACTAATTCTAATATAACGATTTCTGCAGCGTCTCCTCTACGTTGTCCAAGTTTTAGGATTCTTGTATATCCTCCAACTCTTCCTTCATATTTTGGAGCTATTTCGTTAAATAATTTAGCTGTTAAGTCGATATTATTTCCTTCACTATCTTTTACTTTGTTTAATGTTTTCATCATTTTTCTTCTAGCATTTAATCTTGAAGGCATATCTTTTTGTCTCTTTTCAGTAGTTTCTTCTTTAACTACTCTTAGGTATTCTTTACCATTTTTGCTTTTTACTAGCTCTGTAACTTTGTTACCTTTGCTATCTAATTTTGCCTTAGAAACTTTTACATCAACTGTTTCAAAATTATCTTTTTCTTTTACTGCTAGAGCTATAATGCTATCTGCCATTGCTTTAAGCTCTTTTGCTCTTGCTTCAGTTGTTTCTATTTTACCATGTAATATTAAATCAGTAACACCAGTTCTTAGCATTGCCATTCTAATATCAGTTGTTTTACCTAATTTTCTGTTTGTTGCCACTGTCTTTCTCCCTCCTTAAAATTCTAATTACTCTTCATCTCTAATAAAGTCTAAGCCTAATTGATGTAACTTATTTGTTACTTCATCTAATGACTTTTTACCTAGATTTCTAACTTTCATCATATCAGATATTGATTTATTTGTTAAATCCTCAACAGTTGATATTCCTGCTCTTTTTAAGCAATTGAATGATCTTACAGATAATTCAAGGTCTTCAATTGACATCTCCAATACTTTTTCTTTCTTAGATTCTTCTTTTTCAACCATTATTTGTGTATTTTTTGCTGTTTCTGATAAATCAATAAATAATTCTAAATGTCCAGTCATTACTTTTGCAGCTAAGCTTAAAGCTTCATAAGGTTTTAAACTTCCATCTGTCCATACTTCTATTGTTAATTTATCATAGTCAACCATTTGTCCAACTCTTGTGTTTTCAACAGAATAGTTAACTTTCTTTACAGGTGTAAAAATAGAATCAATTGGAAGAACTCCTAGAGGGCTATCTGGCTTTTTGTTTTTCTCAGCCATGTTATATCCTCTACCCATTTCAGCTGTAAGTTCTGCTTTAAATTGTCCACCTTCAGCTACAGTTGCAATATGTAGATCTGGATTTAAAATTTCAACACTACCATCTGTGATAATGTCTCCAGCTTTTACTTCTCCTGGACCTTTAAAGTCAATTCTTAAAGTTTTTTCTTCATTTTTATCTAATTTTAATCTTACACACTTTAAATTAACAATTATTTCTGGAACATCTTCTACTACGTCTTTCATAGTAGAAAATTCATGTAGAACTCCATCTATCTTTACGCTTGTAATAGCACTTCCAGGAAGTGATGATAGTAATATTCTTCTTAGTGAGTTACCAATTGTGATTCCATATCCTCTTTCTAATGGCTCACAAACAAATTTTGCATAATTACCATCCTTGTCAATTTCTAAGCATTTAATATTTGGTTTTTCAAATTCTATCATTTTTACCTCCTAAATTTAGAAATTCTCTCTCACTTCTTTATCCTATTATTTTGAGTAAAGCTCTACTATTAAGTGCTCTTCGATTGGTAAGTCAACATCTTCTCTTGTTGCTAATCTAACAACTTTTCCACTTAATTTTTCTGCATCTTTTTCTAACCATTCTGGAACTGGTCTGCTTGCATTTTCTTCAACACTTGCTTTAATTGTTCCATTATCTTTTCTTACTTCTCTTACAGCGATAACATCTCCTGCTTTAACTAAGTAAGAAGGTATATCTACCTTATGTCCATTAACTTCAAAAGTTCCATGTGTTACAAGCATTCTTGCTTGAGCTCTTGAACTTCCATATCCTAATCTGTAAATTACGTTATCTAATCTACTTTCTAGTATTTGAAGTAAAACATCACCTGTTTTTCCTCTTGAATTTGAAGCCATATCAAAGTATTTTCTGAATTGCTTTTCGCTAACTCCATAAAATGCTTTTGTTTTTTGTTTTTCTCTTAACTGTGTACCATATTCAGAAAGTTTTTTCTTCTTTTGACCATTTTGGCCTGGTGCATAGTTTCTTCTAGAAATACTGCATTTATCTGAATAACATCTTGAACCTTTTAGGAACAATTTTTGTCCTTCTCTACGACAAATACGGCATTGTTCATCTTTATATCTTGCCATTTTATATTTTCACCTTCCTATATTAATATATTTATAAATTTACGAATTACTATACTCTTCTTCTTTTTGGTGGTCTGCAACCATTGTGTGGTATTGGAGTAACATCCTTAATACTACTAATTTCTAATCCTGCAGATTGTAATGATCTAATTGCAGCTTCACGTCCTGAACCTGGTCCTTTAACATATACTTCTACTGATTTTAGTCCATGCTCCATTGCTGCTTTAGCTGCTGTTTCAGCTGCTTCTCCAGCTGCAAATGGTGTACTTTTTCTTGAACCTTTAAAACCAAGCTCTCCAGCACTTGCCCAAGATAAAACATTACCTTGTGTATCACTGATTGTAACGATTGTATTATTAAAGCTAGAATGAATATGAGCCATACCTTTTTCAATGTTTTTTCTGTCTCTTCTTCTAGTTACTTTTTTTGTTACTTTTTTTGTAGCCATTTTAATATTTTCCTCCTTCTGCTATCAGAATTTTATTTTATAAGTTTTCATTATATATTCAAAGCTAATTTTTTAAAACAAATTTAAGAAGTTTAATACAGCTATTGCGCCGTTTTTCATTTATTCTTATTTTTTGCTTTTACTAACTAACTTTCTAGGTCCTTTTCTAGTACGAGCATTAGTTTTTGTTCTTTGTCCTCTTACTGGAAGACCTCTTCTATGTCTTAAACCTCTATAACATCCGATTTCTGTTAATCTTTTGATGTTTAAAGCTACTTCTCTACGTAAGTCACCTTCTGTTTTATAACCTTCCATAGCTTTTCTTATTGCTTGTACTTGGTCATCTGTTAAATCTTTTACTCTAACATCAGGGCTTACATTAGCTTTTGCTAATATTTTTTGTGAGCTTGCTAAACCTATACCATAAATATATGTTAATCCAATCTCAACTCTTTTTTCTCTAGGTAAATCTACGCCTGCTATACGAGCCATAATTTTCCTTGCACCTCCACTTTTACTTGATTTATTATTATATTTTTTGTTTGATTATATATTAAAGGTGAAATGCGTTGGACTTAAAAATCCAAACTTTAATACTCTTCAAACTATATATAAGAAAAGTTTGAATTTAACTTCAATCTTTTCCCATTGTTGCCTAAAATAAGTAAATTATTCTTGGCAGCAATAAAAACACAAATCCGATATATAACCTTATATATGGGGAATAGCTCCATATATAAAGTTACAGCCGCTAATCTTAAGATTTGTGTTATTATCAAATTTTTAGACTATCCTTGTCTTTGTTTGTGTTTTGGATTTTCACAGATTACTCTGATTACACCTTTTCTTTTAATTACTTTGCATTTTTCGCATATTTTCTTAACTGATGGTCTTACTTTCATTTTTTTCACCTCTACTTAAAAACTAATTTTAATATATTTTTGGGTTAATTTCTTATTTTGCTCTCCAGGTAATTCTGCCACGAGTTAAATCATATGGTGATAACTCTACTTTAACCTTATCTCCTGGAAGAATTTTTATATAATTCATTCTTAGCTTTCCAGAAATATGAGCTAATATTTGATGTCCATTTTCTAGCTCTACTTTAAAATTTGTATTAGGTAGTGTTTCAACAACAGTTCCCTCAACTTCTATAACATCCTCTTTTGACATATTACCCTCCGTTTTTTCTTTACTGTTTATATGATAGTCGTCAACTTCGCTATCATACTATCAATATCTTATTTAGTATACAACAAAATTAATCCAATGTCAATATTTCTGGCTCTTTTTCTGTAATTAAAATAGTATTTTCATAATGTGCAGCTAAGCTTCCATCATCAGTTAAAATTGTCCATCCATCAACATCCTCATAGATGTCTGGTCTACCTGCTATAACCATAGGCTCAATTGCAAGTGTCATACCAGGTTCAAGTCGTATTCCTCTACCTGCTTTTCCGTAATTTGGAATTCCCGGATCTTCGTGCATTTCTCTTCCAATTCCATGACCTTGAAATTCTCTAACAACACTATATCCATTTGCTTCAACAAATTCGCCAATTCTATGAGAAATATCGCCTATCCTATTTCCTTTTACAGCATATTTGATTCCTTCAAAGAAAGCCTGTTTAGTAATATCAACCAATTTTTTAGCTTCCTCAGTTCCATTTCCAACAATAAATGTTCTTGCAGCATCACCGTTAAATCCATCTTTATATACAACTAAGTCAATGCTAACAACATCACCATCTTGAATTATTTTGTTTTTACTTGGTATTCCATGAATTACTTCATCATTAATAGAAATACATAAAACAGCTGGAAATGGAGGTACACCTTTTTGTCCACTTGGATATCCCTTTTGAGCTGGGATTCCTCCATTTTCTTTTATAATCTTACCTGCAAAATTATCAAGTTCAAGTGTTGACATTCCTGGTTTTATAACCTTCTCTATTTCTTTATATACTAAATTTGTAATTCTACAAGCTTCTTTCATCAATTCAATTTCTTTTTTTGATTTTATTGTTACCAATTTAATTACTTCCTTTATATACTTTTTAAATGTTTTTCAATTGCATCTACAGTTTCATCTAAATTTTTTGGACGAACTGAATATAGAGCATTATTTTTAGCATAAAATTCTATCAAATCTTTTGCATTTTCATGATATACTTTAAGTCTTTTTGCTACAGTTTCTTCATTGTCATCTGCTCTTTTTGTAAGCGCACTTCCACATATATCACATATACCTTCTTGTTTTGGTGGCCTTGTTTGCAGATTATATATAGCTCCACATTCTTTATTTGAACATGTAACTCTATTAACAATTCTTTTTATAATTTCTTCATCAGGAACATCTAATTCTATTGCAATTCTTTTTTGCATTGGATTATTTTCCTCTAAGAAATTTTTTAATGCTTCTGCTTGAACTGCAGTTCTTGGGAACCCATCAAGTATGGCTCCATCTTTAACATCAACTTCCGAAAGTCTTGTTTCAACCATTTTTATTGTAACATTATCTGGAACTAATGCTCCCTTTGAGATATAACTTTCTGCTTGTTTTCCAAGTTCTGTTTTATTTGAAATTTGTTCTCTAAAAATATCTCCTGTAGAAATATGTGCTAAATTCATATCTTTAGATAAAATCTTTCCAATTGTACCTTTTCCAGATCCTGGAGCTCCTAACATAACTATATACATATTATTCAACTCCTATATACGCAACATATCAGAGGCACATAACACAACTACCTGCATTAAATTCCTCTGATGTTTGCTTTATTTATTATTTTTCTAAGAATCCTTTATAATGACGCATTACAAGTTGTGATTCTAATTGTTGTACAGTCTCTAATGCAACACCTACAACGATTAATATAGATGTACCACCAAATGCAAGGTTTACATTTGGAATAAATCTAACAAGCATTGGAAGTATAGCAATTATTGCTAAATACAATCCACCAAACCATGTAAGTTTACTTATAATTGATGATAAATAATCTGTAGTTGGTTTTCCTGCTCTAATTCCTGGTATAAATCCACCATTTTTCTTAATATTATTAGATACTTCTGCTGGATTAAATGTTGCATATGTATAGAAGAATGTAAATCCAACTATTAATAGTAAGTATACAATAGCGTTTGCAATTGTATATCCAATTGGAACTCCTGAAGAAGAAGTTGCAATTGAGAATTTATAAATTGTTGCCCAAAATCCTGTTTGACTTGCGATATTTGGCACAAACATTTGAATAATCATTGCTGGGAAAGTCATAAAGCTACTTGCAAAAATAATAGGCATTACACCAGCCATTGCAAGTTTCAATGGAATGTGTGTATTTTGAGCTCCTACCATTTTTCTACCAACAACTCTTTTTGAGTATTGTACAGGTACCTTTCTCTCAGCTTCTTGAACAAATACAACAGCTGATATTAAAATAATAGCTCCTATTATTATTCCTAAAGAAATAAGTAATCCTGTTGTACTAAATGTTCCTGTTCCCATTATCAAATTCCAGATTGTAGTTACTGTTCTTGGAAGTCCTGAAACGATACCAACAAATATAATAATTGAAATTCCATTTCCAATTCCTTTGTTAGTAATTTCATCTCCAAGCCACATAAGTAAAGCAGTACCTGCCATTAGTGAAATTACAACTGTAAATCCTGTTGCAAATCCAGAATCAATAAATATTCCTGAAGATTTATAAGCTAGATATAAACCAATAGCTTCAATTAATGCTAAAACAACTGTTAACATTTTTGTGTAACGATTGATTTTCTTTCTTCCTTCTTCTCCACCTTCTTTTGTTAGTTTCTCTAAAGAAGGTATTACCATTGCAAGTAATTGTATAACAATTGATGCTGTAATATATGGACTAATAGTCATAGCAAATATAGAAAATCTTGAGAAAGCTCCTCCAGATATTAAATCTATAAGTCCTGTCATACCATTAGAACTTCCACTCATATAATTTGATAATGTAATGGTGTCAACACCTGGCACTGTTATAAAACATCCTAATCTAAAAATAACGATTAATAATAATGTATATAATATTTTTTTTCTGACTTCTGGTGTTTTTAGTGCATTTTTTATTGTTTTAAACAACTAAATCACCTCTGCCTTTCCTCCTAAAGCTTCTATCTTTTCGCTAGCAGCTTTAGTAAATCTTACAGCTTTAACAGTTAATTTTTTCTCTAATTTTCCTGTAGCAAGTACTACTATTCCATCATTAGCTTTGCTGATAATTCCATCAGCTATTAAGCTTTCTGCTGTTACTTCTTCAGTAGTTGCTTTATTTAACATTGTTAAAGTTATTTCTGTATAGTTTTTAGTGTTTATATTTGTAAATCCTCTTTTAGGTAATCTTCTATATAATGGTGTTTGACCACCTTCAAAACCTCTTCTTACACCGCCACCAGATCTAGCTTTTTGACCTTTGTGACCTCTACCAGAAGTTTTTCCTAAACCAGAACCTATTCCACGTCCAACTCTAGTTCTTTTTACATTTTTTTGTGCTGGCTTTAACTCATCTAGTTTCATTATGCAATTACACCTCCTAATTTTAAAATTTAATCATCTTATAATATTTCTTCTACTTTTTTTCCTCTTTTTTTAGCTATTTGCTCTGCTGTTTTCATAGCTTTTAAACCTTCAAGTGTTGCATAAACAACGTTTCTTGGGTTTGTAGTACCAATAACTTTTGTACGAATATCTTTATATCCTGCAAGTTCAACTACTGGTCTTACGCTACCACCAGCAATAATTCCTGTACCTTCTTCAGCTGGTTTTAATAGTACACGAGCACTACCAAATCTACCAACATATTCGTGTGGTATTGTTGTTCCAACAACTGGAACTTCTACTAAATTCTTTTTAGCTTCTTCAATAGCTTTTTTAATTGCATCTGGAACTTCAGCAGCTTTACCATTTCCAACACCTACATGACCATTTCCATCTCCAACAACAACTACTGCACTAAATCTAAAAGTTCTACCACCTTTTACAACCTTTGCAACTCTGTTAATTGCTACAACTTTCTCTTTTAATTCAGATGTATTTTCTGATTGCACTTTTCTTTCCCTCCTTATTCTTTTATAACCTTTTCAGGTTTTAATATTTTAGAATTCTAATCCTGCTTCTCTTGCAGCTTCTGCAACTTCTTTGATAACTCCGTGGTATACATATCCACCTCTATCATAAACTACAGTTTTAATATTTTTTTCTAAAGCTCTTTTAGCTATTAAAGTTCCAACTTCTCTAGCAGCTTCTTTATTAGAATGTTTTGTTTTAACTTCTTTATCTAATGTTGAAGCTTGAACAAGTGTGTTACCTTTAACATCATCAATAACTTGAACAAAAATATTGTTATTGCTTCTATATACACATAATCTTGGACATTCAGCTGTTCCAGAAATTTTTCTACGTACTCTTAAATGTCTTCTTTCTCTTTCAGCTTTTCTGTTTGTTTTTGTAATCATTTTTTTCTCCTTTCTAACTAATGGTTTTGCACTAGTTTACTTGTAATAATTACTTTCGGTAATAAGCCTATCAATAATAATAATAATTCTAATCAAAGACAAGTATTGCTAGGCGAACAAATAAAAATTTTTGAAATAGTACTGATGGTACATTGAAAAATTTTTATGAAGTTCAACACCGCAAGACGAAGTCTTTAACGAATCAAATAAAATTTATAGCAAGTATAACAAGGCAATCAAGCAAAACTTTTTGAGATAGTACTAAGGTACATCGAAAAAAGTTTATGCGATGATTAACGAAGTTAGACGACGCTAGAAATTTTATTTCTTGCCGGCTTTACCTTCCTTTCTTCTAATATGCTCTTCAGCATATTTAATACCTTTACCTCTATATACTTCAGGTGGTCTTTTTGTTCTTACAACAGCTGCTGTTTGACCAACTAATTCTTTATCAATTCCTCTAACTATAATGTGATTAGCATCTGGAAGATCAAATGTAATTCCTTCTGGTGGATCCATCTCAACTGGATGAGAGTAACCTAAGTTCATTACTAATTGATTTCCTTTCTTTTGAGCTCTATAACCAACACCGTTGATTTCTAGTTCTCTTTTATATTCATTAAGAACACCTTCAATCATGTTATGAATTAAAGTTCTTGTTAATCCATGTAAACTTCTGTTGAATGGTTCGTCGTTTGGTCTTTTTACTGTAATTGTATTACCTTCTAGAACAACTTCCATATTTTTATGTAAGTCTTTTTCTAGTGTACCTTTTGGACCTTTTACAGTAATATGATTTCCATCAATTTTTACTTCAACGCCTTGTGGTACTTCTATAGGTTTGTTTCCTATTCTTGACATGATTCTTGTTTCCCTCCTTTTAAACTTAATAATGTATTACCATACATAAGCTAGGACTTCTCCGCCTAGACCTTCTGCTCTTGCTTCTCTATCTGTTTTAATTCCTTTTGATGTTGAAATAAGTGCTATACCTAAACCATTAAGAACTTTTGGAAGTTCATCTTTAGAAGCATATACTCTTAGTCCTGGTTTGCTAATTCTTTTTAATCCATCAATAACTTTAGCACCTTTTTCATCATATTTTAATGTAATTCTAATTACACCTTGATGAGAATCATCTATTTCTTCAAAAGCTGCAATATATCCCTCTTTAAATAAGATGTTAGCTATAGCTTTTTTCATATTTGAGCTTGGTATATCAACAGTTTTATGTTTTGAATTATTTGCATTTCTAATTCTTGTTAGCATATCTGCTATTGGATCAGTTGTATTCAATTAATTTCCCTCCTTTAACTTTTTCTTATTTGTTATTAGGTTTTAAAATTTACAATGTATTACTACATTTAACTTCAAAACATTTTACCAACTTGCTTTTTTAACTCCTGGAATTTCTCCTTTATGAGCTAGTTCTCTAAAGCATACACGGCAAATTCCAAATTTTCTAATATATGCATGTGGTCTTCCACAAATTTTACATCTGTTATATTCTCTTGTTTGGTATTTTTGTGTTCTTTGTTGTTTTACTTTTAAAGATTTTTTAGCCATCTTTATCTCCTTTCATTTTAATTAATTATTTAATTATCTCTAAACTAATTAAAAACATGTATTACTAGGAGAGTAAGCTAAAAAGTTTGAAATTGTACTTTTGTACATCGAAAACTTTTTATGCGCCACTCGACAACGTAAGACGCAGTTTATAATTAGTTTTTAAATGGCATTCCAAGAAGAGTTAAAAGCTCTTTAGCTTCTTCGTCTGTCTTAGCTGTTGTAACGAATATAATATCCATACCTCTAATTTTGTCGATTTTATCATATTCAATCTCTGGGAAGATTAATTGTTCTTTAATTCCCATAGAGTAGTTACCTCTACCATCAAAAGAATTGCTTGATACTCCTCTAAAATCTCTAACTCTAGGAAGTGCTACATTAAATAGTTTGTATGCAAAATCATACATTTTATCTTTTCTTAATGTAACTTTACATCCCATGTTAATTCCTTCTCTTATTTTGAAGGCAGCTATCGCTTTTTTAGCCTTTGTTATAATTGGCTTTTGACCAGTTATAAGTGTTACATCATTGATAGCATTTTCAAGTGTTTTAGGATTTTCTTTTGTATCTCCTAAACCTATATTAATAACTATTTTCTCTAATTTTGGAACTTCCATAACTGATTTATAGTTAAATTTTTTCATTAATGCTGGTATAACTTCTTTTTCATATTGCTCTCTTAATATTTCCATAAGTCTAAATAGACCTCCTTTCCCTTTTCACAAGGGAACATTTTACATTTTATTGTTCCCTATTATTTTAAATTAGCTCCGCATTTTTTACAAACACGTACTTTTTCGTCTTTCTCTATTTTATAACCTATTTTAGCTGGTTTACCACATTTAGGGCATACTACATTAACTTTACTGCTATGAATAGCACACTCTGATGGTATAATTCCACCTTCTTCACCTTGTTTTCTAGGTTTTATATGTTTTTTTCTGATATTAACACCTTTAACAATAATTTTTTCTGTTTTTGGTATTACTTCTAAAACTTCTCCAGTTTTTCCTTTATCATTTCCAGATAAAACTTGAACTGTATCACCTTTTTTTATTCTCATTTAATTTTTCACCTCTTTAACTTAAATTTTGAAACTCTCATTAATTTAAAGAACTTCTGGAGCAAGTGAAAGAATTTTCATATAATCCTTTTCTCTTAATTCTCTTGCAACAGGACCAAATATACGAGTTCCCTTTGGTGTTCCATCGTCTTTTATAATAACAGCTGCATTTTCGTCAAATCTAACATAAGAACCATCTGCTCTTCTTGTAGGTTTCTTTGTTCTAACTACAACAGCTTTTACAACATCACCTTTTTTTACAACGCCACCTGGTGTAGCTGTTTTAACAGAAGCAACTATGATATCACCGATTCTTGCATATTTTCTGTAAGAACCACCTAAACATCTGATACACATAATTTCTTTAGCACCTGTATTATCTGCTACTTTTAAAATTGTTTGTTGTTGTACCATGATAATTTTCCTCCTTTAATTATTTGATTACTGCCTTTTCTATAATTTCAACTACTCTCCATCTTTTATCTTTTGATAGAGGTCTTGTTTCCATTACTTTTACTTTATCACCGATTTGGCATGCATTTTCTTCATCGTGAGCTTTTAACTTATATGTAGTTTTTTGAACTTTACCATAAGTTTTGTGTTTCTCACTTGTTTGAACAGATACAACTACTGTTTTATCCATTTTGTTTGAAGAAACTGTACCAATCATTACTTTACGAAGATTTCTTTCTTCCATTTTGCGACTCCTTTCAAATTTTAATAGTCACTTTTCTCGGCTATATAGCCGAATAAAGCATAAATTATTTATTATTTTCAGCCATTTCTCTTTCAGTTAAAACTGTTTTTATTCTTGCAATGTCTTTTTTCACTTCTTTGATTTTCATAGGATTGTCTAGTCCGTTTGTAGCTAGACTAAATCTTAATTTAAATAATTCAGATTTTAATTCTCCTAATTCTTTTTCTAAATCTGGTGAAGACATTTCTTTAATTTTATTTATCTTCATCATTATCACCACCTATTTTAGTTTCGTTTACTACAAATTTGCACTTAACAGATAGTTTATTTGCTCCTAATCTTAAAGCTTCTCTAGCAACAGCTTCATCAACTCCTGCGATTTCAAACATTACTCTACCTGGTTTTACGTTTGCAACCCAGAATTCAACAGCACCTTTACCTTTACCCATACGAGTTCCGATAGGTTTTCTAGTAACTGGTTTGTCTGGGAATATTTTAATCCAAACTTTACCACCTCTTTTAATGTAACGTGTCATAGCAACACGGGCAGCTTCGATTTGGTTTGAAGTAATTTGTCCTGCTTCAAGAGATTGTAAACCATACTCTCCGTCTGTTACTCTATTTCCTCTTGTAGCTTTACCTCTGTTTCTACCTTTTTGTTGTTTTCTATATTTTGTTCTTTTTGGTATTAATGGCATTATTTGTCTCCTCCTTCCACTACTTTCTTTTTAGTAGGAAGAACCTCTCCTTTATATATCCAAACTTTTACACCAATTTTTCCATATGTTGTATCTGCTTCAGCAAATCCATAATCAATATCAGCTCTTAAAGTTTGTAGAGGAATAGTACCCTCTTTATAAAATTCAGTTCTAGCCATGTCAGCTCCACCTAATCTTCCAGATACTGAAGTTTTAATTCCTAAAGCACCTGATTTCATAGTTTTTTGCATACTTTGTTTCATTGCTCTTCTAAAAGAAACTCTCTTCTCTAATTGCATAGCAATATTTTCTGCAACAAGTTGAGCGTCTAAATCTACATTTTTAACCTCAACAATATTTAAATTAACTTCTTTGTTAATCATTTTTTCAATTTCAGCTTTTAAGCTTTCAGCTAAGTTTCCGCCTTTTCCAATAACAACTCCTGGTTTAGCTGTATAAACATTAACTCTAACAAATTTTGCAGTTCTTTCAATTTCAATTTTAGAAATTCCTGCAGCATATAACTTTTTCTTAACATATACACGAATTTTATGGTCTTCTACTAGGTAATCTCCAAAATCTTTAGAATTTGCATACCATTTTGAATTCCAATCTTTAATAATTCCCACTCTTAATCCATGTGGGTCCATTTTTTGTCCCATTTTGAAAATGTCCTCCTTCCTTTTCTACTAATCTCTCTCTTTTAATACTATTGTAATATGGCTTGTTCTTTTTCTAATTCTTACAGCGCTTCCTTTTGCAGCTGGTCTAATTCTTTTTAGAGTTGGACCTTGGTTTGCAAAAATGTCAGCTACATATAATTTTTCATGAGCCATGTGATGATTATTTTCAGCATTTGCGATTGCTGATTTTAATAATTTTTCTATAATTTCAGATGAAGCCTTTGGAGTATATTTCAATATAGCTAAAGCTTCGTTAATATCTTTTCCTTTAATTAAATCTGCTACAATTTTAACTTTTCTACTTGAAATTCTAGCATATCTAAGTGTTGCTTCTGCTTTTGGTGTTACCATTTCTTGCATTTCTTCCACGACAACTTACCTCCTATTCTATATTTGCCATAAGAGTTATTCTCTTATTTAATTATTTATTTTTTTGTTGTTTTGTCTCCTGCGTGTCCTTTAAATGTTCTTGTAGGTGCAAATTCACCTAATTTATGTCCAATCATTTCTTCTGAAATGTATACTGGAACATGTTTTCTACCATCATGAACAGCTATTGTATGTCCAACCATTTGTGGATAAATTGTTGAAGCTCTTGACCATGTTTTAATAACTTCTTTGCTTCCATTTTCATTCATAGCTTCAACTCTTTTTAAAAGTTCAGGAGCAACAAATGGTGTTTTTTTGCTTGATCTTGACATTATTTCATTTCCTCCTCTCAACAAAAAACTCTGTTAACTTTATAATCGTTCAATATATTATTTTCTTCTCTTAACAATAAACTTATCAGATTGTTTGTTTTTCTTTCTTGTCTTGTATCCAAGTGCTGGTTTGCCCCAAGGTGTCATTGGTCCTGAATGTCCTACTGGTGCTTTACCTTCACCACCACCATGAGGGTGATCTACTGGGTTCATTACAGATCCTCTAACAGTTGGTCTAATACCCATATGTCTTTTTCTACCAGCTTTACCAATCTTAACGTTTTCATGATCTTGATTTCCAACAGTACCAATTGTAGCTTTACATACTGCCATAACTAGTCTCATTTCTCCTGATGGTAATCTTACGTGAGCATATTTACCTTCTTTAGCCATTAATTGAGCTTCTTGTCCGGCTGCTCTAACAAGTTTTCCACCTTGACCTGGATTTAATTCGATATTATGAATCATAGTACCTACAGGTATGTTTTCAATTCTCATGCAGTTTCCTGGTTTAATATCAGCTTTTTCGCTTGATACAACTTTGTCACCGTCTGTTAATCCAACTGGTGCTAATATATATGCTTTTTCTCCATCTTCATATTGGATTAATGCAATATTTGCACTTCTGTTTGGATCATATTCTATACCAATTACTGTAGCTGGCATATCTAATTTATTTCTTTTAAAATCTACTAATCTATATTTTTGTCTGTTACCTCCACCTTGGTGTCTTACAGTAATTCTACCATATGAGTTTCTTCCTGAATTTTTCTTCTTTGTTGCAAGTAAAGATTTTTCAGGTGTCTTTTTTGTAACTTCTTCAAATGTAGAAACTGTCATATTTCTTCTTGATGGAGTATAGGCTTTGAAGTGTTTCATTCCCATAATTAATTCTCCTTTCGAAATTATGAAAAACTTCATTTTACGTTGTCAAACTTCGCTTCAAAAATCCTCAAAGTACAAACGTACATCTCCGGTTTTCTTGCTCGTTTTCCTAGTAAAATTCGTTTTTGCTAATTTCTCTTACATACTTTTTTCTTTATTTTTGTGGTTTCTTTTCCTGCCCCACATAAGCAGATATTCTTTATTTTCCGGGTATTTTCCCGATAATTCTTTTTTGGCTAAAATTGTTTTAAATTTTTTCAACGCAAAATATTAATTTAAAATAATTAAGCTCCCATAAATTCTTCAATAGAATCTTTATACTTCTTAGAAATTTTTTGTGCTTTTCCGCCTTTTGCAAGGTATGTTTTTTCAGAAGCATTTGTATCTATTGTAACAATTGCTTTTTTCCAGTCAGAAGTTTTTCCTGTATTTCTTCCAACTCTTTTTTCTTTTCCTTTAACTGTAATTGTATTAACATTTAATACTTTTACTTCGAAAAGTTTTTCAACTGCATTTTTAATGTCTATTTTTGTTGCTTTTTTGTTAACTTTAAAAGTGTACTTTCCTTCTTGGATTCCATCGCTACTTTTTTCTGTAACAACTGGAGCTAATATAATATCTTCTGCTACCATTATGCGTACACCTCCTCTAATTTTTTAACAGTATCTAATGTAACAACAAGGTTATTGTATTTTAATAAATCATATACATTGATTGTATTAACAAGAGTTGTTTTAACTCCTTCAATATTTCTTGCAGATTTTTGAACTGTTTCATTTTTTTCAGGTAAAAGGATTAATGTTTTACCTTCTACTTTTAAGTTTGTTAATGTTTTAGCCATTTCTTTAGTTTTGATTTCTTTAAATGGTAAACTATCAACAACTACTAATTGATTTTCTAATACTTTTGAGCTTAAGCAAGATTTTATTGCTAATCTCTTTTCTTTTTTATTAACTTGATATTTGTATGAACGAGGTTTTGGGCCTAAAGCAATACCACCTTTAATCCATTGTGGAGCTCTTATGCTTCCTTGTCTAGCTCTACCTGTTCCTTTTTGTCTCCAAGGTTTTCTACCACCACCACGAACTTCTGCTCTTGTTTTAGTGCTTTGTGTACCTTGTCTTTGGTTAGCTAAAAAGTTAACTAATACGCTATGTACTACAGCTTCGTTTGGTTCAATACCAAAAATTTCTTCATTTAAGTCAACTGTGCTAACTTTTTTACCTTCTACATCATATACGTCCATTTTAGGCATTTCGTTTCTCCTCCTTCTTTAATTATGCTTTTACGCTTGTTTTTAATTTAAGTATTGCACCTTTAGCTCCTGGTACACTACCTTTTACTAATATAACATTTTTATCTAAATCTACTTTAACAACCTCTAAGTTTTGGATTGTAACTGTTTGAACACCCATATGTCCAGGTAATTTTTTACCTTTAAATACTCTTCCTGGTGTTGATGTTGGTCCCATTGAACCTGGTCTTCTGTGATACATAGAACCATGTCCCATAGGTCCTCTAGATTGTCCATGACGTTTAATAACACCTTGGAAACCTTTACCTTTTGAAGTACCTTGGATATCAATTTTATCTCCTTCTGCAAAAACATCAGCTTTTAATTCATCTCCAACTTTTACTTCTTCTACTGAATCTACTCTAAATTCTCTTAAATGTTTTTTAGGTGTAACATTTACTTTAGAGAAATGACCTTTTTCTGGTCTATTTAATTTACTTTCTTTTACATCTCCAAATCCTAATTGGATTGCTGTGTATCCATCTGTCTCTTCTGTTTTAACTTGTGCTACTACACAAGGTCCAGCTTCTATAGCTGTAACTGGAATAACTTTACCTGCTTCATCAAATATTTGTGTCATTCCAACTTTTTTACCGATTAATCCTTTTTTCATTGTTTTTCCTCCTAACTATTGGCTGATATTTTACCAGCTTGGTTTTAAATTTGTTTTAATTAATCATTATAAATTATAATTTGATTTCTATATCAACACCAGCTGGTAAATCAATCTTCATTAGATTGTCAACTGTTTTTTGTGTTGGATAAAGAATATCGATAACTCTTTTATGTGTTCTCATTTCAAATTGTTCTCTTGAATCTTTGTGTTTGTGTGGAGAACGTAAAATTGTTATAATTTCTTTTTGTGTTGGTAATGGAATAGGACCAGATACCTTTGCTCCTGTTTTTTTAGCAGTATCTACTATTTTCTCAGCAGACTGTTCTAAAACAACATGATCATAAGCCTTTAATCTTATTCTGATTTTTTCACTTGTTACCGCATTTTCTTTCTTTGTTGCCATTGAAAATTCCCTCCTTAAAAAATATTTTTGGTCGGAAGTTATAAACGCACCCTGGTGTATCTAAAATTACCAATATAAAAACCCAAGTTTGCATGGTTATCTTGGGATAAGTGCTTAATTGTTTTCTTAACTTACCGCCTTGGTCTTAGCCACGACATACTCCATAAGAGTTCCCTCCATCAAAGGTTTTAAAGCCTCTGTGTAGCCACATCTTACTTCATCGCCAAATTCATGCTTTATTATTATATAACATATATTACCTTTCGTCAACACTTTTGCCAAATTTTGTTTCATTTTCAAGTAAGTTTTTATATTTCCATGATTTATTTAATATGTTTTTAAAAAATACAATGTAGAAAATATGAATTCCACATTGTATTACAATTTATAAATAAAAATTAACACACCAGTCTTGACAAGGTCTTGTTGCAAATTTGTTACTAAAAAAATTTGATTGTTTGCGTATGCCCAAAAGGACATACACAAACTGTTTTACTATTAAAATTACTTTATTTGCCTATTTATGTTTTGCATGTTCTCTATGCTTTCTACTGTAGTTGTAGAGAGACTGTAGACTTAAGAGAAACTAGCGGACAGAACGCATAGTTGTCGCTATAGCGGTTGGCGTTCACATAGCCCCCGAGGATGTAGTTCACAAAGAGCACTTGGGTATCGTAGTTAGCCGAAGGAGACGCCAGCCAGTAATACTGATTACTTCCTGGATAATACATACTGTCTACTTTCGAATCTGTTTTTACTGAATAATCTGATGTCCAGTAATAATATCCATTTTTTACTGAGCTGTCATTATTTGGACCTACTTCATATCCATAATTATTACTATTTACTGTTGTTGGATATTGATAAAATAGTTTTGCTCTTGCTGTTTCTGCTGTTAATTTTCCTGTATTTGGTGTGCTTTCTGTTAAGTTATATTTTGTATTATAACTATCCATCATCATCTCTACACTTGGGGCTCCTACTACATAATTTACTTTATCTGCTAGGCTTGCTCCTGTCTTTAAACCATCCCAATTGCTTGTATTGGTTAGCCATGTTACTGCTTTCATATTATTATTATATTTACTTGGTGATGTTACTCCTGTTTTATACAATGATGGATTTAATGCACGTATTTTTACATTGTTTGCTGTATCTGCTGTTGTATCTGTTGATGGCAATGCATAATTATTACCTGTACAATCTGCCTTCAAATACACTCCATTTTTTTCTCCATATTTTCCATCAAAATCTACATAGTATAATCTATATTGTGTTGATACTGTATATGCTGTGCTTCCTATTGTTACACTATTTTTTGTTGGTACATAATTTGTTACTACTTTTCCTAAATATGTTGCCACATTATCTTTTGTTATTGTTACTGTCTTTCCTTCTACTGTTGCTGTTATTCCTTCTTCTGGTTTTGTTGTTCCTCCTCCTGAACTTCCACCTTTTCCATCTAAATAATTTCCAATATAACTTGCATAATCATCTAGTGTATTTGTTTCATCTGCCTTTCCTTTCTCATGTGTATCCTTTGCAGTTTGTGCTCTTGCAATTATTCCATTATCTCCAAATACAGCTAAAATACTTACTGTAGCAAGAATAATCAAAACCACAATTGTCACAACTAACGCAATCAAAGTTATACCATTTTGTCTGTTGTTCTTTGAATTTTTCATTCTAAATTCTTCCTCCTTTTAATTTCTTTACAACCTTTAAAATTTAACTGTATATTTTCATATTCCCTTTTTAGAAAATTTTTATTAAA
>CAJMLO010000013.1 GCA_905214245.1 uncultured bacterium
TGAAAAATGTATTTACTTTTTTGTCGGAATTTGATATAACATAGATAATGTTTATGTAAATTAAAATTAGATATTAATAAAGGGGTAGAGCTTAAATGGAAAAACATATAAAACAATTTTTAGATTTTCTTCAAAATGAAAAGAAATTATCAAATAACACATTACAATCATATAATAGAGATATTAATCAATATAAAGAATATTTAGAAAAAAACAATATAAATTATTTAAAAGTTGATAATGAACAAATAAATACATATATGAAATATCTACAAGATATAGGCAAAAAAACATCAACAATTTCAAGAAACTTAGCATCAATTAGATCTTTTTATCAATATCTAATTCGTATAAAGAAAATAAAACATGATCCGACAGAAAATATACAATCTCCTAAAGTAGAGAAAAGGGTCCCAAGTGTATTAACATCTCAAGAAGTTGAACTTCTTTTAGACCAACCAAAAGATGTTGATTTAAAAGGAACAAGAGATAAGGCAATGCTTGAAGTTGCATATGCTACAGGAATGAGAGTTACAGAAATAATTTCTCTTAATGTAGAAGACGTACATCTTGAAGAAGGATATGTTACATGTAAAAATGTTGGAAAACAAAGAAATATACCTTTAGGTTCAATTTCTATAAAAGCACTAAAAGAATATATTGATGAAGCAAGACCAATAATGATTAAAGATGAAAATGAAACTGCTTTATTTGTAAATGTAAATGGAAAAAGACTAACAAGACAAGGATTTTGGAAAATAGTAAAATTCTATAAAGAACAAGCTCATATTACAAAAGACATTACACCACATGTTTTAAGACATTCTTTTGCAACACATTTACTTCAAAATGGTGCAGATTTGAAAGCAATTCAAACTATGCTTGGACATTCTGATATATCTTCAACACAAGTATATATGCAATTTCAAGATAGTGGATTAAAAAATATATATAAAAAGGCTCATCCAAGAGCGTAGGATAGAAAATGAACGTTTATTTTGATTAATAATTTAGTAGTGAAGCATTGTGTATGGCAAGTGCTTCACTATTTTTATATACTAGGAAATGAGAAATTTGTTACCATATAAAAATAGCTACAATCGCTATTGACTTTGAGATTTTCTCTTTTTAGTCGAAAACTCAAATCGGCCTTGAACAAAGGGCGACTTAAAGTCGCTTTTTTCTGTCAGAAGTTGTCAAAAAGCTCTGCGATATTTGACAACTAAGTAAATTAAAAAAAAGACTTGACAGTTTACAATAATACATATAAAATAGAGGTGTAAGGAAAAATATATTATTAAAATAATTATATATATTTATCGTACATTGAAAATTTAATAGAAAGAGGTGTAATGATTATGGATATAGTAATCGGAATCGCCATTTTTCTAATCTCAGCAGTTATATTTACATTTGTTGGTGTATATATAAGAAAGAAAACTGCTGAATCTAAAATGCAAAGTGCAGAAATTGAAGCAAGAAAAATTATTGATATGGCTAAAAAAGAGGCAGAAAACAAAAAGAAAGAAGAAATCTTCAAAGCAAAAGAAGAGATTATGAATGCAAGACAAGATTTAGATCAAGAGATTAGAGAAAGAAGGGGCGAAGTACAACAACAAGAAAGAAGAATTATCCAAAAAGAAGAAAATTTGGAAAGAAAAATTGAAATGGCTGAAAAAAGGGAGAAATCACTTGAAGCTAAAGAGGGACAACTTGAAAAGAAGAGAGAAGAATTAGATAATTTAGTTGAAAATCAAATGAAGGAGTTACAAAGAATATCTGGATTGTCTAAGGAAGATGCTAAAAAGCAATTACTTTCTGAATTGGAAAAAACAATTACAGCAGAGAAAGCAGCAATTGTAAGAGAAGCGGATGCTAAGGCAAAGGAAGAAGCAACAAAGAATGCTAGAGAAATTTTAGGATATGCTATTCAAAAATGTGCAGCAGACCATACTTCTGAAACTACAGTATCAATTGTATCACTTCCAAATGATGATATGAAAGGAAGAATAATTGGTAGAGAGGGTAGAAATATAAAAGCTTTAGAAACTCTTACAGGAATCGATTTAATTATTGATGACACACCAGAAGCTGTTGTTATTTCAGGATTTGATCCTCTAAGAAGAGAAGTTGCAAAAATTGCTCTAGAAAAGCTTATTGATGATGGAAGAATTCATCCAGCTAAAATAGAAGAAATGGTTGAAAAAGCAAAAGAAGAGGTAGAAAATACCATAAAAGAAGAAGGAGAAAGAGCAATACTTGAAACAGGTGTGGTTGGATTACATCCAGACTTAGTTAAATTAATTGGAAAATTAAAATACAGAACAAGTTATGGACAAAATGTATTAAATCACTCTATTGAAGTTTCAAATTTAGCAAGAATTATGGCAGAAGAACTTGGACTTGATGCTAGACTTGCAAGACGTGCTGGATTGTTACATGATATAGGAAAAGCATTAGACCATGATATGGAAGGAACTCATGTCGAAATTGGTGTTGACATTCTTAAGAAATATAAAGAAAATGAAAATGTTATAAATGCTGTTCAAGCACACCACGGAGATGTAGAACCTAAAACTGTTGAGGCAGTTTTGGTACAAGCTGCAGATGCAATTTCTGCATCAAGACCTGGTGCAAGACGTGAGACTTTAGAAGCATATATTAAGAGATTACAAGACTTAGAGAATATTGCAGACTCATTTGATGGAGTTGAAAAATCTTTTGCAATTCAAGCTGGTAGAGAAGTAAGAATTATTGTAAAACCAGATAAAATATCAGATGATCAAATGGTATTAATGGCAAGAGATGTTGCAAAAAGAGTTGAAGATGAAATGGAATACCCAGGACAAATAAAAGTAAATATTGTAAGGGAAACTAGAGTAGTTGAATATGCTAAATAATTAAAAAGTGGCTTAAAGGTAGAAATACTTTTAAGCCTTTTTTATGTACTACCAAATTTCTCATTTTCTAGTATATAGAAATGCTACAATCGTTATTTCCTTTGAGATTTTCTCCTTGTAGTCGAAAACTCAAATCAGCTTTGGACAAAAGTAGACCTAAAGTCGTTTTGTTCATTAAAAGCAGCAAATTTCCTATATAGTAGTACTAAAATCATATATTTACCAATTATTGTAAAAAACTACTGGAAAATACTTGAAATCTTTTTGGTAATGTGGTATAATATGAGATATACGTAACATATTTACATTGTACATAGCTATCGATTGATGGCAAGAGAAAGGAGAACACATCATGTGTAACATTAGGAAATATCCAGATCACTATTCTAAGGCAGATTGGATTCTGCGGGTAATGCATATTAACAAAGAAACCGCAGGTTATGAATTACTTCGTAGAGCAATTGTAATCTGGGAGATAGAGGGAAACGAAATCTCCGAAAAAGCTTTAAAAGGCTTAAAGGAGAATGTAACCCAAAGCCAGAAAAACAAGCTTGTAGAAAAAGAACTTTTAAGACGGGTTCGAGAATCTGCAGATATGCAGATTGGAAAAGACAAAGTTATCAAAAGTTCAAGAACTGCAGAAGAACAGGCAATGATTGAATCAATCAGAGCTGTTAGCGATTATGGAGTAAAAATCAGTATTCTTGATTTTGTCAAGGAAGTAGTTGAAAATATTTTCTAAAGTAAAACCCAGGGTAAGCATTTTATCCTGGGTACTTTCTTTGTTATACACAGAAAATTTACTTGATTATATTTAAGAATTATAGTATTATTTATAAGGTACGAACAAAGAGATTAAACATTTTGTACCTTAGGAAGGATGAAAATAAATATGAAAATTTTAGCAATAGGAGATTTAGTAGGAGATATTGGATTAAATAAACTAAAAGAAACATTACCTAATTTAATTGAAGCTGAGAATATAGATTTTGTTATTGCAAATGTAGAAAATGTAGCAAGCGGAATGGGAATTACTCAAAAGGATTTTCAAATACTTGATCATATGAAAATAGATGTTATGACAATGGGTAATCATACTTGGGGAAAGAAAGATATTTTTTCTTTTATAGATAATCCAAAGCTTTTAAGACCAGCCAATTATTCTAAAGGAATACCTGGGCATGGCTACAATATATATGAATGTAAAGGTAAAAATATTGCTGTAATTAGTTTGATTGGAAGAACTGCCATGAATGTATTGTCTGAAAATCCATTTATAGTTGTTGATGAAATTCTAGAAGAAATAAAAAATAAAACGGATATGGTTTTTGTAGATTTTCATGCAGAAGCTACAGCAGAAAAAATTGCCATGAAATACTATTTGGACGGTAGAGTAACTGGAATTTTCGGAACACATACACATGTTCAAACGGCGGATGAAGAGGTTACTAAAAGAGGAACAGGATATATTACAGATTTAGGCATGACAGGACCAAAATATTCTGTAATTGGTATGGATACAGATGCTTCTATAAAAAGATTTGTAACTACGCTTCCAGAAAGATACAAACTTGCAAATGGAAAAGCATTTTTAAATGGATGTGTATTTGAAGTTAATGACGAAAATTGTCGAACCAAAGATATTTATAGAATAAGCATTGATTAATTGTCAAAAAATGGCAAAACAGCACGATGAGTTTTTCCTTTTATTTCCAAAAACATATAGACTTTTTCCAGAAAATGTAATATAACTAGCATTGTGATAAGAATAAATAAAAAAACATAGGAGGCAAAAATGGAAATTTTAAAAATCTCATCAAAATCAAATCCAAATTCTGTAGCAGGAGCAATTGCAGGATTGGTAAAGGAATCTAACAAAGCAGAAATGCAAGCAATAGGAGCAGGAGCACTTAATCAAGCTGTGAAAGCTATTGCAATTGCAAGAGGGTTTGTAGCACCAGCGGGAGTCGATTTGGTTTGCATACCAGCATTTGCAGAAGTTGAGGTCGAAGGTGAAGACCGTACAGGTATAAAATTGATTGTTGAATCTAGAAAATAGATTTTAAAATTATGATAACATAGGGGAATTGATTATCATGAACAATTTGGGGGCACAGGTAAAACTTGTGCTCTTTTTGATATACTATGAAATCTCACATTTTCTAGTATATCAAAATGTTACAATCGCTATTGCCTTTGAGCTTACCTTTATTAACATTCGGAAACTTAAATTGGCTTTGGACAAAGGGTGACCTAAAGTCGCTTTGCTCTATATTAAGAAATATTACCCAGTGATTTTATCTGTTTTTATTATAGCATTACTTGAAAAATTGTTTAAAATGATATATAGTATACATGGAATTTAAGAGAAAGGAATCAATCTAAAATTGATAATTTAGAGTGATATGAAGTCTAATATTTTAAAATACATTTTTGTTTTATTTGTTATTGGAATTATTGGATATTCTGCATATAAATTGTACTATAATAAAGGGGAACAGCCAGAAAATGAAATTGTAAATGATGTAAAAACACAAAGTACAATGCTTACCAATATACGAATAGGAATATCAAATTTTGACAACATAAATCCATTAATTTCTAATAATAGAGATGTAATAAATTTATCTACCATATTATATGAACCTCTATGTTCACTTACAAATGATTACCATTTAGAACTTAAACTTGCAAAAGAATATTCAAAAATAGATGATATAACATATATAGTAAAATTAAGAGACGATATAAAATGGGACAATGGAAATAAAATAACAGGACAAGATGTAAAATTTACTATAGAAAAATTAAAAGAAGGCAAATCTATATATTCTGGAAATGTTCAAAACATAAATTCAGTAGAAATAATAGATGGACAAACAGTAAGATTAAATTTATCAAAGTCGGAGATGTTTTTTGAATATAATTTAATTTTCCCAATAATATCAAGTAGTCAATTTGAAAAAGAAGAAGATTTTTATAAATCAAGATTGGCTCCCGTATCATCTGGTATGTACAAGGTTAAATCTGCAACTACATCAACAATGGATTTAGAAATTAATTCTAATTGGTATGGATTAAAAACAGAGATGCCAAAGATACAAGATATTCAAATACATTTTTATTCTACAATGGGAGATGTATATAGTAGTTTTAAACTTGGAAATATAGATATGATATGTACATCAAATATGGATATAAAGGATTATATTGGAACAATAGGCTACACACAGAAGGATTATAAAGGAAGAGAGCTTGATTTTTTAAGTATAAATTCTACAAATTCAATATTATCAGATAAAAATGTAAGAAAAGCAATAAATTATGCAATAAATAAAAAGAAGATTGTTTCCTCTGTATATGGAAATAACTATACTATATCAAATTTTCCATTAGACTATGGAAGCTATTTATATAATAAATCGAGTGATAAGGATTCGTATAGTCAAGATAAGGCAAAACAAGCATTAGAAGATGCAGGATGGACATATAGATATGGCAGGTGGCAGAAAACAGAGAATTATTATACAAAAACTTTAAGGTTAAGTATAGTTGTTGATAATTCAAATAAACAAAGAGTAAAAGTTGCTGAGCTTATAGAGAAACAGCTTGAGAATATAGGAATAAGAATATCAATTTATAAAGTGTCGAATAAAAATTATAAAGATTATTTAAATGAAAAAAATTATGATCTTATTCTTACAGGTATAAATAATGGATATAGTCCAGATTTATCATATTTTTTCGGTGATGGAAATATAGGCAACTATGAAAATGAAGAAATTAAATCCATTATGTCTGATTTACAAAACACAACAGACAAAGAAACTATTAAACAAAAATACCAAAGAATGATAGAAATATACGAAGAAGATACTCCATATATTTGCTTATACAGAAACAAAGGAAAAACAGTATATAGTATGAAATTGTTTGGAGAATTTAATCCGAATAATTATACATCATATTATAATTTTTTAAAATGGTATAGACAATAAGCATTGTATCAAATCTATAACCAAGAAGCGGATTATACTCAAATTAAAGAAAAATTAATGTATGATTAAAAATTCTAAAAACCAAACAAAAATTTTAGATAAAGTATTGACAAATATAAAATTTAATATATAATATCAATACAAACAGATGTTTAATAATAGGAGGAAAAATTATGAATAATCAAAACCCAGAAAAAATGAAAGCATTGGAGGCAGCTTTAGGTCAAATTGAAAAACAATTTGGTAAAGGATCTGTTATGAAACTTGGAGATGTTACCGCAATGGAAATTGAAGCGATACCAACAGGAGCATTAAGCTTGGATATTGCTTTAGGTATTGGAGGAATTCCAAGAGGAAGAATAGTAGAGGTATATGGACCAGAATCTTCAGGAAAGACAACACTTGCACTTCATATGATAGCAGAGGCACAAAAAATGGGTGGAGAGGCAGCGTTTATTGATGCAGAGCATGCATTAGATCCTGTATATGCAAAACATTTAGGAGTAGATATAGATAATCTTATCGTATCTCAACCAGATACTGGAGAGCAAGCTTTAGAGATTACAGAAGCATTAGTAAGAAGCGGAGCAATTGATGTAGTTGTTGTAGACTCTGTTGCAGCACTTGTTCCAAAAGCAGAAATAGATGGAGATATGGGAGATTCTCATATTGGTTTACAAGCAAGACTTATGTCACAAGCATTAAGAAAACTTGCAGGTGTTATAAATAAATCTAAATGTGTTGTAATATTTATAAATCAATTAAGAGAAAAAGTTGGAGTTATGTTTGGAAATCCAGAAACAACAGCTGGAGGTAGAGCTTTAAAATATTACGCATCTGTAAGATTAGATATAAGAAAAATAGAGAATATAAAACAAGATGGAGAAGTTGTTGGAAATAGAGCGAGAGTTAAAGTTGTTAAAAACAAAGTTGCTCCACCTTTCAGAGAAGCAGAATTTGATATAGTTTATGGTAAAGGTATATCAAAAGAAGGAAATATTCTTGATATAGCTGTAAATCTTGATATAGTTGATAAAAGCGGTTCATGGTTTAGTTATGATGGCGAAAGAATTGGACAAGGTAGAGAGAATGTTAAAAAATATTTATCGGAAAATCCAGAGATAATGGATGAAATAGAAAAGAAAATAAGAGCTAAGTTTAATGAAGCATTTGAAAAAAGCTTAGGTGATGAAGAGCCAGAAGAGGATGAAAATAAAGATGAATAATCTTGACTATGTTGAGGAATATGATAAGTTAAAGACAAAAGTTTTAAAATATATCATATATAAGAAAAGAACAGAAAAAGAAATAAGGCAGAAATTTTCTAAAACAATTGATGAGGATATTTTAGAAGATATAATTGATGAGTTAAAAGAAAATGGCTATATAGATGATTTAAATTATATTGATAGAGCTGTTAATGAATTTGTTGCTTTAAAAAATCTATCTATTAGAGAAATAAAGTATAAATTATTTGCAAAAGGTTTGAGTAATGATATAATAGATGAATACATTTCAAGTAATTTTGATGAACTTATGGAATACGAAATTAAATCTGCAAAAAACATTATTATAAAAAAACAATCCATGCAAGAGGATGAAGAAATAAAGCAGGGATTATTAAAAAAAGGATACATTGCTGAAAATGTAAAAGAAGCGTTTAATGAAGTAGAAAGGGATTAGGATAAACAATGCAAAATATGTTAACATTGGAGACAAATAAATATGCTATAAAAATAGATAACTTTGAAGGACCTTTAGATTTATTGTGTCATTTAATAGATAAAAATAAAATGAATATATATGATATAAATTTATCAGAAATAACAGATCAATACATTGAATACATAAAAAGCATGGAAGCAATGAATCTAGAAGTTACAAGTGAATTCTTAATAATGGCATCTACTTTGTTATATTTGAAGTCTAAAAGTTTACTTCCAAAACAAGTAGAAGAGGAAAAAGAATTAACAGAAGAAGAACTTTTAAGACGAATTATTGAGTATAAAAAATACAAAGAAATTACGAAAAAAATGAAAGAATTTTATAGTCAAAGTGGAATGTGCTTGTCAAAAATGCCAGATGAAATAAAGCTTCCAAAGCAAAAGTTAGAAAGAAATTATGAATCAAGTGTTGTATATGAAGCATATAAAAATATAGTTGAGAAAAATAGTCAAAGATTAAATCAAAATGCTAAGAATATAAACAAGATTGCAATTACAGAAACTTATACTGTAGGAGATAAAGTAAAAACAATGTTTAGAGAATTATTGCATCATAAAAAATTTGTATTTAATAATTTATTTCCTAAACAAAAGTGCTCAAGACCTGAAATTGTTACAGCATTTACTGGACTACTTGAACTTTCAAGAAGAAGCAAGGTATTTACTAATCAGGAAGAATTATTTGGCAATATAGAAGTGGAAAAAAGAAGAATACAAAGATAAGACGGCTTCGAATTAATATACTTCAAAGAAAAATAGAGCTAAAGAAAACATAAAAATTTTAAAAAAATCTTGAATAAAGCTGTTTAAAATGAGAAAAAATGGAAAAACTAATATCAAATAACTTCAAAAGGAGGTTATGTATGGTATTAGTTTTTATTTTGGGTATCATTATTATTTTAATAGCATTAATATCATTCTTGATAATCTCATCAAATCTGACAATAGAAATAAGCAAGTTAAATATAGGTAATATAGGAAAAGAAAAAACAACATTAAATGATAATTTTAAAATCATTTTTTCTTTAAAGTTATTTGGAATAATAACATGGTTAAAATTAAAATTTGACAAGAAAAAACTAGAAAAAGTAAAATATAAAATTAAAATTGACAAAAATAAAATAAGTAAATTAGAAAAAGACATTAAATTAAAAGATATAAAGCAAATGAAATTGATATATCCAAAACTTATTTATCTAAATCTTGAAGGAAGAATTGGATTTATAGATGTACTGGCCACAAGTTATATGGTTGCTATTTTATGTAGTGCAATATCAATTTTGTTGCCACATATAACAAAAGTTGGAAAAGAAAATGAGTGCTATTATAAAATTGAGCCTTTATATTTAAATCATAATATATACGAAATTAAACTAAATTGTATATTTGAGATAAAAATGGTACATATTATCAATATGATATATTATTTTATTAAGAAAAGGAGAGGAGAAAATCATGAACAGCGAACATCCGATAGAAGGGCTTATGGTTACAGCTATGAATAGCATTCAAGATATGGTAGATGTAAATACTATTATAGGAGAGCCAATAGAAACAAGTAATAATGTTATAATTATACCTATATCAAAGGTAGGATTTGGATTTGCAGCAGGAGGAAGTGAATTTAAGGGAGAAACAATTGACGAATACAGTAAGAGGGAAAAGGAAGAACAAGTACAGTATAGACTTCCATTTGGAGGAGGTTCTGGAGCAGGAGTTAGCATATCTCCAGTTGCATTTTTAGTAGTTCAACCTAATAACGTAAAATTGCTTCCAATATGCCATTCATCTGCAATAGATAGACTACTTGATTATGTTCCGGATTTGATGGAAAAGACTAATAATTACCTAAATAAATCAATGCAAAATAAGAAAGAGGAAAAAAAGGAAGAAATGAAAAAAGCCGAAAGAGAAAGAAAAGATGCAAAAGAAACAATAGATAATTTAGCAGAAACAGTGCAAAATATAAACAAAATTCATCCAAGGAGAAGCAGAATACAACGTCCTACACATGAACCATATGAATTTGAATATGATGAATCAGAAGATGAGACAGATGATGGAAATGATGAAATTTAATGTATAATAAAAATACTTCCGAATATATTTGATAATATAAGTAGGGGGTATTTATTTATGCAAAATAAAAAATATATAAAAATAATAAGCAGTGTATTGATTGTGATAACAATATTTATGTTTTCTGTAGTGCTTGCAACAGATGAGACGGCATATGTTTGGTCAAATCAATCTAAACCAATAACAAAACAAGCAAATGCAGGCTTAAATACGACTGAAACTACTGCGAAAATTCAAAATGATTTGAAAATGGAATCTGGTGGAGCAATCTTAATTGAGCAACATACTGGTCAAGTTTTATATGAACATAATATGCATGAAAAATTAAGACCGGCAAGTGTTACAAAGGTAATGAGTATCTTACTTATAATGGAAGCTGTTGATTCAGGAAAGATTGCACTAACTGATAAAGTGCCATGCACAGAAGACGCTGCAGCAATGGGCGGCTCACAAATATGGCTTGATGTAAGAGAAGAGCTAACAGTTGACGAAATGCTTAAGGCGATTTGTGTTGTTTCTGCAAATGATTGCACTGTTGCAATGGCAAACTATTTATGTGGAAGCCAAGAAGCATTTGTTGCAAAAATGAATGGAAGAGCAAAAGAACTAGGAATGAATGATACAACATTTAAAAACTGTCATGGAATAGATGAAGATGGTCATGTCACATCTCCATATGATATAGCATTAATGTCAAGAGAACTACTTAATAACCATCCAAGCATTACAAAATATACAACAATTTGGATGGATAGCTTAAGAGATGGAAAATCATCACTTGTAAATACAAATAAATTAATTAGAAATTATAAAGGAGCAACAGGATTAAAAACAGGTTCTACATCAGTTGCGTTATACAATTTATCCGCAAGTGCTACAAGAGATAATTTATCACTTATTGCAGTAATAATGAAAGCACCAACAACAAAAATACGATTTGCTGAAGCACAAAAATTATTGGATTATGGATTTAGTAATTACGAATATAAGCAACTTGCTAAAAAAGGTGATGTACTAAAAAGTGTAGAGGTAACAAAAGGAGTGGAGGAAAATCTTAATTTGATTGTAAAAAATGATGTAGGAATTTTACTAAAAAAAGGGCAAGACAAGGATGTGGAACAAACGGTAGAACTAAATGAAAATATATCAGCACCGATACAAGAAGGACAGAAACTTGGAGAAATAGTATTTAAACTTGAACGGAAAAGAAATAGGAAAGAGCGATATTGTATCTGACAGAACAATTGATAAAAAGACCTTTTCAAATATTTTAAGTTTTATTTATAAAAAATGGTTCTGTATGATGAGATAAAGTATAGATATGTAAGATTTTTTTCTATAAAGTAAATGAAATGACAATTAAATTTTTCATAGTGGAGCATATTGTGCTCCACTATAAGTTGTATAGATTTAAGAGTAGCTTTTATGCTAATTTATTAATTTTTACATATACTTTTTTATTTTTTACATATGCATATAATTTAATATCAAAATTATTTGTGTTTTTGAATTTTAAATCAAGATAATCATATGCAATAGTTGCATCTTTTCCATCCTTTATATAAGCAACATCTCTATCATGTTCGTGTCTTTCTGTGATTTTAAGACCTTTTACACCAAGTGCAGCATTGTAAACGGTGGTACTTACTTGACAGTTACCACCACCGATTGCTTTTATAATTTTGTTATCTTTTCCAAATGCATCAGCAGGTTTATATCCATCTTTGGAAGTAGGTTTTCCAACTACATCGCAAAATGAAAATTCCTCATTTGCCTTTACAGTGGTATTGTTTATTCTTGAACATGTAATTTTTATGTTTGTTAGTCTGTTATCATCAGAAGTTTTGATAGGTGTAGAAAAGGTATATAATTCTGTTTCTACAACAGTAGGTTCTTTAACTACATTTATATTTATATAGTTTTGATTTTCTGCAAGAGTTTTTGTTGCCTGATATCCACTTCCATTATCATTTGGAACATTTGACTCATTAAACCATTTAAATGCTAAAAATCCTAAAACAATAAGTATAATTAAAATAAGAATCCAAACTATCCAATTTTTTTTCATATAAAATTCATTCCTTTCATATTTTCTAATATTTTTTGCAAAATTTCAAAAAATATGTAAAAAAATAAAAAATATTAATATGGTACCTTCTGGGACGGACTCAAAAGTACCATATAGATGGCTGAGACACCATTGACAAATGTGAAAAATATAGTATAATATTGTTATGCGAGTGAAGGAGAAATAATATGGTAGCAAAGATTTGGAAAAAAGTATTATTATTTGTTTTAATTATTGCATGTTTGTTTAATATTACAAACAAATTAGTTCATAAATCATCTTTAAAGCAAGAGCTTGAAAGCTCTGCACAATATGTAAAAGAACAACAATTAAAAAATGCTATGAAGTAATGAACAAAGTGGCTTGGAGTTGCTCTTTGTTCTTGCTGATTTGAGTTCTTCACTAAAAGAAAAAAATCTCAAAGAAGATAGCAATTGTAGCATTTTAATATACTAGGAAACGAAAAAATTCCAGTATATTAAAATAAAGCTTGAAAAATGAAAAAATATGTGTTATGATAATATACAGTGTTTTTTATTATGTTAAGGGAGAGGTGAATACAAAATGAAAGAAGGATTACATCCAAATTATACAGAAACAACAATTACTTGTGCATGTGGAAATGTTATGAAAGTTGGTTCAACAAAACAAGATATGAAAGTTGATGTTTGTTCAAAATGTCATCCATATTGGACAGGTAACTTAAAGAGAGAGACAACTGGTGGTAGAGCAGATAGATTTAAAAAGAAATATGGTATTGCATAGTTTATTGCAATTTGAAAATGAGGTAGCACTAAATGCTATCTTATTTTTTTGTATAAAATTTTCTAAAAGATCCAACATATTCATAAAGGTGAATAATTTTATGAAAAATAATATAAAAGGATACAAGAAAAAAGATGAGACAGTTTTTTTATTAAAACTTCTTAATGAAAAGATTGATAATATTACTGATGCAATGATAAAAAATCATATACTTGATATATCTGAGATACTTGGAGATAGAAGAATGTTATTTTTTAGAAGCCTTGGTTCAGGCATTGCAAAGGGTGTTGGAATAGGCATTGGAGTTACTGTAATTACAGCTATTTTGATTATTATTTTGCAAAAAATTGTAACTCTTAATATTCCGATTATTGGAGAGTATATTGCAGATATAGTTGATATTGTAGAAAAGAGTAGATAAAGGAAATATTATATCGTTGACTTTAGGATAAATCTTAAAACTATTAATCTTAAACAAAAAAATGCTGAAAAATGCGAAAAAAAGTTTACTATATTTTGATATAATGATATAATGCAGTAAAACCTTTAGGAGGAGGAAAAATAGATGGAATGGAACAAAAATATTCTTTCAAAGATTGATTTTGAAGATATAAAAAACGAAGAAGAAAAGAAAGATGTAGCAAATAAAATTGCAAATAAAATAAAAGATGGAGATATTATTGGGTTTGGTTCTGGATCTACTGCATATTTAACAATACAGGCAATTGCAGAAAAGATGCAGAAAGAAAATATTAAAATTACTGCAATTCCAACTTCATATGAGGTTGAATTATTATGCAATTTTTTAAATATTCCTACTACGACATTGCAAAATGCAAAACCAGATTGGAGTTTTGATGGAGCAGATGAGGTAAATCAAGATAATTGGATGATAAAAGGTAGAGGTGGAGCAATGTTTAGAGAAAAGCTAAATATTGCAAATTCTACTATTACATATATTTTAGTTGATAAAACAAAATTGGTAAAAAAATTAGGAGAAAATTTTGCTATTCCAGTTGAGTGCTATCCTGGTAGCTTAAATTATGTTAAAGAAGAATTATTAATTCTTGGTGCAAAAAGCGTTGAAATTCGCAAAGCAGAGAAAAAAGATGGACCTATTATAACAGAAAGTGGTAATATTATTTTGGATGCAAGGTTTGATGAAATATCAGAGCATTTGGAAAAAGATATAAAATCTATAACAGGAGTAATTGAAAGTGGATTGTTTATTGGATATCCAGTTGAAGTTATTTCATAATTTACAAAATATATAAAAAGAAACGGAGATATAATTATGTGGGGAGATATTGTTATTGCATTTTTACTTGCGTTTATTACAGCATTTGTTATTACGCCTCATACAATGAGATTAGCAAAAAAAGTTGGAGCTGTTGACCTTCCAAATGATAGAAGGGTAAATAAGAAGCCTATGCCTAGACTTCGGAGGACTTGCGGTAATTGCGGGATTTTTAGTTTCAACAATTTATCTACTTTTAATGATGGATTTTGAAAATTCAATTGATTTATTCGGAGATAATTTAATAGTAAAACTTCTTGGCTTTCTAGCAGGTATTGCTGTACTTGGAATTACGTGCTTTATAGATGATTCTAAGGGGATTCCAAGCATGGTTAAACTTCTAGCACAAATTGTTGCAGCTATAATTGTTATAATGTGTGGAATAAGAATCGAGAATTTTACTTTGCCATTTACAGATAATAAAATTTTTATGAATGAAATTTTTTCATTTATTTTAACGCTTGGTTGGATTGTGGGGATTACAAATGCTATTAATTTAATTGATGGACTTGATGGACTATCTTCGGGAGTTTGCTTGATTTCATGTTTGTCACTTCTTATTATATTTTCGCTTAATGGCTCTCCTATAATTGCTATAGTACTTATTACGGCTTTAGCAGGTGCAATCGTTGGATTTTTACCATTTAATTTTAGCCCAGCTAAAACATTTATTGGTGATACAGGTTCAAATTTTATGGGATTTTCTTTGTCGATTATTTCAATCTTGGGTGTGGCAAAAACTTATACTGCAATTGTCTTAATTGCACCGATTATAGTGCTTGCACTTCCAATTTTTGATACATTATTTGCAATTGTAAGAAGAATAATTAAGGGAAAATCAATAAAAGCAGTTCTTAAACCTGATAAAGGTCATTTGCACCATAGATTGATGCAAAAAGGGTATACACAAAAGCAAGCAGTTTTAATTATGTATGGAATTACTGCAATACTTGGTATGTTTGCAATTATTTTACTTGAAAGTGGAATTTGGAAAGCTTTGTCTTTTGCACTTCTTATTTGTGCGATTGTGGCAATTGGATATAAAGATATTGTAAGAGTTATGGGAGACAAAGTAGATTCAAAACAGACAAACAATAAAAAAGAAGAGGCAGAAATTGAAAAAGAGATAGAAGAAATTGAGTCAGGAAAACATAGAAAAAATGTTTAGAATATTTAATCGGAGGAAAAGACTAGATGGATGATGAAAGAATTATAAGTCCAGAGATTGAAGATGCAATTGAAGAGAGAATGGAAAATTCTTTAAGACCTAAATTGCTTGAAGAATATGTTGGACAGGATAAAGTAAAAGAAAATCTAAAAGTATACATAGAAGCAGCAAAAAAGAGAGGAGAACCTCTTGACCATGTTTTATTATATGGACCTCCTGGACTTGGAAAAACAACACTGGCAAATATTATTTCAAATGAAATGAACTCTAATATAAAAATTACATCAGGACCCGCAATAGAAAAGCCTGGGGATTTAGCAGCACTTTTAACGAATTTATCTGAGTTTGATGTTCTATTTATAGATGAAATTCATCGTCTTAATAAAAGTGTTGAAGAAATTTTGTATCCAGCTTTGGAAGATTATACATTAGACATCATGATTGGAAAAGGCCCAAGTGCAAGATCTATAAGACTTGATTTGCCTAAGTTTACACTTATTGGTGCAACAACAAGAGCGGGCTCGCTTGCAACACCTTTAAGAGATAGATTTGGAATTGTAAACAGACTAGAGTTATATAATACAAGAGATCTAACAACAATTGTTAAGAGGTCTGCGGGAATCTTGGAAGTAAATATTGATGAGAATTCTGCAATAGAAATTGCAAAGAGGTCAAGAGGTACACCAAGAATTGCCAATAGACTTTTAAAAAGAGTTAGAGATTATGCAGCAGTTTTAGGTAATGGAGATATTACACTTGATATTACTAAAATAGCATTAACTAAGCTAGAAATTGACGACCAAGGACTTGATAATATAGATAGAAGAATTTTGGAAACAATGATAAATAGATATCAAGGAAGACCTGTTGGAATTGAAACAATTGCAACAACTATTGGAGAAGAAGCAGAAACGGTAGAGGATGTTTATGAACCATATTTAATACAAATTGGATTTATAGCTCGTACAGTTAGAGGAAGAGTACCACTTCCTGCAGCATATGAGCATATAGGAGTTGAATACGATGGATAAAAAAGTAGATTTAAAATTAGTTGCATTAATGGGAGTAATAATTATATTTACAATAATTTTAATTATGTCTTATCAATTTAAGGCAAATGCTATAAGTATAAGTAGTGTGGGCGTAATTATAATTGAGATAGGAGTAATTATATGTTCAATTATTTGTGCATTGGCTAGTGGATATATTATTAATAAGAAAGAAGTTAAACCTGAAAAAGCGTTGCTATATATTTTACCAATATTTTGCATAGTGCTATCTGCAGTGATACCAGTAGGTAGAGGTCATGATGAATACAATCATTGGATAAAATCATATGAAGTTTCGGTAGGTGAATTTTTTACTCCAATAGTTGAAGGTAATTCTTCAGCGAATGTGCCAGAGGCAATTTTAAATGTTATTGTAGAAAAAACAAAGGGCGTATTTAAATATAGTGATAATATTGGTTTACTAAATGTAAAGCTTGATGAAAGTGCCAAAACGAAGGTTCAAATCAATAATATTGCTACATACTGTTTTGTACAATACATACCTCAAGCTATTGGAATAGCAGTTGGAAGGATAATTACTAAAGTACCATTGTTACTTGCATACTTTGGAAGAACATTTAATTTTGCAGTTTGTATAACATTAATGTATTTTGCAATAAAAAATATTCCATTTGGCAAAAACATCATGCTTGCATTGTCAATTTTGCCAATTACAATAGAAGGATTTGCGACACTTTCATCAGATGGAATAACAATTGCAATAGCATGTTTCTTTATTTCATATGTATTTAAATTAATGTATGATGAAAAAACAAAATGCGGAAAAAAGGAATTGATCATACTAGGAGTTTCAGGAGCAATTCTTGCGCTTTGTAAATTTGTATATTTACCAATTGTTTTTCTAACAATACTGATACCGAAAGAAAAATTTAAAAATAATAAAGAAAGAATAATTTCTATAACATTAATTGTTACAATTGCGGTTATATTAAATTTGTTGTGGTTATATATAGGAAGTACATCACTTGTGCAATTAAATCCTAATGCTACAAAATATAAATTTATGCAAATATTAACAAATCCAATAGAGTATATAGAAAAAGTTATCTATACTTTTACTAATAACTTTGATATGTATTTTGAATCATGTTTTGGAGGACAGTTGGAATGGGATGAGGTTGTTAAAATGCCGATTATTCCATATATAACATGTGCAGTGATGTTAATTGCTACAATGAGCGAAGAAAAATTAAAAGACATTTTTGATAAAAAACAGATTATAGTTATGATGTTTATTATTTTAGCAGTAGCAGGGCTAATATTTACAAGTATATTTTTACAATGGACATCAGATAAAATAGAAATAAATGGAGTTCAAGGCAGATACTTTTTACCAATTTTGCCATTGATAATGTTCTTGATTGGTAAAATAAAAATCAAAACCCTATACAAGACACAAAATATTACAAAATTAATTTGTATTACAGGATATATTGTTATGATTTATACAGCAATATCAACTATGGCTATACATTTGTAATATGTAGGAGGAATTACATATGAATGTTAAAGAAAATAAAAATAACATTTTTATTATACTATTTACAGTATGTTCTGCACTTTTTGCAGTGCCATCAATTATCTATATTTTTCAAAATAAAACAATTTATAAATTTTCTTGGGTATGGACATATTTGTTTAAAAGGCCTATGACAAAAATTGATTGTTACATAAATGCATCTTTATTTTTTATTTTATTTACTGCAATTTTTTTATTATATTTTTTCGTACTAAAGAAACATAATAAAATATTAAAAAGTAAAAAGCAAATATTTACATTGATAATAATTGCTTCATTATTATTTATGATAATTATTCCATATACAAGCACAGATGTATATTCATATATTGCAAATGGATGGTCGTCAGCTCATTATAAAGAAAATCCTTATTATATTTCAACTGGAGAAATTGCACAAAAAAATGACGTGTCTGATCCGATGTTTAATAAAGTTGCAAATTGTTGGAGATTTGAAAAAGTGGTTTATGGTCCAGCTTGGACAATTATTTGTACTGCTCTTTCATGGCTATCTTTCGGCAATATCGATATTGCACTTTTGATATTTAAACTTGCAAATTTGGCAGTACATATAATAAATTGTATTTTAATTTACAAAATCACAAAGAAAAATTTATTTGTAGTTTTATATGGATTAAATCCATTTATATTATTTGAAGGATTAACAAATGTTCATAATGACATATTTATAGTGTTATTTATTTTGCTTGCATTATATGCGGTTATAAAAAAGAAAAATTTATTTATAGCAGTTGCATGCATTGCAGTAGCTACAGCGATAAAATATTTGGCAATTTTGATACTACCTTTTGTGATTTTGTATGCAGTAAAAGATAAAGAAATAAAAGAAAGAGTAAAATGCTGTATATGGTGTGGTATCGAATATATTGCGATAATTGCACTACTTTATGTGATATATGTAAAAAATGATTTATCTGTACTTATGGGATTATTTATTCAACAATCCAAATATAATAGATCGATATTTTATCTAATATATGAGCTTACAGGTCAAAATGTAAAAGTAGTTTCGTTAATGCAAAATTTTGCATTACTTGCATTTGCTGTATATTATGTATATGTGGTAATTAGAATATTAATTAGCAAAAAAATAAATATGCATCAAATTATGGAAAAATATAATTTTATATTATTAATATTTACATTTATATTAATTACAAACTTTAATCCATGGTACATAATGTGGTTTTATCCAACCATATTTTTAATAAGAGGAAAATCAATAAAGAATATCTTGTATTTATCATATACGTGTGAAATAGCAAATTTACTATCATTTGCATTATGGAGTGAAAAACAAATTCTAGGAATACCATATTTTATAATTATGATTGGAGGAGCAATTATTCTTAATATGGCAAACAGAGTTAAAATAAAGAAAATAGCTTAATTTAGAAAGGAATATAAAATGAAATTATTAATGCATACATGCTGTGCACCTTGTAGTGTATATTGCATAGACAGTTTAAGAAAAGAAGGAATTGAACCAACAGTATTTT
This sequence comes from uncultured bacterium, assembly GCA_905214245.1. Classification (GTDB taxonomy): domain Bacteria; phylum Bacillota; class Clostridia; order TANB77; family CAG-508; genus CALXVA01. Next base: position 20,109 of record CAJMLO010000013.1, read on the forward strand.
GGTATAACCCAAATATACATCCATATATGGAGTATAAATCAAGAAGAGATTGTTTGAAGGAATATACTAAAAGTATAAATGTGGAAGCAATATTTGAAGAAGATTATGGTCTTGACGAATTTTGCAAAAATGTAATATGTGATTTAAAAAACAGATGTGTAAATTACTGCTATAAAGTACGTCTTGAAAAAACAGTAAAATATGCAAAAGAACACGGATATGATGCATTTACGACAACTTTGTTTGTAAGTCCTTATCAAAAGCATGATGAGATAAAAGCATTATGTGAAAAACTTGCAAAGGAATATGAGATTGAATTTTTATATAGAGATTTTAGAGTAGGATTTAGAGAGGGACAAGCAAAAGCAAGGGAGCTTGGACTTTATATGCAAAAATATTGTGGATGCGTTTTTTCAGAGGAAGACAGATATAATAAACAAATTATGCGAGACAAAGTAATATCGTAGCGTAGCACAGTGTGATCCGCTATGAAGAGATATAATAAAAATATTTGAAAAAGCAAAAGATAGGAAATTTGAACATGATGAGGAGCGTTAATAATAAATAAAAATATGAAAAGGATATACAAAGAACCAATAAAAGCAGAAACAGAAACAACTATAAATGTATTATATAGCGAAAATATGTTATCATTGTACACAAACAAAGTGAGTCTACAAAGGCAACTTAATAAATTGATAGGAGAGCCAACTAAGGAGTACAAAATAAAAAGAAGCATCGTAGGAAGTTTGTGGGAAATACCTTTAACTGATAAAATAAAAATTCAAAAGGTAATAGTTAAAGCAAACATATATGAATTGTAGATGATATATGTAAAGTAAAAGCACTGTAAAATGAGTACATTTTCAATACAGTGCTTTTATTTTATCATTATATTCGGAAACTTAAATTGGCTATGGACAAAGGGCGACTTAAAGTCGCTTTATTCTTTACTATCAAT
>CAJMLO010000014.1 GCA_905214245.1 uncultured bacterium
AAACAATGGGATGGCTTTAATAAAGCCGGAGAATGGACAAAAGAAATAGATGTTAGAGGATTTATTCAAAACAACTACACTCCTTATACTGGAGATAGTTCATTTCTTGTAGGTCCTACAGAAAAAACAAAAAAATTATGGAATGAAGTTTTAGAACTTTATAAAAAAGAAAGAGAAAACGGTGGAGTTTTAGATGCTGATTGTAAAACACCATCTTCTATAAATGCTTATGAGGCAGGATATATTGATAAAGATTTAGAAGATATTGTTGGACTTCAAACAGATGCACCTTTAAAAAGAGCTATTATGCCAAATGGTGGTATTCGTATTGTAGAAAAATCTGCAGAAAGTTATGGATTTACTGTTGATCCTGAAACAGAATATATTTATCACAATTTAAGAAAAACACATAATGATGGTGTTTTCGAAGTATATACACCAGACATTAGAGCTGCAAGAAGCTCTCACTTAATTACAGGTCTTCCAGATGGATATGGACGTGGTAGAATTATTGGTGATTACAGAAGAGTTGCACTTTATGGTGTTGATGCATTAATTTCTGAGAAAAAAGTTGAACTTGAAATACTTGATACAGATGAATTTACAGATGATGTTATCAGAAGACGTGAAGAAATCGCAGATCAAATTAAAGCATTAGAAGATTTAAAGAAAATGGCTCAAAAATATGGATTTGATATTTCTATGCCTGCATCAAATGCTAAAGAAGCAATACAATGGCTATATTTTGCATATCTTGGTGCTACAAAAGACCAAAATGGTGCTGCAATGAGTTTAGGTAGAACTTCTACTTTCCTAGATATATTTATCGAAAGAGATATTCAAAATGGTACTTTAACAGAAGAAGAAGCTCAAGAATTAATGGATCATTTTATTATGAAATTAAGAATGATTCGTTTCCTAAGAGCACCAGAATACAATGCTCTATTTAGTGGAGACCCTGTATGGGTAACAGAAAGTATTGGTGGTATGGGTATTGATGGAAGAACTCTTGTAACTAAAAACTCATTTAGGGTACTTCACACACTTGATACATTAGGTACAGCTCCAGAGCCAAACCTAACAGTATTATGGTCAACACGTCTTCCAGAAGCATTCAAAAAATACTGTGCTGATATATCTGTTAGAACATCATCTATCCAATACGAAAATGATGATTTAATGAGAATTACTTTAGGTGATGATTATGGAATTGCTTGCTGTGTTTCTGCTATGAAAATTGGTAAACAAATGCAATTCTTTGGTGCAAGAGCAAACCTTGCTAAAGCTCTTCTTTATGCTATCAATGGTGGTAGAGATGAAAACAGTGGAAAACAAATTGCTCCTAAATTTACACCTATTACATCAGAATATTTAAATTATGATGAAGTAATGGAAAAATTTGATCAAATGATGGATTATGTTGCAAAAATTTATATTAAAGCATTAAATGCTATTCATTATATGCATGATAAATATTCATATGAAGCATTAGAAATGGCTTTACATGACAGAGATGAAGATGTTCTAAGAACTATGGCTTGTGGTATTGCAGGACTTTCTGTTGTAGCTGATTCACTTTCTGCTATCAAATATGCAAAAGTAAAAGTTATAAGAGATGAAACAGGACTTGCAACAGATTATGAAGTTGAAGGTGACTTCCCTAAATACGGAAATGATGATGACAGAGTTGACCAAATTGCTGTTGATATTGTTAAAACATTTTTAAGAAAATTACAAAAATATCACACATACAGAGGTTCAAAACACACATTATCAATTCTTACAATAACATCAAATGTTGTGTATGGTAAAAATACAGGAAATACACCTGATGGAAGAAAAGCAGGAGCTCCATTCGGACCTGGTGCAAACCCTCTACATGGAAGAGATACAAATGGTGCTTTAGCTGTAATGAATACTATTGCTAAGCTTCCATATGAATATTCAGAAGATGGTATTTCATTTACTTTCTCTATCACACCTTCTGCACTTGGTAAAGATGAAGATACAAAAGTAAATAATCTTGTTTCTATGCTTGATGGATACTTTAAACAAACTGGACATCATATAAATGTAAATGTATTTAATAGAGAATTACTATTAGATGCTATGGATCATCCAGAGAAATATCCTCAACTTACAATTCGTGTTTCTGGATATGCTGTTAACTTTATCAAACTTACAAGAGAACAACAATTAGACGTAATTAATAGAACAATTCACGAAAGAATTTAATTTATATAAACAAATGGCTTGAATTACTTTAGTTCAAGCCATTTGAAGTATTAATTTTGGAGGTTAAAATGGAGCAAAAAAAAGCAAGGATACACTCATTCGAATCATTTGGTGCAGTTGATGGACCAGGAATAAGATTTGTCATATTTATGCAAGGATGTAGCTTAAAGTGTAAATACTGTCAAAATAGAGACACATGGAATTTACAAGGTGGCACAGAATACACAGTTGATGAATTGGTTGCAAAAGTTTCAAGATATAAAAATTATTTTGATGTATCTGGTGGAGGTGTAACAGTTAGTGGTGGCGAACCCCTACTTCAAGCTCCTTTTTTAGTAGAATTTTTTGCAAAATTAAAATCACTTGGTATATCTACAGCTGTTGACACATCTGGTGCATTTGCAATAACAGATACTATGAAAAAAGTCATTGATTTAACAGATGTATTTTTACTTGATATAAAATGTATCAATGATGAAATATGCAAAGATTTAACAGGAGTATCAAATAAAAGAGAATTAGAATTTGCAAGATATTTAAGTGACCACAACAAAGATATGTGGATTAGGCAAGTTTTAGTTCCTGGATATACTGATAAAGAAGAAGATTTGAAAAAATTAAAAGAATTTTTATCTACGTTAAAAACTGTTAAAAAGATAGAAATTTTACCCTATCATGATTTAGGTAAGTTTAAATGGTTAGAGCTTGGTTTAAAATATGAACTTGAAGGCGTTCGTGTAGCAAATTCTGATGATGTAGATAGAGCAAGGAAAATTTTACGGTATTTAAGGAGAACAAAAGAAGCAACACTATATAATATATAGTATTGCTTCTTTTTATATACTACAATCGCTATTGCCTTTGAGATTTTCTCCTTGTAGTCGAAAACTCAAATCGTCTTTGGACAAAGGGCGACCTAAAGTCGCTTTGTTTCTACATTGCACTTCTTATAGTACTCATTGTGTAATATTGTGCTCCAAAGATTGTAGCAAATACAGTAACAATTATAATAAATATTACTATAATTGCTAGTCCACAGAAAAATGATCTTGCATAATTTTTACGATTTATATTTGAATTGTCAAATGCAAATATAATTGCACAAATTATTCCTACAAAAGGAATTGTAAATAATATGTTATATCCAAAATATGCCCAAGGTGAAAGTGGTTTGTAATTGCTTGGTATATTACTTTCATTATTCTCCATCTTTTACTCCATCCCCTTTCCTTCGTTTAAGATGATACTTCATCTTTTCCCTCTTATTTATTAAATCAAAATTTCTTTTGCTTTAATCATTACTACATATGTGTTTCCTTGTCATTTCCAATAAATTTAATGGTGTAAATCCTATAACTTGTGTTTTAGATCTATCTTTTTTCAAATTTTCTTTCAATGTATTTTCTATAATCTCTTTGCTTTCTTTCTTTTCCATATCAATATAATCTATTATAATTATTCCGCCTATATCTCTAAGTCTTAATTGTTTTGCAATTTCAATTGTTGCCTCTTTGTTTACCTTAAGAACTGTTTGCTCTAGGTCCTTATTTCCAACATATTTTCCAGAATTTACATCAATTGCAGTAAGTGCTTCTGTTTTATCAATAGTTATAAAACCACCACATTTTAGCCAAATTTTTCTATTTTTTATCTGTTCTAATTGATCGTCTAAGTCATACATAGTTATTAAGTCTTTTTCTTTTAGCTCTACCTTAATTTTTTTATCATTATTTGTTTCTTGAACATATTTTAAAATTTTATTATATTCTTCCTTATCATTAACCCAAATTTTCTCTACATTATTATCAATAACATCAAGCAATATTTTACTTATTAGCCCATCATTTTTATACAACAGTTGTGGTTTAAAATTAATATTATCTTTTTCATTGACATAGCTTTCCTTAATCTTATTCCACTTTTCTATTACTTTTTTTATATCATTTTCAATTTCCTTTGCACTTTTTCCTTGTGACGCAGTTCTAATTATTACACCATAATTTTCTGGAATATATTTGCTTACTAATTCTTTTAATCTTTTTGCTTCTTTTTCATTTTCTATTTTTTGAGATACAGTAATAAACTCTGCATTAGGCATAATTACAACAAATCTTCCAGATAAACTAATATGTGTTGATACTCGTGCACCTTTTTTATTTGTGCTATCTCTATTTACTTGTACCAAGATTGGCATTCCAACTCTCACATAATTTTTTATATTATGCTTGCTTAACTCTTCATTTTTATTTCCTGTTTCATTGCTTACTTTAGGAATGATATCTCTTATATGTATAAATGTATTTTTATCTTCTCCAATGTTTACAAATGCTGCCTGCATTCCCAAGAGTACATTTTCAACTCTGCCAATATATATGTTTCCTTCTAGCCTCTTTCTTGCATCAGTTTCTTCGTATTTTTCAATTAATTTTCCATTTTCAATTAGTGCGACTGTCTTATCATTATTTTGTCCCACATGAACTATAATTTCCTGCATTTTCTATTTTGCACCTTTCTTAATTGTATTTATTCATCGTATTATCTATACTATTTTTTATAAAATAACTTATTGCATCAACTGCTTTATTTTGACCAATCTCTAATCTCTTATATTCTTCTTCATTAATATGCCCTATAACATAATCTATTCTATCAAACTCATTTTTTGGTCGTCCAATTCCAACTCTAATTCTTGGAAATTCTTCTGAATTAAGCTCGCAAATAAGTGACTTCATACCATTATGAGAGCCAGGACCACCTTTTGACCTTATGCGAATTTTTTCTATTTCCGTATCCATATCATCATATATAACAAGCACATTTTCAATAGGTATTTTATAGAAATCTACAAACTGTTTTACAGACTCTCCACTAGAATTCATATATGTTTGCGGTTTAACTAAAATTACTTTTTCTCCTTCAATTATAGCATTTTGATAAATCGCATTAAAATTATTTTTATTAAGATTTATATTATATTTTTTAGCCAATTTATTTATAACATCAAATCCCATATTATGTCTTGTTTTATTATATTCAGGTTCAGGATTTCCGAGTCCTACAATTAAATACATTATTATCTCCTCTTTTTTGCTATATTTGTTGCTTGTGATTATACCATAATTTAAAATATGCTGTCAAAAATGCTTAAAATTGTTATCTATTTTATAATCTTTATCTAATTTTTCATTTAGGTATAACTTTGATACAATCTCAAATTCTTTTAAACTTTCTTCAGATAAATTAAATGAAAATAATTTCTTAGGTGGTGCCATAACCGTATATTTTATCGCATTTACTGTTGCTTCGCTTATTTGAATTGCACCCTTATCTTGCCTAGCACAATTTTCACATTTAAATCCACTATCTATCATGCTAAAATGTGTCAAATTATCTTCTCTTCCGCAATTTGAACATTTATTTATAATAGGTGTAAGACCAAGTAAACACATGAGTCTCATCTTAAAAATAGACACTATCAAATCCAGATTTTTATCTGTCTCAGATATTACATATATTGTATTTAATACCAATTGCAATATTTTATATGTATTTTGATTTTCATCTGTTACATCATTTATTATTTTTAAAATATGTGAAGCATATGTTAGCTTGTCCAAATCTATCCTTAAATTATAAAATACCTCTATTAAATCACATGAATTTATGCTATATGAACTTGCACCTTGATATATAAGATAATCTCCAAAGCATAAAAGTTGAGTGCCTGCCATAAGGCTACTTTTAGATCTTCTTGCACCTTTAGCAGCACACCCAATTTTTCCATTTGGAGTCAAAATTGTTACCATTTTATCATAATCGCTCATATTGTGTTCTGCAATTACTATCCCCTTTGTTTTGAATATTCCCATATTGCTCCGCCTTGTTTATATCCTTTTCAATATTTTGTACTTCCATATATTCTAAAAAAGTATTTATATCTCCAGTTTTTTTAAATGTATTCCATGCTATTTGTTTTATCATGTAACCATCTCCTCACTAAAAGCATATTGCTTTTATTATCTTTTGCATTTTTTATAAATTTATTCTCAAACAAAAATAATTAAATTTTCCAATTTATTGTAATTTGAATTTTTTTACAAAGCTATCATTATTTAACCAATCTTCTTTTACCTTTACCCATAATTTCAAATTGATTTTCACATCAAGCATTCTTTCTAAATCTTCCCTTGCATATGTTCCAATTCTTTTAAGCATTGCTCCATTCTTACCTATAATTATGCCTTTGTGTGAATTTCTTAAACAATATATTGTAGCATCAATATGATAAATTGGCTCACCTGTTTTGGTTTTCTTCATTTTCATTTTTTCAACTTCAACAAAAATGCCATGAGGAACTTCATCTTGTAAAAGCTTTAATGCCTTTTCTCTAATTATTTCTTCTGCAAGTTGTCTTGTTGTTTGATCTGTATATTCCTCAATATCATAATATGCAGGTCCTTCTTTTAAGTTACTTTCTATCTCGTCAAGTATTATATCAACATTTATATTCTTTACTGTCGAAACAGGAATAACAGAAACAAAATCATACTCATTTTTATACATTTGAATTAATTCTGCTATATCTTCTTTTTTAGCTAAATCTATTTTATTAATAACTAATATTGTTTTTTTCTTTGCTTCTTTTATTTTCTCTAATATCAGCCTATCTCCTTTGCCAATTTCATTTGATGTAGCTTCAACAACAAATACAACAACATCTACATCTTTTGCAACTTCAAACGCTGTTTCAACCATAACATCCCCAAGCTTACTTTTTGGCTTATGAATTCCAGGAGTATCTATAAAAATAATTTGCGAATTTGGTCTATTTACAATTGCTCTTATTGCTGTTCTTGTGGTTTGTGGTTTATTAGCAATCGCTGCCACTTTTTCTCCAACTAAATTATTTATAATACTTGATTTTCCTACATTTGTTCTCCCTATAATTGATACAAATCCTGACTTAAACATTTTTCCTCCTACACTCTTTTATTACAAATATATTTATATCACAAAAAATTCAAGTTTTCAAGAATAAAAAAATGAAGCAAGATATTTCATTTGCTTCATTTACGTTACATTTCATAAGTATTTCGCAAGAAGAGCGCAATGTTCTCCTCTACTTTGCCTTTTGTACTTACGTTTATATTATTATTCTATTGTTACTTTTGCATTAATTGGACAAATTTGAATAAATGTTTTTCCATCATTTACATCAATTTCGTTTCCTTGCAAATCTTTGTAAACAGTTTGAGAACTTCTTGATTTTTTTTCACATTTAATTTTTATTGCCTTACCATTTGTAATGTAGTATCCATCAAGTGTTTTAACATTATCAATATTTTGTCTATCTTTGCTATCTATTGATGTATTTCTAGCAAATGAGATGATAATATTTTTTGTTGTCACAGTATTTTTAGTTACCCAATCAGTTTGTTTTTTTCCTCTTGAATATCTTGTATATACTTGTTTTTCTGAATCATATTTGTATTTTACAGTATTATGATCAGAATATGGAATAGTTACTGTTTCAGCATCTTGACCATTTTCTAAATTAACTTCATCTACCACATAATTAAGAACAGGATCTTTACTTGTTGTTGTTCTATATCCTTTTCTTTTGGCAATATTTAAAATATTTTCTGTATTAGTTACTGCATTATGTGGTGCATATTTTCCAGTATCTCTCCAAAATCCTTTTTTACTTCCACTTTCAAATATTCCATTTATATTATTTACATTTAAAGTACTAATATCTGATTTTGCTTTTGGACTCCATCCATAATGAACATAAATTGCATCATTTTCCAAAGCATAATCTAAGAAATTATGTCTTGAACTTCTTATTGGACCAACTTTAGATAAATCCTTATCTTTTAAAACAAGCATTAATCTTGTTTCTCCGCCTTCAACAATCATTTCATATACTAAATCTGCTTGTTCAAGTCCTGCTTGTGGCATAGCTTGAATATGATTATCAATCATTACAGCAATTGGCCTTACATCTCCTGCAAATGTTTTTGGTTTCTTTTCCTCTACAATCAATGTTGAACTGTCTACATTTTCAATTACATTATTACTATCAACATTTTGTGTATTGCCTCTTTCTTTTATAATTTTAATTGCAAGTAAACCTCCTGCAATAGCAATTAATAAAATCAAAATAATAATAAAAATTTTAGTTCCTCCAGATTTCTTTTTAGCTCTATTTTCTCTCATAAAAAATCCCCCTTTAATTTTATGCTTTTATTGCAAGTGTAGCAAGTCCATAAATTACAAGTACCATAATAATACCAACACAAGCACTAAAAATAACCTCTGATAATGTATGTTTTTTTGCTTCTATTCTGCTTTCTGACACTAAAATCGCCATAATAAGCGAAAGTGTAAGTATTACAATATTATCTGTAATAAGCCAAACAATAGTATTTGCTGCAAAACTTAGAGCGGTATGTCCACTTGGCATAAATTTTTTATTTAATACTTTGTGTTTATTTGTTGTTGCAATCGCAATTAATGAAAGGATTGCAATAATCACAATAATAATAGTAGAAAATGCTAAATGTATTGGAGAAGATACAATATTTCTTATAAATTGAAGTCCTATATTGCTTATTTTATCAAAAAATAGGAAATACGCAACTATAAGTGCATTAATTGCTGTTATAACAACTCCACCTGCTGCAACATCTTTAGCAATTTTAGCTTTCGGATGATATAAATCTGTATATAAGTCAACCACCGTTTCTATTGCTGTATTAACCATTTCAGCAAATAAAATCAAAACAATCGTAAACATAAATATCAAAAATTCAGCCTTACTTAGCTCAAAAAACAAACTTATAATTACAACAAATACAGCAATTAGTAATTGTTTTTTTACATTTGATTGTGTTGTTGTTGCATATATAATTCCATTAATTGCATTTCTCCATGCATCAATAAAATTACTATTTCCTAACTTCTTTTCATTTTTGCAATTTTCGTTTTTTTTTGCTTCTTCTTCGCTTTCTCTGCTTATTCCAAGCTCTGATAAAACTATCTCTTCTTTTTGTCTCATAACTTTTTTCTCATCTTCTTGCATATGATCATATCCCATCAAATGATAAAATCCATGTACAACCATATAAGAAAGCTCTCTTTCAAAGCTATGCCCATATTCATCCGCTTGTTCATATACCTTTGGAATAGATATTACAATATCTCCAAGAATATCGATTTTTTCTATTGTTTCATCCACATTTTTTTCACTGTTTTGATTTATAATCTGTTCTAATTCTTCTTTTTCAAACATTGGAAATGAAAGCACATCTGTTGCTCTATCAATGTTTCTGTACTTCATATTAATTTTTCTTATTTCTTCTGGGATAGTTAATGTAATGCTCATATATAAATTTGTTTTTTCCAATTTTTCTACTCTAAAACATTCATTTACCACTTTTTTTATTGTTTCTTCATAATTCTCATTTGCATCAATACCATTATAGATAATTTCACAATTTTCTTTCATTTCCTTACCTTTCTGCTTACACTGCTACTTTTGGTCTTCTTCCTCTTCTTTTAGCTACTTTCTTTGCACCTTTAGTATAATTTCCTTCTGAATAACATTCATCTACAAGTGCTCTCATAGCACCAAGTTCAACCAATTTATTTTTATAAAATTTAATTATTTTGTAATATTTATTTTCATTTACTAAAACTTTTTTAAGGTCATTTTGAATAAATAATATTTCTTTGTCTTTTATATATTCATCATAATCTTTGTCTTTTAAGATGTCTAAATTTTTATATTCATTCCAAAAAGCCTTATACTCTTCACGAAGTACAGGTTTGTCCCAATAAATTTTTGTACTTAATAATTTAACATTATATTCTTCAATAATGCTAATCAATAATGAATATGCTTTTTCTTGTTTTTTTATTATTTTTGTATCAACAATTAAACTTCTTACATCATTTAATAATTTTTCATAGCATTGCTCAGCTACAACAAGAGGTAAACTATGTGTAAATAATTTTCTGCTTATTCCAAGTAATATCATATTTTTTTCAATAAAATCATTTTGATCAAGTTTTCCAACAGAAAATCTCTCAAAATTATTGTACTCATCTAATATTTCTTTATATGTATCATTTCCTTCAATTTCAAATTTCAACGGTAAAATATTTGATATATAATTTTCAAGTGTTTTAAATATTTTATTATATATATCTTGCTTTTCTCCATCAGATAAATTTTCTGCAAGTCTGATAGAATAATGTTTTAAAATACCTTTATATAGTACTTCCATTTCCATTGCATAAAACTTTTTATATCTATCAAGTATTTTAGTTTTTTCATTTGCAACTGTTTCATAATCAAGTCTTAGCAAATACATTTGTTTTCTGTATTTATATTCTGTATATCCTGTTTCTTTTAAGTGAGTAATCATATAATATTGTGATAAAGCATCTTTTTCAAATTCATTTGCTGTATCATTTTTAACTTTTTTGTAAATAGAATCCATAATATATTTGTCAATTGATTCTAGATACAATGCATATGCATCATCCAATTTCTTTGTTATTTGTTCTTTTTTATCTTCATCTTCTACTTTGTCTAAATTTAATGAATTTTCGTATGCTTTTAATACATTATTTCTTTTCATAGAAATAAGCATTCCATTAATTCCTACTTTTGTAGGTATCAAAAATTTAGTTAATGTATTTGTAATTTTAGAAAAAAATGTTTTTTCTGAGTTGTATACCCTTAAACTTCTTTCTTCCATAAGCCCTCCAATTCTATCTTTTGTTTTAAGTTATTAAACTTATCAAAAGACTATTTTTTCTTTTGTACCGATACTTTCTTTAACATCATATATTACCTCAACTTCAACATATGATGTTTCTTCATATATGGTAACTCTTTTATCTAAAATATTGTCTTTATTTTCTATCTGTTTTTCAAGTTCATCAGTTGCTAGTTTCTTTCCTATCTCTTTTGCCTCATTTATATCATGAATAATCTGAACATTTCTATATTCTTTATTAACTTTTTTTGTAATTGATATTGGCAAATAAAATTGAGAAAATAATTTCAATTTTTTAGTTTCCTCTATTGTATCATAATTTTGAAATTTTGAAACCCCTTTATACAAATTTATTTTAAAATTATTTATATTTACGCAATATTTACTTTCAGCCATTCCTGTTTCTTCTTTTTTGTTTTCTATAAAGTCAATTCTTTGTTTGTTTTTATAACTAATTTTAGCCTGTATCTCGCCCTGTGCATGCAAATAACGTCTTCCAGTATATTTTCCATCCATCCACCCTGCAATAAGTATATCTCCTTTTTTTACATTATCTCCTTTTTTTACTAGGGATGTACCATTTACAGCACTTATTTTAAGTATAGTTGCATCTCTATCAGCCACTATACTGCAATATTCATTTTCATCAATAATATCCGGCTTTTTATCTGCTTTTTCAATTTTAATAACCACATTTGTTCCTTCTATATCAATTCCAACCCAAGCTATATCATCTCTTTTAAGTCTTAAATCATTTATAACCTTTTTGGTATCTATACTGTTTTTCCATTTTCCTATATCTAATCCATTTTCCTTTGCAATTTCTAAAATCTCGCTTGAATTAATTCCATCACTTCCTGTAATCTCGATATTCCATATAAAATTTGAAAGTCCAATAATAACAAATAAAATAATAAAAAGGAAAATTACAAATATTTTTCTTTTTTTGTATCTTCCTAAAACAAACGAAACTCCCTTTTTATTTCTTATTTTCATTTTACATTGTGTTTTTTTACATATAGCTCTTAGCTTTTTAAAATCTTCTCTTTTTATTCTAGCACATAATATAGTTGATTTATTCCTTTTAGTTTTCCATAAATATATACCCTTACTTGCACAAATATTTATAAATCTTTCTATATAATATCCTTCAACTTCTATATCAACATAACCATAAACATAGCTCATTAATATTGTAAGATTCAAAATTAATCCTCCCCATTTTCTATACTCTCAAAATCCATTCCTTCTATTCTTCCTGTAACAAGCAAATCATCATTTGTCATTTCTTCTAGTTTTAAATTAAACCCATTTATATTAATAATTCCTATATATGTATTCAATCTTACAAAATAATCTTGATATTCGAGAATTCCTTTATAGTTTTCTATAAAAACCTGTTCAAATCCAACAATTGTTATTTTTGGTCTATTTGAACTTATTTCATCTGGCATACTTAAAATTCTATCAAGTCTACTTGGTATAGATTTTCTTTTTCTCAAATCAATCACAATCCTTCTTACTTTTCAAATTTATCAATTGACCTAAATTCATATCCTTGTGCTTTAATTTCTTTTATACATTCGTCTAATATATTGCTATTATCTTTAGATGTTGCATGAAGTAGCATAACTTCTCCGTTATGCAAATTATCTAAAATTTTCTTTTTACCATATTCTTCCCTTCCTTGTTTTGCTTCGTCCCAATCATCATATGCAAATGACCACATTACAGTTGTATATCCAAGTGTATTTGTATAGGCCACAGTTCTTTCGCTATATTCTCCTTTAGGTGGTCTTATATATTGCATTTCATATCCAAATTTTTCATACAAACTACTATGCAAATTCATTACTTCTTCTTTTATCTGCTCATTGCTTATTTCTGGCATAGATTTATGATTAGCTGTATGATTTCCAATAATGTGACCTTCATCTATCATTTGTTTTATTAAATCTGGCTCGCTATTTACATAGTGTGCTGTTACAAAAAAAGTGGCTGGAACTTGATTCTTTTTTAAAACTTCCAATATCTTTTTTGTATATCCCGCTTCATATCCACTATCAAACGTTAAATATATATATGGCTTTTCACTATTTCCAATACAAATTCCACTATATTTTTCTATTATCCTTTTATTTTCTGCGCCAACATCAGGCTGATTGTGATTATTATTTCTTTTTATTCCCCAGCTAATTTTTTTATTACTTACTGCTGAAGCACTTGTTAACAAGCTTTCGGAATTATTTACAGAACAAAACAAAATAAATAGTAATAAAATTATAATTACACATACACATATTATAGCCAATTCTTTTCTTTCCATAATAAATTTACCTTTCTATGTTTTTTTAATTTTACTTTTTAAATACTATGAAGAAAGTTTTAAAAAAATAACCATCAATTTTCCAATGCCCTTTTTTCCATTAAATTCCTTTTTTATTTTCAATTTTCTTTACGGTTCGACATGATACATAACTTTTCACTTTTATTCAAAAAATATTGACATATGTGAAATTTTGGATTATATTAATATAACAAATTGGAAATTTTTAGGTAACTTGTAAGTTATTTTATCGTATTATATTTCCAATTATCAAGCTATTAAATTAATAGTGGGGTGAATTTATGTTAAATTTTGTGTTATGTGACGATAGCCATACCGCCATCGAGAAATTATCAATTATGCTTGATTCTATTTTTATAAAAAACAATCTAGATGGGCAAATTGTTTTTTCTACACCTAACCCATACAATTTACTTAAATATGTTGAAACACATTCCGTAAATGTCGTAATTTTGGATGTTGATTTAAATACAGATATAAATGGTTTAAAACTTGCAGAAAAGATAAGAACTCAGAATAAAAGTATATATATTATTTTTATCACAGGTCATTTGGAATATGGACTTATAGCATATAAATATAAGACATTTGATTATATTTCAAAACCCCTCACTATTGAGAGACTTCAAGAAACAATTTTACGTTTATATGATGATGCATTTAATAACACTCATGAATACCTACGACTTGATAATAATAAAACAATAATTCCACAAAATTCAATAAAATACATTCAAAAAGATGGTATGAAATTAGTCTTTACAACAGATACCAGAACCTATGAAGTATACAATTCATTTAACAAAATATCGTCTATATTGCCTAAGCAATTTGTCAGATGTCATAAGTCATATATTGTTAATTTGGATAAAATTGATAATATAGATTTTTCATCTAACACAATATTTTTTAGTAATAATGACAAATGCTACATAGGTCCTAAATATAAAAATAATTTCAAGGAGGTTTTTAATTATGGATATTTTACAAAAGATTTTAAATGCAATAACAACACCAAACGAAGGATTATTTAATATAATAGGTATACCACTTACATATCTTGATGCATTTGTATTTATGTATTTCTATACAACTGTGCTTAATATTAAAACAACAAACAAGAGAAAATTAATATATGTACTAATTTATGGTACATTTGCAAATTTAATAAATTTTATTGTGCCTGCTTCATATACAGTATTTATTAATCTAATTGTATGGCCTGTTATGGTGTTTTTCATATTAAAAACTACTGTACTTAAGAGCATTTTATCAGAGGTAATTACATTTGTACTAACATCAACTCTAGAATTTATATGTTCTAATGTAGCTTTTGAATTTTTTAATATTACATCTGCTCAAATAATGGCTGTTCCTCTATATAGAACGTGCGTTGTATTAAGTATCTATTTATCAATATATCTAATTACACTTATTATTAAATATTTTAAAGTTAATATAAATGTTTTTGATAATATGAGTAAAAGGACCAAAGTACTATTAATTGCAAATCTTGTTTTAATGGTATTTGTTATTGGTACACAGTTTTATTTAATAAGATATTATAGTAATACAATGCCAGGTCTTATAACTTTTATAGATATATTTGGTCTAATTGCATATTTTGCAATAAGTATTTATTGTATAGTCGGTTCATCAAAACTTGAAATGACAACAAGAGACCTTGAAGGAACTAAATTAAATCTTCACTCTTTACAAGTTTTACATGATACTGTTAGAACATTTAAACATGATTTTGACAATATTGTAAATGGTATTGGTGGATATATTAGAAATAATGATATGGAAGGTCTAACAAGATATTATACAGAACTTCAAGAAGATTGTAATAAAACTAATAACCTATATTCACTTAATCCAAAGGTAATAAATCATCCTGCAATTTATAATATTTTAGCAACTAAATATTATGATGCAGATGAGCAAAACATACAAATAAATCTAGATATCTTCTTAGACTTAAACGAAATTGAGCAACATATGAAAATATATGATTTTACAAGAATTCTTGGCATACTTCTTGATAATGCAATTGAAGCTTCCAAAGAATGTGAAGAAAAAATTATAAATGTTTCTTTTAGAAAAGAAGATGCAAGACATAGAATTTTAGTAATTATTGAAAACACATATAATAACAAAGATGTAGATACAGAAAAGATTTTTGAAAAAGGAATTTCTAGCAAATCAAAAGAAACAAACTCTGGACTTGGACTTTGGAAAGTAAGACAAATATTAAAAAGAAATAATAATCTAAACTTATTTACAAGTAAAACTTCTGATATGTTCAAACAACAATTTGAAATATATTATTAATACATTAAGCAAACGATTTCTTAAAATAATTTAAGAAATCGTTTGTATTTTAAATAATGTTGTTATCTCTTTATTAGTCTTTTTTAATTAAAGATGCAGGCATTTTAGGTTGATGGAACATTCCAGCTATTAAACATGTTGTATTTGTTGCCTTTGCATATTTTTCTGCTATTTTAGCTAACATTTTTAACATATAAAATTCCCCCTTTAGTGTTTATATAATAAAACATTGCCGGCCGTATCAATGTTATATTAATCATATGTCTACTTAAGCTAATTTTTCCTTTTGCTGATATACTTTATATCCATATTTATTATTTGTAAGTAAATATGCAAGTCTGCTTATCATAAAGCTTTGAACAATTACTCCAAATATTAATATGTTTGAAATAATACTATCTTTTATAAATACTGAAGCTGTAAGTGTAAGTACAAGTGTTGTATATGATAATATTTTCTTACGTTTTCTTTCTTTTTTACTTATTATTGGAATATTCTCTGTATCTGCTGGAGCATATAGGCTAACCATAATTACTCCAAATATAAGAGCTATTACTATAATTATATATTTTTGAACCAAATTTAATATAATAAATTTACTTAAATATACAATTCCATAATAAAATACACTACTTCCAATTATACATCCAACATGTGTTTTTAGGTGAAATCCACCAGAAGAAGCCCTATATGGTATGAGTGCCACATATGCAAAAACTGTATACCATCCAATTCCAAGTATAAAACTAAGTACAAATAGTAAGAAAATTTTTGGAATTTCTCCAATTATTAGTTCTATACCATATGTAATAATTTCAGCTTTTTCATCATCTATATCTGGCATTTGTTTTCTCATTTGATTTACAATGTAGGTACAAATTTTTTCTATCATATTTGCCTCCCTCTTTGTTTCTGTACATATATTACATCCTTTTTTCTACATATTTTTACTTTATATATGAAAATAAAAAAATCATATATAAAAAGTTACTTTTTTCACTTTTATATATGATTTTTTGTGTTTGTAAAATTTACATAATTAATAATGTGTAGTGTTTTAACAATATAGTATTTTGCATAATTTATGTATTAAATTTTTTATAACTTAAAAAGCCATAATTATTAAATATCTATTCCCTCAAGAATCTTCCAACTGCCTATTTTTTGTGGAATTGCCTTAAACTCCATCTTTTCTTTTGTAATTGGATGAAGTATTGTTAAACTATATGCCCACAATGTTATCTGCTTGCCATGGCCCCTTCCTCCATATTTTTGATCACCATAAATGCTGTGCCCCCTACTTGCAAGTTGCACACGTATTTGATGATGTCTTCCTGTATGTAAAAGTATTTTTAAAACAGACAAATCCAAATCTTTATCATATTTTAAAACCTCATAATCTAGATTTGCATATTTGCTATTTTTGGTTCCTTCTTTTACAACTTTGCTCATATTATTTCTTTCATTTTTAAGTAAATAATCTTCAAGTGTTCCATTTGTTTTTTCCATTTTGCCATTGCAAATAACTAAGTATCTTTTTTGAAATACTTTTTCTCTTACTTGCTCGCTTAATCTTGATGCTGCTTTAGAAGTTTTAGCAAAAACCATAACTCCACCAACAGGTCTATCAAGTCTATGAATTAACCCAAGATAGACATTTCCAGGTTTATTATACTTTTCTTTTATATATTCTTTTATTAAAGTAAGCATATCTATATCCCCTGTTTTGTCTCCTTGTGATGGAATATTTACAGGCTTTTCCACAACTATAATATGATTATCTTCATATATTACATTTATTTTGTTTGATATATCACTCATCTTTTAGCTCTCCCATCTTCCATATATTCCACAAGGAAGAATCATGCTAGATGCAGTCATAGGTAGTCCAATTTCCCCACAAGAAAACTTACCTGTTGCTTTTATATTAAGTTTTAAAATATTTTCAAGAACTGTGCTAGAAATTCCTGTTGTATATGAATTAATCAAAAAGAATAGTGGTTTATCTGATAAAACTTTTGTACATAATTTAACTAAATCTGCAATATTTTCCTCAAATTTCCACACTTCTCCATTTGTACCTCTACCATATGAAGGTGGATCCATTATAATTGCATCATATTTATTTCCGCGACGTATTTCTCTATTTACAAATTTAACAACATCATCAACAATAAATCTTACAGGTCTATCTTTAAGTCCAGATGATACAATATTTTCTTTTGCCCACAAAGTCATTCCTTTTGAGCTATCTACATGACATACAGATGCACCTGCATAGCTACAAGCAACTGTTGCACCCCCTGTATATGCAAACAAATTTAGTACTTTTATATCTCTTTTTGCATTTTGTATTTTATTTATCATCCAATCCCAGTTAACAGCTTGCTCTGGAAAAAGACCTGTATGTTTAAATCCCATTGGTTTAATATTAAAAGTTAAATTTTTATATTTAACCTGCCAATTACTAGGCATTTTTTTAGAGTATTCCCAATGACCTCCACCAGTATTACTTCTTATGTATCTTGCATTTACCTTTTTCCATTTTTCAGGATAAGATTTTTCTTTCCATATAATTTGTGGGTCAGGTCTTGCAAGAATAATATCTTTCCATCTCTCAAGCTTTTCGCCATTTGCCATGTCTAATATCTCATAATCTTTCCACTCATTTGCTACATTCATACTATATTTATCCTTTCCATATTTGCCTCTATAAATTCATACTACTTAATACCTCTATAAAACTTGAAACAAGCATAAGATCAAATATCATAAACATAATTGTAATTAAAACTATAGCTGTTATCATTTTATGCCTATTTAACAGTAGTCGAATTCTTTTAAAAGCACTCAATTTTTCATTTTCTTTCAAAACATCTTGTCCATAATGAACATTAAAAACAACATCTTTAGTATACTCCATATTAAAATCACAATCCCTTCTTTATTTTCGCACTATCCCCAATGTGCCATATTACTATAATTATATGATTGTGATATATGAAATATGCTGGCTTTCGTACTCCAAAATATTACATATTATTAAGCTCATCTTTTATTTTTTTAGCAAGCTCAATATTAATTCCCTTTATTCTAGCAATTTCTTCAATATCCGCACTTGCAATCTTAGCAGTACTTCCAAATTTCTTAAGCAATTCTTTCTTTTTCACTTCTCCAATTCCAGATATATCGTCAAGACTAGATTTTTTCATTGACTTATCCCTAAGCATCTTATGATATCCAATTGCTGTATCATGTACAGTATCTTGAAAATTGGTAATAAGCATCATAAGTTCATGTGAAAGAGGTATTTCTTCTTTATTTTCATTTATCAAAGCTCTAGTTGTGTGTTTATCATTTTTTACCATACCAAACACTTTGATGTCAACTTTTTCTCTATTTTCAGTCACTCCATACTCTTCTTCTTTTTCTTTTATTTCTCTATTTATTTCATCAATTGCTTGTCTGCAAGCTCTAATTTGTGTAATACCACCATCAACAAAAATTGCATCAGGAAGTGCACCAAAACCAGTACTCTTGCTCTCATTTAAAATATCTACCGAATGTCTTAATCTTCTTGTTATAACCTCTTTCATACACTTTGGATCATCTTGTTCAAACACAGTTTTTATTTTAAAACGCCTTGATAAATTCTTTTTTATAACTCCATCTTGAAGAACACACATACCAGCAACCATAAACTGTCCAGAAATATTTGAAATATCATATGTCTCAATTTTTCTTGGTAATTTTTCCATATTTAACACTTCTTTTAAGCTAAGCAAAATTGCTGTTTTATCTTTTTCTTTATTTTCAAGTGTTATTTTTGCATTGTTTTCAGCCATCTCAACAAATCTTAATTTTTCGCCTTTTTGAGGTGTTTTTATTTCAACTTTTCTGCCAGCTTTTTGAGAAAGTAAACTGCTTATTAAATCTTTATCCTCAATCTCTTCTCTTATCATAATCTTATTTGGTAAAAATGGTTTATCTATGTAATACTGTTTAATAAAATTTGATAAAATTTCACTATCTGTTTCATCTTGAAACTCATCTAAAAAGTAATGTTCTCTTCCTATCATCTTACTTTTTCTAACAAAAAATATTTCCAAACAAACATGAAGCTCACTTCTTGCAATCCCAATAACATCAATATCATTTTCAGAAATATTTGAAACCTTTTGCTTTTCAGACACTCTTTCAAGAGCAATCATTTTATCTCTTAAATATGCAGCTTTTTCATACTCCATTTTTGCTGATGCCTCTTTTATTTCTTGCGACAAACTTCTAATCAATTTATCAGTTTTTCCTTCAAGCAAATCAATTATTTCATCTATTTGCTTTCTATACTCTTCTTTTGAAACATAACCCATGCAAGGAGCTAAACATTTTTTTATGTGATAATTTAAACACGGCCTATCTTTGTATTTAAAATTCTTACATTGCCTTATTTTGAATTTTGATTTTATAAATTCTATCATTTCTTTTGCAGAACCTGCAGATGCATATGGTCCAAAATATTTTGCACCATCATTTAAAATTCTTCTAGTCATATACACATCTGGGTACTCATCTTTTACATTTACCTTTATGTATGGATATGTTTTGTCATCTTTTAGCAATACATTAAATTTAGGCATATTTTTTTTGATCAAATTACACTCCAAAATAAGTGCCTCTGCTTCATTATCTGTTACAATATATTCAAAATGATCTATCAAAGCTACCATATTTTGAATTCTTTTTGTTTTATTAGTTTTTCTAAAATATTGCCTTACACGATTTTTTAAAGAAACTGCTTTTCCAACATATATTATCTTATCATCTTTATCATGCATAATATAAACACCGTGGTTTTCCAGGCAATTTCTTTAATTCTTCCTCTATATCAAACACTTCAAAATTTTCTCCTTTTTTATTGACTTTTTGAACACAATTGATTATAATAAAAGTAGGAAATAGAGAATCCACAAACGTGGTTTGCCACTGAATATGTAAAAAAAACACATCTAACCGGGCAAGTACAGATGTGTTTTTTATTTGCTTAAAATTATAACCAGTATAATTAAGGCAAACACTATAATAGTTTCGGCAATTAAGCCAAATGAAAGTAGATATATTATTTCTAATAAAAATGCTTCTATCATAGCACCACCTCCTCACTCACAACATAAGTTGTGGATTAAAAGTGGCAAACCACATCTGC
>CAJMLO010000015.1 GCA_905214245.1 uncultured bacterium
TTGCTTTAGGTACAAAATATATTGTATGAGTATCAATCTTTCCTGTAGGAAGTTGCTGTACTACCTGTATATTAAATTGATTTACTTGGCTTAGTATACTATTCTTTATTTCTTTTATTTCTTGCTCTGTAAAATAATCTGTGCCTTTTATTGGAGTAGAACCTTTCTCTCCTGTATCTCCTTTTTCTCCTTTATTCCCTTTTGGTAATACTAGGTTTAATATTTGATTTGGAGTTTCTCCTGTTATGCTTGCTGATGCTTCTTCTCCTTTTTCAACTGTTCCTATAGTTAGTATATTAGATTTTCCCTTTTCTCCCTGGATTCCTTGATTTCCATCTTTTCCTTTTAGACTTGCAAGCCAGTCTTTCTCACTTCCTTCAAATCCATTTTGTACAGCAATTTGATAAGCACTATCACCCTTTATTCCTTCTACAAGATTATCAACCTTTTTCTTATAACCATCTGTAAAATCATTTTCACTTAATCCTTTACCTGGTACTTTATCAACTTTACCATATAATTTTTCATCTATAATGTCATTGTTAGTATTAGCAACATCTACATCGTAACTCTCTGTTTTTAAAGGCTTCTTTAAATTGTAATGTTCAGTATAATTTGACATTTATATACACCTCCTAGTCAAATTTTGAAATCAGACCATTTGCATATTTTTCAATTAATAATGCATCTTTTGTTGTAATCATTCCATCTTTATTAACATCTGCCGCATTTATCTGTTTATAAGTAAGAGCCGTATTTCCTACGCAATAGCTAGATACCAACTTGCTATCTTCTGATGTTATTTTTCCATCACCAGTTACATCACCTAATATGTAATCAATTCCTTCAACAAGTTTTGGTAATTTCATAAGTACCAATCTTATATGAATATTTTTTCTTTGCGCATTTATATTAACTTTATATACCTCAACTATTATTTCATTATTTCTTAAACTAGCCTGTAATCCATGATTGCATCTTACCTCTTCAGCAGAAAATCCAGTTGAGCCTGATGTATTATAAGATTGTTCATCATTACCTGTATTTTGTGACATCAAACTAATTACCATACAATTGTTTTTGTTAAAGCCAGTTGGATAATTAAAAGATATACTGCCTTTTGTACTTTCTTCTCCTTGAGCAGGTGTTGTTATTATTGCTTCTATAATAGCAATATTGTTTTGTTCTGTAATAATGTTAATATTGTTACCGCCATCAAATTCAGAAGAACCTTTTACTGCACCACTAATTTCTATTTTTCTTGCAGTAGCCAATTTTGTTGCTGTTGCACTATTCCCGAGAGCAACTAGAACTAGAACCAGAACAGTCACCAGTAACATTACCTTGTAAATCTCCTTTGACATCTCCTTCAATCCCTCCTTGTGCTATTATTTTTCCAGTTATTGTATTGTCTTGATTTTTAAATACTAAATCACTTGTGATTTCCTGTATATAATCTTTAAACTGCTGATATAATTCTTCACCATCAACACTAATTAAGGAATTAACTATTCCACATAAATTCGAATTTGTTCTTTTGTCTGTTATATCAGCAGTTTCAATATTAGAAGTACTTTTCACAGTTACTTCCGCCAAACATATTTCATAGATATTGTCATCTCTTTGTAGGGTAGCAGGTGTTGTTCCTGTTCCAGATTTAACATATAATTGTGTTTCTCTTACAGCCAATGTTTTATCTAATTTTACAACTACTCTATCGATACGATTTCCTGAAACCGGTCTTTCTAATGTAAACGTTTTATCTTCTTCATTTTCAAAATCCGCCCCCTCTATTATTCCTGCACCTGCATTTACTTTTATAGTAAGTCCTCCTGCAGCTGAAACTTTCATTCCATTTTCTCCATAGTTTTTATAATGCCCAAAATAAACTCCATTGCTCAAAAATTTTGCAAAATATTTTCTAAATATTTCTGCTTCATATAATCTGTCTGACTCCATTTTTCCACTTTCAGCATTTAATACATCCATCGAGTCAAATGGAAAACTTTTTAATGTTATTTCTCCTGCCATAATTTTTCCTTTCCATAAAAACAAGACCTAATTTATAGGTCTTGTAATTATTCTTTTTATTTCTTCTCCTAAACTTGGAACTTTATCTCCAAATCCTAGCTCTACTGTCTTATTATTTCTTTCATATATTTCTTTTGCTTGAATTATACGTTTATCTTCATATATTCCATCACTTTCAAGTGTTACTAAATCTCCTAAAAAGAAATCTTTTTCCCATTCCATATTTGGAATTTGATATACCTTTCCTTCTATACTTTGAATTATTTTATATGTATCTAGTTTCTTTTGTCCTTCTGTTCTTAATTCATCTACATCTTCTATATTATTTAGATCTATTAAAACTTCTCTTCTATCAAAACCTGTTGCAGTTCCTAAAACAGTTATAAGTCTATCCTCGTTTTCTCCTTTACCTGCTACATATCCTACATTTTTGTAATTAGAATTATCATCTGTTGTCTTTCCTTCAAGTAAATTCTTCTTTTTTTCACTAAATATAATATAAGGATGTTTTATTGTTCCTTGTAATTGTTCGTGCGTATAAGCTTGTAATTGTTCATGTGTGAAATCTTCTAAAAATTCGTGTGTATTTGGACTTTCCACTTGATTTATTGTTCTATCTGTACCTTTTAAGCTATCAAAATAAATACATTTTTCAGTTCTGCTTAAATAACCATACCAACCTAATCCTGTATCTTCACTAATATGTTTTAATTCATCATGTAAGTTTGTTAGTCTTGCTTGCCATACTGTCTTAATACCTCTATTTTGTGTATGAGCTATTTTAATCCAAGAAATATCTCTTTCTGGAGTTCTAATATTATCGTAGTAACTTTCTACTAAGTGTTTCTTTAAATAATGCTTTTGTATATTCTCTGCATAATCTTCTGATACCCTGTCATATCCATTTGTAGCAACTATTCTTCTTTTTGTAATACCTTTTATGCAAGTTCCTGTTACTTTCATTGTTTTACTATTTTTTTCAGTTGACACAACCACTTTATCAATTAAAAGAATCTTGTCATCTCTCTTGTTAACTATTAGCATATTATCTTTTTTTAGTTTGTTGGTATTCGCCTTATTTTTATTAATAGTTAACTCAAATGTTC
This sequence comes from uncultured bacterium, assembly GCA_905214245.1. Taxonomy (GTDB): domain Bacteria; phylum Bacillota; class Clostridia; order TANB77; family CAG-508; genus CALXVA01. Next base: position 3,138 of record CAJMLO010000015.1, read on the forward strand.
CACATTCATAATAATTCCATATACAAATTAAACTTTCATAATTAGTAATAATACCAAGCAATTCAAAGTTTGTATTTATTATTTCTATACAATTCATCTATACACCTACATACTTATTAGTATAGTCTTTTATAGTTACTCTATCTTTTGCACCTTCTATGTCTGAACTATACTCAATTAAGTTCTTTCCTACTATTAGTTTAAAAAATGTAGAAGTCAAGTCTATTTCATTATAAACATCTTTTATTTCATTTGGCGTTATAAGATTAACTGTTTCTTTTCCTTCTCGCGTATCTATTACTAGTTTTTCTTTTTCCCCAATCTCCATATTAACTTGTATATATTCTCCTGTTGTTTTATTTGTTATTTTAGGATTTTTAGCAGGTCCAACATATTCTATTTGAACTGGAGCTTCAACATCTCCTAAATTTTCAATCTCTTTATAAAAGCTTACATTAGAAAATGTAGTTGCAAGTTTTAGAGGAAATTCTAGTCCTCCAGAAACAGATTTTATATCAATGTCTTTTCCTTTTTCATCAAGCCAATAAGGATTTTGACAATAAAAAGAGATAGTCGCAGTATCGTGGTTATTCTTCCTATTGTTAAACTCTGCACCATCTTCTACTTTTCCATATATTCTATATTTCTTCAAATCATTTGTATAATAAATTAATAATTCCCCTCTTTTATTAGTTTGAAAATTATATGTTTTAGGATTTATTACTCTCATTATCTTGCGTCTTAACTCATATAATTTTAGTCTGTCTTTAGTTCTAATTGTAACATTCAATTTTATAACTCTAGGATCTAACAAACTATCCTCGCTATCACAACCATCTTGATTTACACCTTGGCTTTTCTGTGAAGTTGCTCCGTGGATGTCCTATTCCTTCAATATGAGATAGTAATATATCCTCTTCTAGATTTCCAACACTATCAAATACTAAACTTTCATTTAAAGCTAAATTAATCACTTCTAACTTTTGCATTTTATCACCTACATTCCTGCTAAACTAGATGCTAATTGTTCATCTATGTTTCTTAATTTTCTATAAGTTTCACTTGGCATTTCTGGGTTTTGTTCAATGTTATTTGTTTGATATACATTTATCGTTTGAGTTTGAGGTTTGTTACTTCCTGCCTCATATCTGTACATTCCTGATGTCCACTCTTTTATCTTACTTTCAATTCCTGCATCAATAGTATCTTGTATCTTTTTTATAATGTTTTCTATTTTGTTAGTTATTCCATTGTTAATTCCTTGTGCTAATTTTTCTCCCAATGTTTGACCTGTTATTTCATATGCGTTACCATAATCTTTTAATAAGTTTAAAATTTTATCTTGATTCTGACTTACATTTAATAGCATTTTTTCTGCTGTTTCTTGTGCCTTATCTATTTGTTTACTATAATATTCTTCTAAATTCTCTAATTGCTTATTATAAAGTTCTTTTTGTCTATCTACTTCGTCTTCAATCGCTTGTGTTTTATCATCTTGTTCTTTTTGCAATAATTCTTTTTGTGCATTTAAAGCTTCTTTTTTATCTTCTAAAGCTCTATTGTCCAATGTCTTTTGATATTCTGCTACCAACTTGTCTAATTCTTTTTGATAATTAGCTTTTGTTGTTGCATCATGTTCATAATCTATCAATTGTTGAAATCTGTTTTTCTTTCTTTCATATTCTACATCTTCCTCATCTCGTGACTTTTGTTGCTCTGCTTTGTCTAATGCCTCTAATTCTTTTTCTATCGCTTCTATTTTTGCATCATACTCTGCATTAATGGCATTGATACGGATTTCTTTTAACTTTTCCACCTGCTCTATTTGTTCATCAATAAAAGCCTTATCTTTTTTTTGCATTTCTTCTAATTGTTTCGTAATAGCATTAGTTAACTGTGTTACTGTATTGTCAATCTGTTCTACTCGCAACTCTCTCTTTTGCTGCTCATAATCACGAATAGTACTTAGCTCTTCTCTGTATATTTCTTTTCTTTCATCTAAAGATAGTCTTTCGTCTTTCATTATTTGATTTAAGTATTTTTTATGCATTTGTATGATTTTATTATAATCTGCTGTTTGTTCTGTAATATCATAGGAAGCACCACGCATATTTTTTTGTTTTTGGATATATGCTTCGTAATCTTCTGTTTGTTGTTCTAACAGCTCCTTCTCTTTCTGTGCTAATTCTTTATTTAATTCATATATCTTCTCTCTTATTTCATTTCTCTCATCTGCTGTTTTAGCATATTTCTTTAAAGCATATTTCCACATTGAAATCTCTTGGTTTACACTTAATTGGTCTAGTGCCTTTTTATGTTCTATTTGCTTTTTGTAATTATCAAGTCGCTTGTTTGAATATGCTCCACTGCTTGAGCTTGAACTATTTTTTTTAGGCCTATATGTACTTGTAACACTAGATTTAAAATCATTAGGTGTTAATTTTGCTAAATTTCCTAGTATGTTTATTTGATTTTGTAAAGATGCTGTTACTTCTTCAACTGATTGTTTTGTAACTTCTGCAATTTTTTTTATTTGTTCACTATTACTCATCATAGCACTAACTTCTAATATGCTTGCTTGAATTGCTGTTTGTGCATTTACCCATTCTGCATCAGCTGCTGCATTTTCCGCATTTATCGCCGCCTGTGTACTTGCAATAGTATTTTCATTTACTTTTGCTAATTCAGGATATACTTTAACCAACTGTGATTTTGCGTCCGCATATTCATCAGTTGATGTTTTCCCTTTCTTTAGTATATTTAACAATTGTTGTTTTCCTTGTATGTCTGCTTTCGTTTGAGCTATATTTATTAATGTTTGTCTGTGTGCTTTTTGATTTGTTAAAGTTGCATACTTTTGTTTTGTAGCATTTATATCAAGTGTTTTATTTAAAATCTCTACTCTTTTATCATAATGTTTAATTTGTTGTTGTAGTTCATTCACACAAGCTTCCTGTTCCTCTAGCTTACTTTTTAACCTTTCCAATCTCCCAAGATCTACTATTGGTTGACTTTCTTCATATTGGATTGCTTCTTTTGTTTCCTGAATCATCTTTTTCCTTTGTTCCAACTGTTCTTTCAGTTCCTCATTTTCTTTCTTTGTTTGTTCAACTATCTCAGAAGCCTGATTTTGTTCTCCTTCTGTATAGCTCATATTATTATTTCGAAAATTTTGAAGTAATTCCGTAACATTTTCAGATGTTTCTGCCATTTCTTCCATTTTGTCAATACTTTCCTGCATTTTTGTATTAAACACTGTTAATCCTGCAACTACCGAGGCAATTCCAACAGCTATTAACGTTATTGGATTTGATAGCAACGATGCAGTAAAAGCCTTCGTTGTCATATCTGCTGCTGCAGCTTCTGTTTTGTATGCTACATATGCTTTTTTTGCAGCAGTTAATCCTACTATCATTGCCAATAGTGTAGTAGTAAAAGTTACAATTCCACTTGTTGCCCCTTTATTTTCTTTTACAAATTCAGATAATTGCTTGGTAATTGATAATTGTAGTGAACTATATTGTGTCAAAGCAGGTATCATACTCTCTCCGATATTTCTACTCAATTCCAAATTTGTTGCATTTGTTTGCGCTTGTATCCCCTGGTAGCCACTTGACATCTCTGCTGCTGTCCCTGTAAACATTGCTGCTTCATCCATTATTCCATTATATACAGCTTGTGCTTTTTCTGCTTGTGTTAATGACTCTGTACTTTTTCCTATTTTTCTTGCATAATCTTCATACATTTTTGAAATATTTTTTTGTACACCTGCTGCATCTGACAAAACCGAATTTTCCATTCTGATTCCGTTCTGTTGTTACTCTTACCGCTTCTGACAATGAGTAAGATGCTTGTCTATTTCCTACAGCAGCATCTTGTAGAACTTTTAAAATTTCTCCTGTTTGTTTAACTGTAAATCCATATATTAATAAGTTCTTTGTAGACGCTATAACATCAGAATCATCCATTAGTTTTAACTTATTTACATCTTTTATTGTATTTTCAACTTCTGTCATTGAGCTATTAGTAGCTGTAGCTGTCTTTTGTAGAGCTTTCATACTGTTACTATATGTGTTATATTTGTTGACGCCATCTTCTATCGCTGATGTTATTTTTGCTAAAGATGCTATTATACTTGCAGACATGGCTATAAAACTGGCGTCCAATTGACTATTGCTACTTTGAACTTTTTTATTTTCATTTTCTAAATTTTCCAATTTTTGTTTTGCTGTTTCAAGCCCTTTTTCTAGAGCTTCCGTTTTTATTTTAAGGTCAATTACTAATTGTCCTATTTTTGTTTCGCTCGACATTAATTCACCTTCCTTTAATATAATAAAAGGGACTTTATAAGCCCCTCATATTATCCATCTGTTAAAATTATTTTCTCTATTTCATATGTTATTTCGTTTTCTTTTACTACTTTTTTTAACATTATAGTTATTTTTTGTAAACAATAATATTGATTTGTTCTACCTAAATTTTTATTTTGCTCTACTACATTCCAATATATTCTATAAGTTTCTTCGTCCTTTAAATCATTTCCTCTTTTTTCGATGTCATAACTATCTTCGATAAGATAATTTAAATCACTTATAAAATTATGTATATATTTACTTTGATTTCTATCATTGTCAGAATATATAAAATTTTCTGATAAATACTCTTTTAATTTTTCTTCGTCTTTATTTTTTAATATTTCTGCTATTTCATTTATTACTTCATTATCTGTCTTTGTTTTTCCTTCTTCAATTAATTTTGCCTCATGTTTTGCTTGATTTGAAACATTAATATTATTTGATATCATTCCTATTAATATTGGTAAAAATATTAATAGAAAGACTACTAAAAATACTATTAAACAACCAGTTGTAGTTTTTTCATTATTTTCTTTCTTCATATTTATTCCCTCCTAACAAGAGAATAACATATATTAAATGTCATAGTCTGTCGAAATTTGTCACATTATTAGAAATCTTCTGCTGCTACTTCTTCCTCATCACTATTGCTTACTTTATTTAACTCTGCATATTCTTGCATAATAATTGGAATTTCATCTGGATAATAATCTTCTAAAAATTCTCTTTTACTTATACCTATTTTTATGCAGATGGCAATTGTTCTTTGAAGCCAATTAGTGTTATAATCTTTTTCAATATTGGCTTCATTTGAACGAAAAAACTTTCTAATTCGTTCACTTTCCAAAACTCTTGTATAACATCTAGTAATTCCTTTGGTGTAAGTTGATTTTCTAATATATCTCTATCTACTTTCATTAGTTTAGATAAAAAATCAAATGTAAAATTTGGTATAACTATAAGCAATCTAGTTACTAATGTCATGATATTTTCCATTGTAAACATTTCTGATAGTTTAAAATCTTGTCCATTGTCAGACAACTCTTTTATAAAGTCCTCTGGCAAATCCTTCAAAGTCTGTAGAGCCTCAAAATATTTGCCACAAGGCTTTTTTTCAATCTCTACACCATGTATTTTCTTTACTTTTGGTAAACTTTTGGTTTCATTACTTTTTGTCATTTTATTTTTCCTCCTAATAAGATTTTAGGGAGAGTATTTCTACTCTCCATTTTGTGTTGCTTCTGCCGTTGGTACAGTAGGTACTGTATCTAACCAACTTAAATCACTTGAACTTGTAGTGTCTTTATACACTCTAACTTTTGCATCAGATAATAAAGCTCTTTTATAAAATGTTCCACTTATTGTTAATGTAGCAACTTGTGTTCCATTATCTTGAGTTTGTAAATCTTGTTTTACTTTTTTGAATTTAGCTCTATAATATCTAAACATTCTATAGTTTCCGTCTTTTCTTTTTGCTTTAAATGTCATTGCATAATCTTTGCTTTGATTATCTGGTCCCCACGAATATTCTTTTGATTGTGCATCGTAATTTCCACCTTCAAAAATAGACATTAATTCTAAATCTGCTTCTGGAATTTCTATTTCAAAATCTTCTCCATCAAATATTTCTTCATCATCATATATTTCGTCGTCTGCATATATTGGATCATTTGATGTTTGAATATCTCTTGTTAATTTTTGTGCATAAGGTATATTTACAGCTTCTCCTACTTTATAATTTGTTTCTGTATTCTCTAATAATTCAAATACTTTAATTCCACTTAATCCTCTTAATGCTTTTTTTGGCATAATTAAGCCCTCCTTTTATAAAATTTCTTCTTTCTCAAAACGCATTGTTTTGTGTTTTTGTTTACTATTTAAGTCTACTACATCTAAAAATAGTGTTCTTTTATAGCCTATTTCTTTCATTTTCGCAACTACTTGCATTGCTAATTTAGACACTTCACTAGATGAGTTTCCCCAAGCATCAGCTTTGATTGCTAATGCACTTGAATATTCTTCATCATCAGCATCTTCTGATGGTTCATTTTGTAATTCAAGATAAGTTACACATGGTAATTTTGACCAATCTTGTGAACCTTCTTCACATACTTGCTTTGCTTTTTTTTCTGTTTCTAATTCACTTAGCTTTTTATATACTATCGGTTTTTGATTAATCATTATTTACCACCTAACTTTCTAATTTCTTGTTGTATTGATTTAGTTACTTCTTGTTCTACTTCTCCTGTATTTTTCGCATGAAGATATGCAGGAGTTAAAAATGGTTGCGCTGCTTGTCCTTTCCAATCAGCTTTGTAAGCTATTCCGTTCTGGTTTATCTATACTGCTTTCAGCTCCTCTTTGACCTGTTCCAAACTCAACATATGGACCGATACTCCAAATTAGTAAATACTTGTGCTTCTGCTCCTTCTTGTGTTGTTTGCGATTTAGTCTTTATTGAGTTACGAAGATGTCCTGTATCAACAGGTGCTAAATATTTAGCATTTTTTTGTATCTTTTTTGCTCCTCTTTCCAGCCCTTTTCTACAACTTTCTTTTGCATTTCCACCTAGTCCAGATAGATTTGCAAGTAATTCATCTAATCCTTCTATACTAGCCATTGTTATCACCCACCAAAAGAGTTATATGGCTGTCAGAAGGCACCAAACTTTTTATGGTATATTCTTTATTGTCATATACAAGAACATTGCCTATTTCAGCTTTTGTTTCGTTACATGTAACTATTGCATTAGCTTCTATTTCTTTGCCATACTCTTGTTGTATGTATTCTCTTGTAGAAAATTGAAAATTACCTTTGAAACTATCAATTATTTCTAGCTTTCCATTTCCAATTACAGAGCCTTCATCATCTTTAATTGTTCCAGATGACCATATTTCTATATCTTTATCATAGAATGTATCAGCTATTGCTTGTTTAAATATTTCAGGTATCTGCATAATTACCACCTCATATAGGCATACATAGATATTTCATCTTTGTTTTTTTCTATGTATTTATCCATATTTACATCATCTGCTGTAACTGCTCCAACATCTTTAAATGATACTGACTGATTAACATCTGTCATAGAAGATATAACTTGTTTTCCTTCACCATATCCATTTTTATAGAACACTACACAATTCATAACATATCTAATAACTAAATACTCTAACTCTTGTGGTAAATCTATTCTATTACAAATAGATTTTATTTTATTAGTAATATCATCAATATAACCTTGTATTTTTTTATCTTGATTTTTATCTTTAATATCAAGTCTTTCTTTTACTATATCTAATAATTCCATAGTAACCTCCTATTTTTTAGGAGTTTTTGTTTCTTTTTTTGATTCTGTCTTTTCTTTCTCAATACATCTTTCAATATGTAAAGGAAGTATTGGTTCAGAAAATTCATTACCACATTTAGGACATTTCATTTTCCATTCCTCCTAATAAATAAATTAAGGCAGAGTAATCTGCCTTTTATTATCCTAGCACTACTGCTGCTAATGATGGATATAATGGTGCAAATCCATAAATAGTATCAATAGATAGCATGTTTTTCTTTGTTTTCATATCGTATCCATATACAACTCTTAGATTTAATCCTTTATAAGAAATCACATAAGAATCTCTACCATCTACTGGTAATGCTAATGCTCTTGATACAAAAGCAAATGCTAGTTTATTAAATACTAAGTTAGCAACATGACCACCAGAAGTTTTATCTACAAATGTTACCTCTGTATCTGCTGCAATTTCTTTTACTACTGATGGATACACTTTTACAGTTATTACTCCTGTATCTGCTGTTGCATCTTCTGTAACAACATATTGTTGTCCATCTACAGTAAATAAATCTCCTTGTACTAATGTTTCAGCGGCAGCTCCACCTTTAAGAACTATTGTATCACTACCTTTATTGGCTTTTGCATTTGCTTTTGGAGTTGTAACTTTTGTAAATGATCCAGCTTCATGAACTGCAACTTGTTGTGACATAAAATTTTCTAGTCCTTGTATTCTACCAATAGAACCTTCTCTTAATGCTTGTGTACTTCCAGATTTTTCAGCATGTAAAATCGCGTCTATTGTAGAGAATTTTACATCTGCGTCTGGATCCCATACAGCATATCTATTTCCCATTGGAGATTTAGCCTTATTTAATAAACCTCTGGCATTTGCCATTACTTCGATTGTTGAAGGTGTTGTTCCTGCTGTACCTAATGTTTTATAAACATTTTTATACATTTCAAGACCTTCCTTATTGATTTTTTCTGCAATAGCCTCCATCATAGGTGTTAATATTTTTTCGTTAAAAGCTACTCTATCTAGTGTTAGCTCTTTTGATGTGATTTCTACTGATACATCAGCTATATGATCCATTACTACTGGAACACTTTTTTGATTGATTTCTTGAATTGTTACTTCATCCTTAAAGTCTTTTGCTTCAAATTGAGCTGGTTTTTCAACTTGAATTGTATCTCCTTCTTTTACAAAGTCTTTACTGTAATCTGTATAGAATAACTCAGGTACTACTAAGTTATTTACTAGCATTGGTAATGCTTCTCTTGCTATTCTTTGACATGTTAATAATTTGTTTGGCATAATTCATTCCCTCTTTCTTATTTATTATTTTTTTCTTGAAGTGCGAAAAATTCTTCATCTGACAAATTATCTAAATCGTCATCATCATAACTTCCATCTTCTTCTTTTCTTTTATTTGGATTACCATCACCTAATCCTTTGTTTACACTTTTATCAATTTCAAATAGATAAGCATCACTTTTCTTTAATGCTTCTATTTGGTCGTCAAATCCTAAAAGTTTATCTCCATCTAGCTTAATCTTGTCTAAATCTAGATTTGCTTTTACAGATTTAACGTTTTTAGCCTTAGCATTATTTATTGCTAAATCTATTTTACTTTCTAGTCTTACTTTTTCTATTTCAGCTTTTGAATTATTTTCAATTTCTTGTTTTTTAGCCTCATAATCAGCTTGACTAATTGAGCCTTTTTTAAAGTTGTTGTACTCATCCTCAACTTTCTTCTTGTCTTCCTCTAATGTTTTCTTTTCGCCTTTAACGATTTTCAATTCTTCATTGATTTCGTTAAATTCTTTTGCAGGTTTAAAATACTTTGGCAATTCCTTAGAAATTTTACCTTCTAATTCATCTGCATTTTCTACTCCTGCATTTTTTAATAATTCTTTTAACCATTCCATAATTGGTCCTACCTTTCTAGCTTTTTTATTCTGGTGCTACCAGTACGAAAGTTGCTTTTTGTTTATTCTCACAAGCAAATGAGTAATAAAAAAAGACAGTTTAAAGCCATATCTAGGGCATAAAAATAAGCCGTATTTCTACGACTTTACTTGGTATAGGTTGTAAGGTTTACATCCTCCATTTAACTTGATCTGAAACACAAGCACCTATTTATAATTTTAAAATATTAATAACTATTTATACATCTATTTTTAAAGAAGCTTTTCCAATATGGGTTTTCTTTATCAAATAATTCTTTTTCCTCTTTGTTAAATTTTTGTGGATAATCTGTCCATAAGTTATATATTTTTTTCTTATCAAAACTGAATAATAATTCTCCTATAATTACATCATAATTTTCATCTATAAAGCCTCTCTCTTTATCATATAATCTATAATGAGTTACTTTCCATATTTTATCATCCAAATTTTCTTTATAAAATTCATAGACATCACTTTGCACTTCCATTTGCCCCTTTCAGTTGTTTTGTTTCTAGTGTGTTAATATATCCTAGTATTTCTTTAAATTCTTTTTTATTTGTAAACTCATCTATATTTATTAAAAGGTTTCTTGCTTTAACTTTATATCCTTGTATCGTGTGTGTTTGTTTACATCCAAATCTGTGTTTTAATGTTTGACTTGTAAATTGTTTGAATCCATTATCTATGTTATCTTGTAATTCTAGATATTGCAACTTTCCTTCTAATTTTCTTACTATTGCTGCATGTGCCCCTGTTGATAAATAATATTCTTTTCCTTCTTCAACTTTATTTAGCAAATTCATTGCTCCTAAAGTATCGTTATAGTTTAACTCTATTTCGTATTTTATCTTTAATTCATCGCACATTTTTAAGATATTTTGTGGTGTAGAAAAGAATCTTTGACTTTCTCCTCCTCTGAAATCTAAAACATTAAATCCATTTTTATTGCCTATATATGTCAAAGCAGCCGAAGAACAAGAACCTTTTGTCTCATCTCCTCCACAAATTCTTTCTATTATTTCATTATTTGCTAATTGTCTTTCTAATTTTTGAACTGGAAGATATTCAATATTAACACTTTTTAGATTTTTAATTACTTGAATATTCTCATTTATTTTACCATCATTTTTTTGTCTTGTCGACATATTACCTATATATGTTTCTTTCCATTTCTCGTAATTCATATCTTGTGGTACTAATATTGTTTTTCCATTTTCATCTTTTGCTCTTCTTTGTAAACCTTCTGTTATATCATCATCAAATACAGCTACTGTTGTGCATCTGTCGTTCGGATGTATTGGTGGATAATTCTTGCCGTGGCTGTCTATCTTTCAATTTAAACACTTTATTGTCTAATTCTGCACAATGTTTACAAGTAACATTGTCTAGTGTTGCTATAAATCTGTATTTTTCTATGTCTAGTTCTTCATACGATAACATTTCCGCTTCGTTTGCAAAATGATTTACTTCTGTTCTTACTAATGTAGTAGCATTATATAATCCCACGTTCATAAAGTTAGATAATTCAGAGGCTATTTTTTGTATTGTTTTTCCTGACATTGTATCTGCTGTTAATTGAGTTCTCAGATAATTTCCCAATTTTTCGCTATTTTTCCATATTCTTTGAGAAAAATTCGCATTATCAGTCCATTTTTCATTCAATAATAGATTTATTGTTCTATTATCTATTTGCGAAAAACTAAAACCTAATCCAGTAGATTTCTGAACATTGTATATGTTGTGATAGTATCCTTCTTTGACTGTATCCACATATCTTATTTCGGTTATCTGCTGTTCTATATCTGCTAATTTCTTTAATTCTAAATCTATGCTCTCTTGTAGCTGTTCATATCTTGATATACGAAAAGAATAAGCAGATGAGTTATATTTCAATAACATCTTCTGCTTAATATCTTCATTTTTTATATTATTATTTATTGTAGTTAATAAGTTTCTTCTATATATATCTGTTTCTTTTTTATTTAATAACTGATTTAGAACTTTTTTATCAAGTACATCCGATTTGCTATAATTTTTATATATTCTACTAATTTCTTTATTTATGCTTTTTGTTGTTCTTTCATATGATTCTATTAAACTTTTTATAGTGTTTTCAGTCCCTTTTTCTAGCCTTTTCATTAACTCTGTTTGTCTTTTTTCCCAATAATCTAGAGGTTTTCTAGCCATTTAATCACCTCTATTCTTGATTACCTTCATTACTATGATTGTCTTCAAATCCTCCTGCATTGTTAAATATCTCTTGTTGCATTTTTAATTTTTCTTTTTGTTCTTCCTTTATTCTTTGTAATTCCATATCGACATCATCACATAAAGGATGTTTTTCAAGTTTTGTTTTTGTGCTTAGTATAGTATCATTATTTAAAGTTGTTATTTTTTCGTTTTCATTAAATATTCTGGACTTATTAAATTCTATTTTAAAATCAAATTCATTTATTTCTTTTGGTATTTTACCTTGCATTTTCAAATCCTGTAATACATACCATAAAATTTCATATATAGCACTTGTTAGTCCACCTATGCTGTCGTCTGCTTTCATGTCTAAATCTGTATATAAAAACTCTAATGAAACACCACTTGGAGCTTGTCCTATTAGGTCTTTATTACTTGTATCTACAGCTCTACCAAATTCATATATAAGTTCTTTTAGTCCTTTTAATAATGCTTGTCTTGCTTCGTATGGTATAGGCAATAATTTAGCATCTATTTTCCCTGCTGTATCATTTGTTCTTGCTACTCCATTAACCTTCAAGTTTTCTATCAACGCAAGTAAATCTTCTGCTCCATAACCATTAATTAACCATATAATTTCTTTTAAATCTTCTACCGTATTTACAAAATTGCTATTTATCAAATCGTATGCATCTATTAATGGTTTTATAGGTTCTAAATCTGTCATTTTTTCTTCATTGTTTTCTATTTCAATGAATGGTACTTTACCCCAGCTGTGTTTTTCTACTCCTTTTAGATTATTTAAAGCATTATCATATATTTCTCTGTACCAATGGCATTCCGGTCTTTCTCTAGTAACATCTTCTAAATATACTGTTGTATCTCCAATTTTAGTTTCAATAAAATATCTTACTTCTTTCTCATCCCAATATTCAACATATATTCTATCTTCTGGTTTATCTCCAGTTAAATCTTGTATTGTATAAAAATGTATAAAACCTATTAAATATGTCTGTGTTTCATTATCATAAATTGGAATACATTCTTCCGATGGATATTTTTCAAATACCAATTTTCCATTTCTATAATTAGGATGTAGCCAAGCTCTACCTTTATTACTCGCCTCTTTTACCCTGTTCTTTATAAGCTTTTCAAAGTTAGCTCCTAATATATTCCATACCATATTAGTTATCTTCTTTTCAGCATTTTTAGTTTTTTCCTCTTCTTCTCCTTTAACAGGGGTATTATATGTTATAGTTATAGGTTTTCCACATACATATGTTTTCTTTTGATTTACTTGTTTCCAATAAAAGCCATGAGGTATATGTTCATCCGACTTGTTTTCATTGACAATTTTCTTTTTGTTTCCTGTTTTTTGGTCAAACACTGTATAACTTTTTAAATCTTTTTTTAATATATCGTTTTTATCTCGAAAATATCGTTCGCCTTCTAGCATTTTTCTTTTTACATCTGACATATTAAATTGAGTTATTAGTTCTTTAATTATTTTACTTTCTATAGCCATTATTTGCCTCCTAATTTCTTAAATATAAGTCATCACTACCATACCTTAGTGCATCTATATAGTGATTGTTTTTATCTTCTGGAATATTCAATGGATTATCTTGCTTGTCTGTTTTCCATCTATATAAGCCTAATTCATTGATTAGACCTTTGCATTTAGGGTCTACTATTATTTCAAATCCTTTTAACCACTTAATTCCATGTAATATACTATCTGGTCCTTTTTGTGCTGGTATTGCATTTATTCCTAAATTATTTAATTCTGCTATACTTTTTGGTTCTGCTGCATCAGCTTTTATTAATGCATATGGTTCTATTCTTCGTTTTAATTCATTTGCTAACATTTCATTTGTTAGTTCTGTAGCTCCAAATTCATCAAAAACTACAATTCTTTTTGCTTTTAAATCTACATTGAACTGCAAAAAAGCAGAAGGGTCTGAACTGTATCCAAAGTCCAAACCTCTTCTGATTAATTCAAATGTATTTTTATATTTTTCTGTATCTTCTATATGCCAATTTCTAAATATTAAACCTTTACTTACACCAGGCATTCCTAAGCCAGATGTTTTGTAATCTTCATAATCTTCTTTCTTCTTTTTTTCATATCTAGCATAGTCTTTAACATCCAAAAATTCATTTAGTTTATAATTTGTTATCATTAATAGTTGACTTACTTTTTCTTTTACCATTTTGCCTTGATATTCAAATTCTTGTTCATATTCAACTATTAATTCTTGTTTACCTTTTTCTATTAGTATTTGTTCATCTGGTGTTAATTTACTTGTTAATTCTTTTACAATAAAATGTTGTTCATTCCACGGATTAAAACTTGCAACAGTCTGATTGAAATAACCTTCTGGCATTTTACCTCTTATAGACATTTTTACTTTATCATATGTATCCTTTTTATCTATTTCAAAGGCTTCCTCAAACCAACCGCCAACACAAAACTAAATTAGGGTCATCTATTGTTATTGATGCTAGCTTCTCCCAGTCGTCTAATCCTCTAAAAAATATCTTTTGCCCCGTATATTTGTTTACCGCTAACAATGGATTTGTTGTAAATTTCCATTCGGCATAAACTTTTATTTTTTTAGCTGCCCAAACTAAATCTGCATATACACTATCTTTTATAGTAAGTGCTGTATCTCTCATTGCTAGTAAACAAGCTCTAGGATATTGTTTTAAAAGTTTCATCCACCTTAAAGCTATAGTTTTTGATTTTTTGCTACCTTTTGAGCCCATTATTATAGCTTCATCGCCTTTAAAGTTCCAAAGTGTTGCATATCCTTTTCCAATCATTTCTTGTAAACTAATTCTTTCTTTATTCACTAACATCATCTACCAACTCTACTTGTACAGCATTTTTCATATTTACATTTATGTCGTTGAACATTCCTAAATGTTTTCCCAACAGTTCTAATGCTTTTACTTTGTCGTTTGTCTTAAACTCTATTGTTTGTTCTTGAATATGCTCAATAGGAACTTCATTGTCTTTTCCTTTCATATCTATGCTTATTTTCATTGCACCAGCTTTTTGTAGGACCTTTACACTTGATATTGCTTTGATTGTTTCTTCATCAATATCTTTTATGGCTTTTAATGTTCCATTGCCATTATATATGTTCTTTATATTAAAAAAAGCTATATTAGCTAACTCTTTTATTACCATATCTTGTGTAACTTCTGTTCTTTTTTCTATCTCTCTCTGTTTTTCAGATATGTATTCTTGGACCTTAACATTTCTTAACATTCTGCTTGATGCTGCATTAGCTGTTTCATCTTTCTTACATCTTGGATAAGCAACCTTATATGCTCTTGTAGCATTAAGGTCTATTAAATACTCATCACAAAATCTTTTTTGTGCATCTGTCATATAAGATCACCTCTCTTTCTTATTTCTGCATAATAAAAGAGCTTATCTTTGTATATTGATAAACTCTTATCTTTCTTATATATAATTTTTTAGATCACCTTTTACTGTTTTTAAAAATTTTTTATACTCTTCCTTTTTATCTTTGATGTTATTGATCGTTTTTAAATAATTGTTAGGGTTGTCTTTTATTAATTGTGCTACCTCACTTATCTCACTGAGTTCAGTTATTATTTCTAGTTCAACCTGTTTCTCATCTGGTGTTCTTTTAGTTGAAAAATCCTCATTTTCATACATATCAAGTAATTTTTTATAAATTGGTAAATTCTTTTTATCTCCAGTATGTACTATTCTCATACAATTCCTCCTTTAATTTCATTATAGAGAAATTATACCACTTCATTTTTTAAAAAAATGTCGAAATTTGGAGAAAATGCTTAATTATTATCTAAAATAGCACCATGCTAAAACTAATTCCAACTAGGATTATAAAATCCCATTACTGTTTTTTGATACTTTGCTGTTCTTTCTATTGTCTTTTTGTATCCATTTATTTTATCTTTGTCCTTTTCATATTCTAAGCATTTGATCGTTTTAATTCCATCTTCTTCTTTTTCAATTATATTTTTACTACAGTTATTGTTTTTACAAGTTTCACATAACTCCATACATTTTCCCCACTTATATTATATAATCCACTATGCAATGCTGACTTATCATTATTTTCATCGTTTTTTATTCCTTTCATAAAATTATAAAAGAGTTCATCTTTATTGACGAACTCTTAATATAATAATGTATGCAATCTTTGTAGGATTTTGTCGTTTTATTATTGACAAATCATGTTATCTTTTATATACTACCTCTAGTCGATTGAACGTATATAACTCCTTTAAGTTGGGTGCATAAATTAATGGTTGACATCTTGCATTCCAACTATTAGTTTATGCACCTAACTTTTCGCTTGAATCGTTATGTGCAAATACAAATAAAGGAGGTTTATACAAATGATTAAATTGTTAATATTTTTAATCATTAGTGTGATTTTCTTTTTGCGGATTGGGTTTGCTCATACATATATGTGCTAAGCACAATTATTCGTTAGCTTATCAATCAACAAAAAGAAGATTTGAGATTTACCCTAACAAAGAAAATCCCAAATCTTCACACAATAATCAATCGCTTGAGTAAGGGCTAGCCCTTGCTCTTTTTGTTTATCTT
The DNA here is from genome assembly GCA_905214245.1 of uncultured bacterium. Lineage (GTDB taxonomy): Bacteria > Bacillota > Clostridia > TANB77 > CAG-508 > CALXVA01. The sequence goes on from CAJMLO010000015.1 coordinate 19,544, forward strand.
ATAATACATATTATCTTTTGTCAATTACATTTATATTACATTTATATTACATTTATATTACAAATGTAATTATTTCTTTAATTATTATACATTATTTTTATTGAAAAATCAATATTCCCCCGTATTTTTGTTGCAATGGCAACTGCATTTTATATAATTTTATGCTAGTTCACTATTAATTATACTACATTTTATAGCTTTTTTATTAATATTATGCAAGTCGTTTATTACTGTTTCTAGAAAACATTTATGTAATAAACCTTGCAACGTTTTATGATACTTTATCATGTCTGTGATTTTATTTTTATTGCTATTATAATAATAACACTTTCAAAACCAAATTGCATCCAAATTTTATCACAATTTCATCACAATTTCATCACAATTTTACTATTCCCCTATATTTAAAACTTCTAACATACTTTTTATTGCTACGTCCCTTATATTTAATA
>CAJMLO010000016.1 GCA_905214245.1 uncultured bacterium
AAAAAAATAAAATAAAAAAACTAAATAAATTTAATCATGAAAATTTTATAATATCTCAAATGATTAATGAGAGTAATAAACTTGATGAAATAGATACCAAACAACAAGATGATAAAAAAGAAAAAACTACTAAAATTAATATATATAGGACAAATAAATGGAGAATAAAGATTCCTTCATTGGAATTAGATGCACCAATTAGCCAAGGAACGGACAGCGAAGCATTAAGAAGGACAGTTGGTCACTTTGAAGAAACTGATAAGTGGGAACGGAAATGTTGCTCTTGCTGGACATAACAGAGGATATAGATGCAATTTTTTTCAAGAAATAAAAAATTTAAAGAATGGAGATATAATAATTTATTCTACCGAAAAAGGTCAGAGAAAATATAAAGTTTCTTTAAACAAAGTAATTAAGGAAACTGACTGGACTTACATACAGAATACCAAAGATAATAGATTAACATTAATAACATGTGAAATGAATAAAAAAGAATATAGAAGATGTGTACAAGCTGTGGAAATATAGCAAAAAAATTAATATATAATAAAAAAACACATACAATATTTACAAAGAGAGGATTGTATATGTTTTATCAAATTATTATTTTATTTGTACTAATTTTATTTAATGCGTATTTTGCAGCAACTGAGATTGCTTTTATTTCGCTAAATGATTCTAAAATAAATAAAATGTCAAAAGAGGGAAATAAAAAAGCAAAACAAATAGAGCAAATGCTTCAAAATCCGAGCAAATTTTTAGCGACGATTCAAATAGGAGTGACGCTTGCAGGATTTTTATCTAGTGCTTTTGCGTCAGATGCTTTTGCAAATCAACTAGCAAGTGGATTAAATTCAATAATTCCAAGTGTAAACATTGAAGTATTAAAAGGATTTTCAATAGTTTTAATTACAATAATCTTATCTTATTTTACATTAGTTTTTGGTGAATTAGTTCCTAAAAGACTTGCAATGAAGTATTATGAGAAGATTGCTTTTACAACAATTTCACAAATAAAAATGATTTCAAAAATTACTGCTCCTTTTGTAAAACTTTTAACATATTCAACAAACTTAGTTTCTAAAATATTTGGAGTTAAGGAAAGTGAAAAGGAAATTGTTACAGAAGAAGAAATAAAAATGCTAATTGATGAGGGACAAGAAAAGGGAATTATTCAAAAGGAAGAAAAAGAACTTCTAAATAATGTATTTGAATTTAATGACATTATTGTTTCAGAAATAATGACTCCAAGAACTGATATATTTGCAATAGAAATAAATCAAGACATAAGTAAAATTCTTGATGAAATTGATGAATATAAATATAGTAGAATTCCTGTATATGAAGAAACAATTGATAATATTCAGGGTGTTTTATTTATAAAAGATATTTTAAAGCAAATAAGTAATGGAGAAAAACTAGAGGCAAAAAATATAATGAGAACTCCATATTTTGTACCTGAATCAAAGGAAATTGATAAGCTTTTTAGAGAACTTCAAAAAAGTAAACAACAAATGGCGATTGTAATAGATGAATATGGAGGAACAGCTGGACTTGTTACAATGGAAGATATTATAGAGGAACTTATGGGAAATATATTTGACGAATATGATGAAGAAGAAATAGATTATAAAAAAATTGACGAAAACACGTACTTAGTTAGTGGAAGCACATCATTATATGAAATAAAAAAGATAATGGGAGTCGAAATTCCAGATGGAGATTATGAAACGCTATCAGGTTTTTTGCTTGAAAAGATTGGAAGAATTCCGAATGAAAATGAAGATATAGTTATAGAAGATGGAAAACTTACTTTTAAAATTGAGGATTATGAAGATAAAAGGATTAAATACGTGAAAATTTGTAAAAATATGTAGATAAGCTTGATAAATTGTTAAAATAAATATAAAATATTAGTATGAAATTTATATAACAAAGGAGAGATTTTTATATGAAGAAAAAAAGCATTTTTATTGTACTTATAATTATTATACTAATAGGAATTGTAGTAGCGGGAGTATCAATTTATTTTAACAATAAGGCAAAATATGATTTTGAAATAACAAAGGTAGTGCAGATTAATTATCATGTTATTAATGAAAACAACAAATATGGTGTAATTGATCGTGATGGAAATGTAGTAGTTGAAGCAAAATATGATGTTGTACAAATACCAAATCCATCAAAAGATATATTTATATGTTTATATAATTATAATTCTGAGGAAAAAGACTATAGTTCAGATGTATTTAACTCTAGAGGAGAAAAATTGTATCAAGAATATGAAAATGTACAAGCTATTCCAACAGAAACTACATATGACGGAATCCCTTTTGAGAAAACAGTTTTGAAATTTAAAAAAGATGGAAAATATGGACTAATTAATTTAGATGGAAAACAAGTGTTAAAACCTGAATATGAAAGTATAACAGCTATTCCATACAAAGAAGGAATGCTTATTGTAAAGCAAAACGAAAAATGCGGTGTTGTAAATGTCAATGGGAAAACTTTAATTCCTGCTGAATACGAAAGTATAACAGCAGATAATTATTACAGTGAAGAGACTATGTATAAAACAACTGGATTTATAGTAAGCAAGAAAAGTGATGACGGATACAGATATGGTTATATAGATTATAAAGGTAAAACAATTGCTAAAACTGAATACACACAAATTGATAGAGTAACAGAAATGCAAGATGATAAAAATGTATATTTAGTTGCATATAAAAATGGACAAGCAGGACTATTAAAAAACAAGAAAGTAGTTTTAAATTATGAATATGAAGATATTAGTTATAATGCCTATAATGATGTTTTCGTTATAAAAAGAAACTTAAAAGAGGGTATTGCTGATAAACAAGGAAAAATAAAAGTACCAACAGAATATACAAATATATCTTTTGGAGGTATATATGTAAATGCTGACAAAGATGGTCAATTTGTATTGCTTGATTTAAATGGAAATGTTATAGAAAATCAAGATATAGTTACAAAACTCCCAACAAAAGATGGAAAGCATTATATTGTGGCAGATAAAAATGAAATGTATGATATAACAGATTTAAATGGCGAAAGCATGATAGAAAATAGTTATTCATATATGGAAGAAATTGAGCAAAATTATTTTGTAGTAGGAAATAATAACAAAAATGGAATAATTGATTTATCAGGAAAGGCACTTGTAGACCTAAAATATAATAGTATTTTTCATATAGATGGAACAGATTTATTACAAGCAAATATATCAGATAAAAATACAATAAGTTTAATTGATAAGAAAACAATGAAAATACTTGCAACAATGGATAATGCAAAAGTTGAAATTGATGACAATTATATAAGGCTTTATTCAGATAAAGAAAGCAAATATTTTAGTGATACAGGTAAAGAATTAATTACAAGAGATGCATTTCCAAACAATAAATTATATGCAAAGGAAGTTGATGGAAAATGGGGATTTGCAGATAGAAGTGGAAATATAAAAGTTGAATGTAAATATGATATGGTAACAGAATTTAATGAGTACGGATTTGCAGGAATAAAGAAAAATGGTAAATGGGGTTCAATAAATTCAAAAGGAGAAGTGGTTCAAGAACCTAAATATAAAATAAGCTGGGCAAATCCTGTGTTTGTTGGAAAATATTATCAATCAGAAGAATGGCACGGAGATACTTATTTTACTAATAAATAGATATGAATAGGAGAGAAAAGAATGGACAAAAATGGATATAAAGAATATGGAATATCAGATAAAATAATAGAACTTGCAGAAGAAACAGAAAAAAAAGTTAAATCTATTTTTGATGAAATAGATGATGTATGTGAGTATAATACTTTGAAAGTTCTAAAAGCATTTCAAGATAATAATATATCAGATATGCACTTTGGAAGTACAACAGGTTATGGGTATGGAGATGTTGGAAGAGATACAACAGAAAGAGTATTTGCACAAGTATTAAAAGCAGAGGATAGCATAGTAAGAGGGCAATTTATATCAGGAACACATGCTTTAACTGTTACATTATTTGCACTTCTTAGACCTGGAGATACGCTTTTAAGTATCACTGGAAAACCATATGACACATTAGATGAAGTTATAGGAATAGTTGAAAATCCAAGTTCTTTAAAATCATTTAATGTGAATTTTGAACAGATTGAATTAATAACAGATAAGCAAAATCACGAAAATGATGATTTTAATTATAGTGCTATAGAAAATAGATTAAAACAAGGCAAAGTAAAAGTTATAGAAATACAACGTTCTAAGGGATATAGTAGTAGAAAAAGTATTTCAATAGAGCAAATAGAGAAAGTTGTAAAATGCATCAGAAATATTGATAAAGATGTAATTATAATGATAGATAATTGCTATTGTGAATTTGTTGGAAAAAGGGAACCGTTAGAAGTAGGAGCAGATGTTATAGTAGGTTCACTTATCAAAAATTTGGGTGGAGGAATTGCACCAAATGGAGCATATGTAGCAGGAAAAAAAGATTTAATACAACTTGTAGCAGAAAGACTTACAGCTCCTGGAGAAGGAAAAGAAGTTGGACCAACACTTGGAATAACAAAATCAATTTTGCAAGGACTATTTATGGCACCTCAAGTAGTAGCAAGCAGTTTAAAAACAGCAGTTTTTGCAAGTTATGCATTAGATAAACTTGGATTTGATGCAAGACCAAAATATAATGATAAAAGAGCTGACATAGTTCAAACAGTTAATTTTAATGATGAAGAAAAACTTATAAAATACTGTCAGGGTATTCAAATGGGCTCTCCAGTAGATAGTAGTTCAATTCCAGAGCCATGGGATATGCCAGGATATACTGATAAAGTAATAATGGCTGCTGGAGCATTTACACAAGGTTCATCAATAGAACTTTCATGTGATGGACCAATAAGACCTCCATATACCGCATTTATGCAAGGTGGACTTACATATTATTATGGAAAAATAGGTGTAATGAGAGCTTTAGAAAATATATTATAGAAAGTAGATATAAAAAATGAAAGTAGTAATAATACGGAGGTGGACCAGCAGGAATGCTTGCAGGTATCTCCTCTGCATCAAATGGAACAAATGAAGTAACAATACTTGAAAAAAATGATATGCTTGGAAAAAAACTTTTAATAACAGGAAAGGGTAGATGCAATATAACAAGCAGTCTTCCAATAGAAGAATTTATGAATAATATACCAGGCAATAGTATGTTTTTATATAGTAGCTTCCACAATTTTGATAATTTAGATATAATAAATTTATTAAAACAGGAAGGCGTAGATGTAAAAGAAGAAAGAGGAAATAGAGTATTTCCTGTATCAGATAAATCAAGAGATGTCAAAGATGCATTAATCCGTAAATTAAAAAAATTGAATGTAAAAATTCAGAAAAATTGTGATGTTAAGGATATTTGCGTTAAAGATGGAATGGTTGAAAAAGTAATTTATTTATCAAATGGAAGAAAAAATGAGATATTGGCTGACAAAGTAATTCTTGCAACAGGTGGAAAAAGTTATCCAGGAACAGGTTCAACAGGAGATGGGTATAAATTAGCAGAAAAACTTGGACATCATTGTACAAAAATAAGACCATCACTTGTTCCAATGATTGCAAGTAAAAAAGATGTTTTAATATGCAAAAAAATGCAAGGATTGAGTCTAAGAAATGTTGGAATAAAATTTAAAGATATTTCTAAAAATAAGACGATATATGAAGATTTTGGAGAAATGTTGTTTACGCATTTTGGAGTATCAGGACCAACAATATTAAGTGGTTCAGCATATATTTTAAGATATCCAAAAGCAGATGAACTATTAAAACAATCTTTAATAAAACTAGTAATCGATTTAAAGCCAGCGTTATCAGAGGAAAAACTTGATGAAAGAATACTTAGAGATTTTTCGGAAAACAAAAATAAAGCATTAAAAAATAGTTTAGATAAATTGTTGCCTAAAAAAATGATAGATGTATTTATAGAGCTTTCTAATATTTCACCTGATAAAAAAATAAATGAAATAACAAAAAAAGAAAGAGAAAATATAGTACATTTATTAAAAAACTTTGAGATAACAATAAGTGATTTTGGAGATATAAATACAGCAATAGTAACATCAGGAGGAATAAATATAAAAGAGATAAATCCAAAAACAATGGAATCTAAATTAATAAAAGGATTATTCTTTGCAGGAGAAATAATAGATGTAGACGCATATACGGGAGGATTTAATTTACAAATAGCGTATTCAACAGGATATACTGCAGGTTTAGAAAAATAAATTAAATTTTACTGAAAGGAAGAAATAATGGAACAATTTAAAACGATTATGCAAGATGCACAGGCAGAAATAGAAGAAAAGAAATCCAGATTTATAGCAAATGTTTATTATATAGAAAATGCAGAAGAAGCGGAAGAACACTTAAAACAGATAAGAAAAAAATATTTTGATGCAAGACATAACTGCTTTGCTTACCGAATTTTAGAAGAAAATGGAGTAAAGGAAAAACAATCTGATGATGGAGAACCAAGTGGAACTGCTGGAGCACCAATGTTAAACATATTACAAAAAAACAATTTATATAATGTTTTAATTGTTGTTACAAGATATTTTGGAGGTACACTCTTGGGAACGGGAGGACTTGTAAGAGCTTATTCAGATGCAACAATTAAATCATTAGAAAATGCGAAAGTTATAATTCAAACTAAAGGTTATTTAATCAATGTGGTAATTGAATATAAGGACCTAGAAAAATTTAAATATTATTGTCGTATGCATGGAATTATAATTGTAAATACAGTTTATGAAAATAATATTATATGTACTATGGAAATATCAAAAAACGAAAAAGAGAATTTATTAAAAAAAGAACAAAAAGAAATACAAATTTTGAAAAATACTGTAATTAAGGAAAAGTATATAAGAGTAAACGTAGAAGAATAGAAAAAGAAACATAAACTTGAAAAAATTTCCAAAAAACTATTGCAATAAAATGGAAATAAATGTATAATTAAAAATGTAAAAAATTTACAATTATAAATTAGGGGGAAATGAATTTGAACGAGAAAATTAGAATTTTGGTGGCTGACGATAATAAGGAATTTGGAGATACACTTGTAAGTTATTTAGAAAAAGAAGAAAACTTTGAAGTTGTTGGTATTGCAAGAGATGGTAATCAAGCTGTTGATGAAATAACAATGATGAAGCCTGATATTGTTTTGCTTGATATCATTATGCCACATTTAGATGGGCTTGGTGTTTTAGAAAAACTAAATGAAAGTAATATGGAAAATAAACCTATGTGTATTATTTTATCAGCAGTTGGACAAGATAAAATAACTCAGAAAGCGATAAATTTAGGTGCTCAATATTACATAGTTAAACCATTTGATATTCAAATTTTAGTAAAAAGAATAAAAGAGTTAAAATATTATCAACCATCACAATATAAAAATAATTTTATTAGTAGAGAAATAAAAACACAATATATAGATATATCCCCAGAAGAGAAAAAGAATGAAGAAAACTTAGAAGCACTTGTTACAAATGTAATACATGAAGTTGGTGTACCAGCTCATATTAAAGGTTACCAATATTTAAGAGAAGCAATTATAATGGTAGTAAATAATATTGAAGTTATAAATCAAATAACAAAACAATTATATCCAGATATTGCTAAAAAATATGGAACAACTCCATCAAGAGTAGAAAGAGCAATACGTCATGCAATAGAAGTTGCATGGGGTAGAGGTCAAGCAGATGTTGTTGAAAGTATATTCGGATATACTGTTTCAGCATCAAAAGGCAAGCCAACAAATAGCGAATTCATTGCGATGATAGCTGATAAATTAAGACTTGAATTAAAAACAGCATAAATAATAAACCCAGTACGATTTTGTACTGGGTTAAATTATATAAATGTAAAATATTGGATTATTACACTAGACAAATAAGTAAAAATATACTATACTATTAAGCATAGGAAATGAGAATAAGCAGATGTGGGTGCTACCACTTTACATACGCAGTTTATGCTGTGAGAATGGAGGTGGTGCTATGGAAATATTATTAATTCAATTAATATATCTATTATTCTTCGGATTAATAGGAGTTACTATCATAGCAGTTGCCTTAATCATAACTTTGGTTATTATTTTGAGCAAATAAAAAAACACCACATTATGCCCTGCCAAGCTATGTGGTGTTAAACATATTATATATGGTAGCACACATTTCTGTGGCTTTCATTTCCTATAATTATTATACATAGATTAAACAGATTTGTCAAATAAAAATTATTTTTTTTCATTTAATAGATCTTCTAAAGTGTGCCATGCTAAAAGTGCACATTTAACTCTAGCAGGCATATTTGCTATATTTTTGAATGCGATTGCATCTTCTAATTTTGAGTATTCTTCTTCAGAAAGATTTTCTCTTTTTATCATTTTAATAAAATCTTCTATTATTTCCTTTGCTTGCTCAATTGTTTTATCTCTTAATGTATCAATCATAATAGAGGTTGAGGCTTGAGAAATTGCACATCCATGTCCTGTAAAAGCCATATCTTTTATTACATTTCCATCTAAAATCAATTCTATTTCGATTTCATCTCCACAATTTGGATTATGACCCTTACTACAAAGATCACAATGGTCAAGCTTTTTCTTATTATATGAATTCATGCTATGTTCCATTATAAGGTCATTATACATTTCATCTATTTCACTCATCTTACTACTCCTTATTTAGTAATATATTTTTCAAATTTTTTATATGCTTTTTTTAGTGCTTCTACAAGCTTGTCTACATCTTCTTTGTTATTATAGAAATAGAAGCTTGCTCTACAGGTTGAATCTATTTTTAAAAATCTCATAAGAGGTTGTGCACAGTGATTTCCTGAACGAACACATACACCACATGAATCTAAAATACTTGCTACATCATGTGGGTGAATGCCACGAATATTAAAAGATATTACTGCAGAATGATTTTGGCGATTTTTTGTAGTATATAAATCTATAAATTCAAGTTTAGAAAGCTCATCAAGTGCATAATTTACAACAGATTCTTCTATTTCTTGAATTGTATTATATCCTACTTGATTGATATAATCTATCGCAGCGCCAAGTCCAACAACACCTTCGACATTTTGCGTTCCAGCTTCAAATTTATTTGGAAGTGGGGCAAAGGTGGTATTCTGTTCATATACATATTCTATCATATCTCCACCCATTAAAAATGGAGGCATTTTGTTTAATAATTCTTCTTTTCCATATAGTACACCAATACCAAGAGGTGCAAGCATTTTGTGACCTGAAAAAACAACGAAATCTGCATCAAGTTCTTGTACATCAATTTTCATATGAGGTATGCTTTGAGAGGCGTCCAAAACAACAACTGCACCTTTTTTATGTGCATAATCTATAATATCTTTTACAGGATTTATTGTTCCAAGTACATTTGAAACATGAGTAATACCAACTATTTTTGTTTTGTCTGTTATTTTTTTCCTTATTTCATCAATAGAAAGCTCAAAATTATCATTTATATACATATATGATAATTTACTTTCAGTTTGTTTAGTTACAAATTGCCATGGAACAAGGTTTGAATGATGTTCCATTATTGAAATTACTACTTCATCATCTTTTTTCAAATTTGTAAGTCCATAGGAATATGCAATTAAATTTAATGATTCGCTTGCATTTTTTGAAAAAATAATTTGTTCTGCCTTAGGAGCATTTATGAATTTTGCAATTTTTGCCCTTGTATTTTCGTACTCATTTGTAGCATCAATGCTTAAAGAATATGCACCTCTGTGAGGGTTGGCATTATTTTTTTTATAAAAATTGTCTATTGCATCTATTACTTGAATTGGTCTTTGTGTAGTTGCACCACTGTCTAAATATACAATATCTCTATTTTCAAAAATAGGGAAGTCTTTTCTTAAATCTTTATTATCCAAAAATTTTTCCTCCAATATTATGATAATTTTTCATCTATTTTGCTAAGTATTTCAGTTTTTAAATCTTCATCAGGTATTGTTTCTATTATGTTGTTAAAACGAGCACGTACTATCATTTTTATAGCGTCTTTATAGCAAATTCCTCTACTCATAATGTAAAATAGAGTATCATTGTTTGCCTTGCCAGAAGCTGTTGAATGATTTCCTTCTACATCAGATTCTGTGCAAAGTAGCATAGGAAGTGCCTTTGATTTTGCTGTATTTGAAAGTAGCATACAATATTCGTTTTCATTTCCTTTTGATTTTTTGCAACCTTTTTTGAAATCAATTGTTCCTTTAAAATTCTTTTTTGAATTGCCATCTAAGGCACCTTGAACGTCAATATCAATTTGAGATTTTACACCTTTTAGATGAGCAATATAGTTTATATCTTTTACTTGATTTTCAGTTCCTAAATAAATTGTTTTTAAATTATTATTTGCATTTTCTCCAATAATATTTGAAAAATAGTTAGAAATACTATATTTACCGCCAATATCAATTATTGTGTAATTAACATTGCTATTTGCATCTAAAGTATTTTCTATTGCATCAAAATTGTGTGATAAATTATTTAAAAGATTAACTACAACAATATTTACATTAGAATTTTCATTTGCAAATAATCTAATAATTCCATTGTGGAAGCAAGGCTTGCTAGTTTTGGAATTATATGTGATTATAATATTTGAACTGCCATTTGCAAAAATGTCAATATTGTTAATGAGTGATAGGTTATTATCATCAAATGTGTAATTTATTTTTATAGTTTCATCTGATGTAGTAAGCTTAGCTCTATGATTTGCACATTTTTTTACATTCTCTTCTAAAACATCACCATTTCCATATGTTAAATTATCACTTGAAAAATCAGACTCAATCTTACTGCTTTTGCATATTATTTCTGCATTTTTAAAATTTTCTACATTTGTGGGTATTTCTAAATCTTCAAGAGTAATATTGTTTATTTTAAAATTATTTGATGTTCTTACAGGTGTTTCATTTATAGTTAAATTTTTCATATTATCCAATAGCTCCTTCCAATTCTAGATTTATCAAATTATTCATTTCTGCTGCATATTCAACAGGTAATTCTTTTGAAATAGGGTAGGCAAATCCCCTAACTATCATAGCTTTTGCGTCTTCTTCTGAAAGACCACGGCTCATAAGATAGAATATTTCTTTATCACTTATTTTACCAATTGTAGCTTCATGTGAAAATTCTACATCATCATTTCTAATATCATTTGTAGGAATTGTGTCAGATCTAGAAATGTCATCAAGCATTAGAGATTCACAGCTTACACTGCATTTTGAGCCTTTGGCATTTTCTCCAATTCGAACCAAAGCTCTATATGTGCAAGAACCACCATCTTTTGAAATTGATTTAGAATTTACAACAGAAGATGTATTAGGAAAGTTATGAACAACTTTAAATCCTGTATCAAGGTTTTGTCCTTTTCCGGCAAATGTAATACCTGTGTATTCTGTTTTTGCACCTTCTCCATTTAAAATACTCATAGGGTATAGCATAGATACTTTAGAACCAAAAGAACCTGTAACCCAGTCTATTTGAGCATTTTTACCAACAATTGCTTTTTTTGTATTTAAATTCATCATGTTTTTAGACCAGTTTTCAATTGTAGAATATCTTAAATATGCATTATCTTTTACATATAACTCAACACAGCCTGCGTGAAGATTTACTTTGTTGTATTTAGGAGCAGAACATCCTTCTATAAAATGAAGACTTGCACCTTCATCAACAATTATAAGAGTATGTTCAAATTGTCCAGACTCTGGTGAGTTAAGTCTAAAGTATGATTGCAAAGGAAAGTCAAGTTTTACTCCCTTTGGAATATATACGAAAGAACCGCCAGACCATACTGCTGCATGAAGTGCAACAAATTTGTGATCTGTTATAGGCACACATTTCATAAAATGCTCTTTTACAATTTCAGGATATTCCCTTACAGCAGTATCCATATCTGTGTAAATAACACCTTGTTTTTTCAAATCCTCTTTCATACTATGATATACAACTTCAGAATCATATTGAGCTCCAACACCTGCAAGAGATTTTTTTTCAGCCTCAGGTATTCCTAAACGATCAAAAGTATCTTTTATATCTTCTGGAACATCATTCCAGTTGTCATTTAAATTTGTTTTAGGCTTTACGTATGTTGCAATTTCATCCATATTAAGTTCTGATAAATCAGGTCCCCATGTAGGAAGGCTAAGTTTGAAATAAGCATCAAGAGCCTTTAGTCTAATATCAAGCATCCAACTAGGCTCGTCCTTTTGCTTAGAAATTTCTCTAACTATATCTTCATTTAATCCTTTTTGCATTTTGAAAGCATATTTATCTGAATTTTTAATATCGTATATATTTCTATTAATATCATTTATTTGAGTTTTCATAATATTATCCTTTCAATGTTTTGTATTTTGCATATCCATTTTCTTCGATTTCTTTTGCAAGTTCTGGTCCGCCAGTTTTTACAATTTTTCCATCAACTAAAATATGAACATAATCTACTTTTAAATTTTCTAATATACGTGTGTTGTGTGTGATGATTAAAACAGCATTTTCCTCTGTTTTGTATAAACTAATTCCTTTTGATACTGTTTTTATTGCGTCAACATCAAGTCCAGAATCTGTTTCGTCTAGAATTGCAAGTTTTGGCTCTAATACAAGCATTTGCAAGATTTCGTTTTTCTTTTTTTCACCACCAGAAAAACCAACATTTAGGTTTCTGTCAATTAATTTTGGATTCATATTTAATTCTTGAATATGAGATGAAATTGTATCTTTAAATGCAAATAATTTTACAGGCTTTTCTGTAATTTTTCCTTTAGCATATTTCAAGAAATTTAGAGTTGATATTCCTGGAATTTCTTCAGGAGATTGAAAAGACATAAATACACCTTTTTTTGCAATTTTATCAGTTGTAAGGGAAGTGATGTCCTCTGAATCAAATGTTATACTTCCAGATTTTTTTGTATATGCTGGGTTGTTAAAAATAACATTTGCAAGTGTAGATTTTCCTGCACCATTTGGTCCCATAATAACATGAGTTTCACCTTTGTTTATTGTTAAATTAAGACCTTTTAAAATTTCTTTATCTTCTGCATTTGAATATAAATCTTTTATTTCTAATAGGTTTTCCATAATTTCCTCCATCTATATATAATCTTATCAAAATCTAAAAAAATATTCATACTAACTAAGTAGGAATTATACCATAAAATATCCTACTTAGTCAATAGGAATTGCGCAGAATCAAGAGATATGTATTATATAAATAATATATTTATAATATTGACTACTTTTATCATAGTTTGATATAATGATACCGTGTAAGAAAGGATTTTAATAAATATGGAAGAAGAAATTATTATAAGAACAGCTAAAACAAATGATTTTAAGGGTATTCATAAATTAATTATGCAAATACATAAATTACATGTAAATGCAAGAAATGATATATATAAAGATGTTGATCCGATTAGTGCAGATGAATTTAAAAATGGACTATTAAATAATAATAATATATATTTGGTTGCTGAATTGAAAAATAAAATTGTTGGAATTTGTTTTTCTCATATAAAAGAAGTATCTAATAACAAAATTATGAAAGATAGAAAGATTTTGCATATTGAAGATATTTGTGTTGATGAAAATTACCAAAAGAGAGGAATTGGTAAAAAGTTATATAGTCAAATTGTAGAACTTGCCAAAGAAAAAAAAATTGACAATATAGAACTTATGGTGTGGGGATTTAATAAAAAAGCAATAAAATTTTATGAGAACTTGGGCATGAGTGTTAAAAATTTAAGATTTGAACAAAAAGTTAATTAATTATGTTAACAAATCACATTAAATATGGTAATATACACATTGTAATTGCATTAGCAATTGCTGTAGATTATATTAATCTTTTTTTATTAGAAAGGAGGATTTCGCATGTTGAAGGAACTTCTTGAGTTATCCAAGACAACCAATATTGTGTCAGAAGACGCAGTAGAAGGTACAAAGGGTAACGTAGAAAACTACGATTGCGATCCGTAAGTAAGCCAAAAGGAGTTACAATTAAAACTCCAAAAGAGCCAGTTATTTATAACTGGTTCTTTTACTTCAAAAAAAGTTGACATAAACATGAAAATATGGTATTATAGCCAATATAAATTTAATAAAAAAAGGAGAGAGCAAGTATGCAAAATATTTCTACAGCTTGGTTAACTACCAATTATACATGCAATTGCAAATGTGATTGGTGCTATGCTCAAAAAGTGCTAGCAAAGCATCGGTGTATGGATTTAAGATATGCTATGCAAATAGTTAGATATTTGCATAAGAGAGAAGTCAAAACAATCACGATAATTGGTGGAGAACCAACAATTTATCCAAATCTTATTGAGCTAATTCATTACATTAAAAGTCTAGGCATTAACGTTAGAATTGCAACTAATGGAAAAAGATTTCAAAACAAGAACTTTACACAACAAATTGTTAGTTCTAAAATTGATGGCATAAATATTTCAATTAAAGGAACATCAGAAGATGAATATCTTTATAATACACATCAAACTGGTTTACATGAAATGATTGAAGGATATCATAACTTAAAATCTTTTGGCTTTGAACCTTCTATCTCATATGTTATCACGACTAAAGATACAAATAAGTTTGATGAATTTGTAGAGATGTTGGCTAAAGAAAACATGGATAATTTAATTATTCAATTTGAAAAGCCTTCTTTAAGTACTGAGTATGAATGTAAAACCATGAACATAAGGGATATGGGGAATTTTACGAGTTATATTTATTCAGTATTGGAAAATGGTTGCTTCAATTATACCATTGAAACTTCATTTCCATTATGTCTTATAAAAAAAGATGTTTTACAGAATATGATCAAAAAGAAAAGAATTTCTACCTGTTGTCATGTTCAAAAGGAAAATGGTATTGTATTCGATGTTACTGGAGAAATTATCCCATGTAATCACTTTATAGGGTATCCTTTCGAAAATAAATAATTAAAATTCCAACAGTGTAGAGATATTATGAGAGGAAATGGACGGGCTGAAGAGATTGCTCTTATGACTCCTATTTTGGAAGGAACTTCAGGTGATGGAAGGAAAATGAGTAAATCTTATGGAAATGCTATTGCAGTATTGGAAGATTCAAATGAGAAATTTGGCAAGTTTATGTCCATAAAAGACGAACAAATAATGCCATATTTTAGGTGCTTTGCATTTATGAATAATCATGAAAAAGCCCAACTTGAAAGCTTTATTGAGGAAAATCCTTTTGAAGCAAAGAAACAGTTAGCATCTTTCTTTGTATCTTTACAAACTAAAGATATCACTCAAGGAGAAAAAGCTAGAGCTGAATTTGAAAGGAAATTTTCTAAAAGGACTATAAATGCAGAAGATTGTATTGAAATCAAGTTAGAAGATGGAGATACTTTTTATACTGCATTGAGCAGAGTAAAACTTATGAGCAATTCAGAACTGCGAAGAATGTTTATTGGAAAAGCCGTTAGGAATGTTGAAGACGGTCAGATTTATGACAAAGATGTTTTGGCTACGACTGGAAAAATCAGAGTAGGTAAAAGAATCTTTGTGAATTTTGTATAAACCGAATATTTAATTTCTTCCACCAGTTTGCTATGTAACAAACTGGGGAATTTTTATGATAAGATAGAGTTGCTATACGATTCAAAAAAGAATTATCAAAATTTTTAAAATATTTCTCATATTATTTATACTTAAAATTTTTATTTTTAACAATTATATTGTAAGTTGACTACAATAATTAAAATGAATAAGTTACTATATTATATTGTATTACGCTTGTAGATTAATGCAATAAATTTACTAAATAGCAGAATCAATGAAAAAAGGCCTCGAATGAAGCCTTTTAATATATTTCAATAATTTTATCATCATCATTTTCAAGCATTTCATTTAAGATTTGCTCTTTATTTGAATTTTCAAAGCCAATGTTGTATGAATATGAATTATTATTATATTGTAAATTTGATATTTTACTATTGCTAATATCTAAAAATTTCGCAAGTTGGTTTGTCATATCATTAATATATTGTTTAGTTACCCCATGTACAATTAATTTGTAATTTTGAATTTTATTTATAGATTCATCTAATTGTAATATGTATATTTTGGTATAATTTTTTTCGTTTTCAGATATTTCAGAGTCAGTTATTGTTTGTGTAGCAACATAATATGAAACATTGGAAGATGAATAATTATAACCAAATATTGAATGAAATATATCTATATTACCATTTTCGTCTATTATCCATAAATAATTAGGTATTATAAAAATAACTATAATAATTGTCAAAATAATTGTAATTATCAATAATGAAATTGCACTTCTTTTAAAAATAGTATTTTTCTTGTTTAGCATTTTTAAGAAATCAATTTCTTTTTCTTCATAGATATCTTTTAACAACAATTCACCATTCATATTTTTTAGAGTGTTTGCACAATTTGGACAATTTTTGATATGATTTTTAATATAATCATTTGTTGCATGTGAAGTCAAACTTTCAATGTAATTTGGTAATAAATCTTTTACAATTTCACAATCATTTTTTGAACTCATTTGAATTATCCTCCTTTAATTTTTCTTTTCCTCTATAAAATGTTATTCTAGCCCAAGATTCAGATTTTCCCATTAACAAACCAATTTCTTTAAAACTTAAATCACCACAAATCCTAAATAAAATTACTTTTTTTGTTGTAATATTTAATGAATCAATTTGTTCATACAATTTTTCTTTTAAAATCTTATCGACTATGCTAGTTTCTAAATCAGAAGTAATATCAGATACTGATTCAAAATTTTCTATAGGAATTTTAGTTTTTTCTTTTTTTAAATGCTTGTACCATAAAAATTTAGCAATTTGACATAGCCAAACTGATATTTTACAGTTTCCTTGAAATTTATCAATGCTTTTGATTGCACAGAAAAAAGTTTCTTGGGTTAAATCTTCAGATAATTCTACATTATTAGTAATACATAATAAAAAGTTATATACTGTTTTTGAGTATTTTTCATATATTTTCTGTATATCATACACCAAAATTGTCCTCCTAAAATTAGTATAAAGAATTAGCTTCTTCTTTTGTTAACATGTTTGACTCAAGAAAATGTTCAATTATATTTTGTCTTAAAGTTTTATCTTCAATAGCTTGAATTTTTTGCTTAACTTCGTTTTTGGCGTTTGAGTCTATTGGAAATAGATGTGAACTTAGATAATTGTATGTACCAATAGCAATTATTAAGATTAATAAAAAAATTACAACAAAAATAATAAATGATTTTACACTCTTTTTCATTGCGGACACCTCCTTATATTTTATATATAAGTACATTTGAATTAATAAAATGTTACAAAAAATCATGCCAAAATTATAAAAAAATTTGGCATGATTTGAAAATTCTATTCAACCGTTACAGATTTTGCAAGATTTCTTGGTTTATCAACATCTAGACCTTTATTTTTTGAAATATAGTAGGCAAGAAGTTGAAGTGGAACTACCGCTAAAATAGGTGAAAGTAGTGGATTTGTATCAGGTATATTTATCACATAATTAAAATGAGTATTTGGAAGTATTTTGTTTGTTATAACAAGAGTTTTTGCTCCTCTTGTAATTACTTCCTGCATATTACTAATTGATTTTTCAATCAATTTTTCATCTGTGATAATTCCTATTACTGTCACATCATTCTCAATAAGTGCAATAGGTCCATGTTTTAATTCTCCTGCGGCATATGCATCAGAGTGAATATATGATATTTCTTTTAATTTAAGAGAACCCTCCAAAGAAGTAGAATAATCAGTTCCACGACCTAGGAAAAACATATCTTTTTCTGTGTATACTTTTTTAGCAAATTCTTTTATAACAGATGTATCATCCAAAATTGTTTCAATTTTTGAAGGCAAATCAAATATGTCAGATTTTAGAGCTTCAATCTCATCTTGACTGCATCTTTCAAGTATTTCTGCAAAGTGAAGTGCAAGTATTGCTAAAAGCACAACTTGTGATGTGTATGCTTTTGTTGATGCAACTGCAATTTCAGGTCCAGCATGTGTATATATAACATAATCTGCTTCTCTTGTGATTGAGCTACCTATAACATTTGATATAGCAAGAGTTTTTGCACCTTGTAATTTTGCAAGTTTTAATGCAGCAATTGTATCTGCAGTTTCTCCAGATTGACTTATATAAATACACAATGTTTTTTCATCAATTAGAGGTTCTCTGTATCTAAATTCTGATGCAATGTCAACTATTACTGGAATTTTGCATAATCTCTCTAAAATTGTTTTACCTGCAAGGCCTGCATGCATTGCAGTTCCACAGGCTACAATATATATTTTATTTACAGAGTTTAAATATTCTTTTGAAATTTCTAAATCCTCAAATGAACATTTTTCTCCAAGTTTAAATCTTGATCCAATTGTTTCTCTTACAGAAGTTGGTTGCTCAAAAATTTCTTTTAGCATAAAATCCTCATATCCGTCTTTTTGGGTAGAGTTTGCATCCCAATCAATATTTTTAATAGCTTTATTGTGAGCTGTAAGAGAATTATCATAAAAACTAACTTTATCTCTTGTAATTACAGCAAATTCATTGTCATCAGGTAGATAAAAGTTTTTTGTATGCTCTAAAATAGCAGGGATATCTGATGCAATAAAATTTTCACCTTCAGATGTTCCAATAACAAGTGGACTGTCTTTTCTTACTGCAATTATTTCGTCAGGAAATAGGGGAGAAATAACACCAAGTGAATAACTTCCTTTTAAATCGTCAACAGCTGATTTTACAGCACTTAAAAATTTATCTTCATGTGTTTGAACACCATTATGAAAATAGTAGTGTATTAAATTTGGTATTACTTCCGTATCTGTTTGAGATGAAAAAGAATATCCTTTACTACTTAAAAAATTCTTTAAATCAATATAGTTTTCTATTATTCCATTATGGACTACGGCAAAGCTTTTGCTGTTATCCATATGTGGATGCGCATTTTCTTTTGATGGTTTTCCATGAGTTGCCCATCTTGTATGAGCAATACCAACTGTTGCGTTAAGTTCATTTATTCCATCAATATTATATAAATTATTTACTCTTCCTTTATCTTTTTTTATAGATATTTTGTCACCTTCAATTGTTGCAATTCCGGCTGAATCATATCCTCTATATTCAAGACATAATAAGCCATTAATTAGTATTGGTGTAGCCTTTTTGCTACCTATGTATCCTACAATTCCACACATAAAAATTCCTCCTAGATATTAAATATCTAAAAAAGCATTACAAATAAAAGGCTATTCTATTAGTTTTGTATACTGATATTACTATCAGGTTTTTGCTAATATTTATGGCAATAACCTAAATGCCAGGAAACCATCCGCCGAATCTTTCGATAAGTTTCCATCCTCGTCAACACATATATTTTGTGTCCAGGCGCTTTTTATTTATAAATTATCCTCCTTTCAAAAAGTGTATTTGCAAGACTTCTCTAGTTATGTCATTATATTACTATAGATTCAAAATTGTGTCAAATTAATTAATGAATAAACTGGCAAAAATTTGTTCTTGAGTATTGATTTTTATATCCTTACATGATATACTAGTTCTTGTAGGAAATGAGAATAAGCAGATGTGGTTTGCCACTTTTAATCCACAACTTATGTTGTGAGTGAGGAGGTGG
>CAJMLO010000017.1 GCA_905214245.1 uncultured bacterium
GTATGATGAAGCGCCCGTTTCTGGATGACTGGATCGCGCGTTGCTGTGGGCTGGAGGTGCTGAGCGAAGAATCGTTGCGGCGGTATCAGTTGAACAAAATCAACGAGGTGTTGCGCTATACGGAGCGTAACAGCCTGCTGTACCGGAAACGTCTTGCTGGCGTTTTTGAACGTCACGGTGAGGCGATCCGGGCGGGAATGTGGCCCGCGTCGCCCGACGATGTGACGCAATTGCCGTTTACGACGGCGCGGGATCTCGAGGACGGCTGGAAGCGGTTTGTCTGCGTTCCGCTGGATGCCATCGCCCGGATGGTGACGCTGAGCACGTCCGGAACTAAATATAACTGATGCAGGCAATATATTTACAAGATTACCTATTACTGGATGTATTATAAATATGAATATCACACCCAATATTCCCCAATATATTGAATTTTTAAGACATACTCTTCCATTTATATTAAATTTAATATTTGAATAATCCCAATATTTGGTTTTAAATATTTTTTCTAAAATGAATCCTACAATATATTCCCATATTGTTAAAAATATCATTGATATAAAAAATATTATAAATATATTTTTAGGTAGTGCTCCAAAAACAATTATCATTATAATTGCCCCAAATCCATATATTGGACATAAAGGTCCATATAGAAAACCACTATTTACAAAATGTTTATCAAGTATTGTTTTGTATAATGACTCTAAGCACCAACCTAAAAATGAATATATTATAAAGTATAAAAGTACATTATTTAGCATAATTAAATTCTTTAGCTCCTGTTGTTATTAATGAATTAACATTTGTTATTTTTATTCTGATATTATTTGTTCCTTCTACAATATTAAGGGTTGCCTTAATTGATTTCTGATTTATATCTTTAACAGACTTTGTTACTCCATTTAGGTTAATTTCAATGTCTTTAATTCCGTCTGGATCCTCCGCTGTAACTACAAGTTTACCATTTTCAATTTTTAAATTCATTGTAGTCTTGCCTGATACAATTATTGTTTTTTCAATTATTTCAAAGTTTCCAGAAGAATCTACTGCAGTAACTGTTAATTTGTTTTCTCCTTTTTGAAGTTTTAAAATATAATTCATTATCTTATCTTCTGCATCAGACTTATCTATTTGTATTTCATCACTACCATTTATGCTGTAACTGATATATTTCATTTGAGTTTCGTCTGTGGCAGTAATTTTTATTGTTCCATTTGAACCTTGTTCTTGAATTTCTATTGTAGGTTTTGTTATATCAAGTCCATCTATAATAAATTCTTTTTGATATTTTACTGTTCTTCCTTTTTCATCTTCAATTTTAACATTCAAAGTACCATTTTCATTTAAAAGCATTACATTTTCTTCAATAAAAGTTCCATCTACTGGTATTTTTGTTTCTTCATCTGTATTCCAGCTATATATTAAATTCTTGATTTTAATACTGCTTGTAGCCTTTATTATAACCTCGTCATTTACTCTTTCCATTGTTAAAATAGGCAAATTCTTTTTATCTTTACCCTTTGCATCTTTATATATTGCATATGAACCATGGCCTATAAAAAGCACTCCAAACACTATTAAAGCAATCGCAAAAAATTTTAAAATATTTTCTATCTCTGCAGGTCCTGTATTTCTGCTTCTTTTTTTCTTTTTATTTTCCATAACCAAAATTTGATTCATTAGTTTCACCTCATTATGTTTGCATTATATCATATCACTTTTTTAAAGTAAACTTTTATTTTATTTTTGCAGATAAAAATTGAACCCTTTTTTTAGGGTTCAATTTTTAATATTCTGTATTATATAACAAATTTTTTGATTAATACAAGTCCGCCTGCAATTATTGCAAGTACTGCTCCTGTAATTAATATATAATTTTCTCCAACACCTGTTACTACAGATAAGATTACTGATGCATCATCAATGTCATCTTCTCCTTTTTTAAAGTTATCTGGTGTTGAGTCAATATCAGGTGTATTGCTATCATTTCTGTCTTTGCTAATTTCAGCCCAGTTTTGTTTTAAACCTAAGTTGTTATCTCCATTTATCCATTGGAAAGTAATTTCTACAATTGCACTTTCTCCAGGTTTTAATAATCTATTTTTTAATTGGTCTGTTGTTACAGTTTTTCCATCTTCAGATAATTTCCACTTTGGATTATCCGCTTGAACAAATTTTAATCCATCTGGAATATAATCTTTAATTTCATCTGCATAGCCTTCGATTTCACCTTCGTTTGTTACTTTTATTTGATATTTGAATTTAATTACAGCATTTTTTCTAGTATTCTTTAATGTTTCAACTTTAACTACTGGCTCTGGTTGTACTCCAAATTTGTGTCCTGTCTTTGTAGTTGTTGTTTTTCCATTTAATTTAATGCTATATTCTGTAATAATTTTTTCAAGTGCTAAGTCAAAGTATTTTACTTTTACCTTTTCTATATCTTGGTCATCTTCACCATCTTTGTTATTATCTGGCGTTGAATCTATATCATCAACATGATTTCCTTTTTCGTCTCTGTCATCAGAAATTTCAGCTGTGTTAATTAAGATTCTGTCTGATGTATTAGGTTCTGTAACCTTAAATGCAACTTTAACATCTCTATAATCAGGTTGTGTCATTGTACCTTTATCAAATGCTTTAATTAGATTATCTCTGTTTTCAGCTTGTTCTTGTTCATATGATAAGTAATCTGTTTTAATTGTTTTAGCTTCATTTGCATTTGTTGTTTCATTTCCATCTTTATCATACATTTTCCATCTATATGTTTTGTTTAAATCATTGTCTGGTAAATATACAAGTCCTTCTGGAATGTTATCTTTAACCTCATTTGCATAACCTGCTTGGTTTCCTTCATTATATATTCTTAAAGTATATATAACTGTATCTCCATTTACCACATCAACTGGAGTTTTTGGATGAGTATATGTCATTTTTCCATTTTCATCAATAGAGAAACTTGGAACTCTTCCAGATACCTCTTTATCATTTACTCCTGTAATAAATTTTCTTAATGCTAAGTCAAATTTTTGCACTATTACTTTTTCAAAGTCGTCGTCATCTTCTTGTCCTGGAATATATTCGTCTCCTCTATTTATTTCATCATCTTTATACTCTGGAAGTAATTCATCTGTTGGAAGAGTAACATTTCCAGGTGTTGAATCTCTATCTGTTATGTTATTTCCATTTTTGTCTGATTGTTTTGTGATATCAGCAATGTTTGTAATTTTTTCAGCAATTACAGTATCTTTTACTTTACATCTAATTTTTACATCAATATAATCAAGTGTTGTAGAATTCTTGTAAAATGCCTTAAGTAAAGTATAATTTTTTTCATGTTCCTGCGTAAATGTTTGTATATTTCCTGCTCTATCTTTGTATAAAGTATCTCTACTTGCTGAATATTCAGTATCAGGTGATGTAATATCTGTTGTTACAGTTCTTCCATCATTTGAAACCTTCCATCCATATTGAGCATTAAATTCATCATTTACAAACTCTAAATATTGTGGCAAGTGATCAGTAATTTCTTTTACATATCCATCTATTTCGCCTTCATTGTATACTCTTATTGTGTATGTAACAATATCTCCAACATTTACATTAACAGCTTTTTTACTGTGATTATATATTGCTGTTGTTTTTCCGTTAAGCAATGGTGTAACATCAACTTTTGGAGCTCTTGTATAATTTCCGTTTTCATCTACAAGTTCATTATCTCCAACTGCTGAAATGAATTTTCTTAATGCTAAATCAAAATATTTTCCTGGAATAATTAATTGCTCAAAATCGTCATCATCCTCTTGGCTTGTTGTTCCATAATCATCTCTCTTAACATTATCTGGTGTCGAATCTTCATCTTTTACTGTTTCATTACCGTCTTTATCAGCATGTTTTGTAATTTCGGCAATATTTTTAAGAACATTATCTTTACTTGAGATAGTTGCAATAACCTCGCACTCAATTTGTACATCTAAATATTGTAAATTTTGTCCATCAAATCCTTTTAGAAGTGTTCCTGCAAGCTTATCTGTTGTAATTGTTTTACCATCTCCTGATGGATTTTTCCAACCATTTTCTGTATTTATTGTACTATTCTCTACAAATTTCAATCCTTCTGGCAAATAGTCAGTAATTTCTTTTACATACCCATCTGCTTTACCCTCATTATATACTCTTATTGTATAAACTACTTTATCTCCTGTACTTACTTCTAAAGCATTTTTAGGATGAACCTTAACTGCTGTTGTAATTTTTCCATCTGCTAAATCTTTTAATGTATCTGCACTTATTTTTGGTTCTCTGCTCACTGTTGGTGCAACATTATTTATTGATGTAATGAATTTTCTAAGTGCTAAATCAAATTTTTCTCCTTTTAACACTAAGTCTTCAAAATCGTCATCATCTTCTTGACTTGTTGAACCATAATTATCTTTATTAACATTATCTGGTGTTGAATCTACATCTTTACCACCATTTGCTCCTGTAATTTCAGCAATATTCTTTAATGTCGTTTTTCCAATTGCTGGGCTTTCAGCTGTTACTTCACATTCAATTTGCACATCTAAATATTTAAGTTCTAATGTTTGTTTATTAAATGCTGCTAATTTTGTACCTTTTAATTTATCTGTTGTAATTTTCTTTCCATCTGTAGATTTCCATCCGTTATTTGTATTTACTGTACTATTTTCTGCAAGTTTTAATCCGTCTGGTAGGTAATCTGTAATTTCAGTTACATATCCATCTACTTCGCCCTCGTTGTATACTCTTATTGTATAAATAACTTTATCACCTTTTTTTACTTCTAAAGCTGTCTTTGGATGTGTTTTTACAGCTGTTGTAATTTTTCCATCTGCTAAATCTTTTAATGTATCTGCACTTATTTTTGGTTCTCTGCTCACTGTTGGTGCAACATTATTAATTGATGTAATAAATTTTCTTAGTGCTAAGTCAAATTTTTTCTCAACTTCTGGTGTAAAGCTTACTGAATCACTATATGTAGTTTTTGTTCTCTTAACTTCAACTACCGGTTGATCTTTTCCATCAGTATTTTCTGTTGACCAATATGTAAGTGATGTATCAAAATATGAACCTGATATCTCTAAGCTAATATTCTCAATATTTGTAGTTTTAGGAAGTACAATATAAAAATCATGTCCAATTGAATCTTCTAGAGATGCAATTTCTTCATCATCAACATCTTGTAATTTTGGTGTAATTATTGTGTTTCCATTTTTTATTGTAGCATTTAATGTTCCTGTTGTATCACTTGTTTTATTTATTTTGAATGGTCCGATAATATAGTTATCTCCAACTGTTTTTTGTTTAATTGTTGTTTTTACAAGTGTATATGGTGCTGATGAAGGTGTAGGTGTGTATTCTTGTCCTTCACTGTCTGCTAAGTTAATTAAATACTCATACAAAATATTGCAATCTTCACTTCTTGAAAAGCCATTCTCAGCTCCTGCGCCATTTTCATCACTTAAAGCATTGTAGTTACTATCAGAACCTGCAACTGCATTAATCCAAAATTCAAATGTTCCAGCCTCTCCAACATCATAAGCATCACCTGGATTTGTAAAATGCCATACTGCCAATTGTTGTACTGCATCAATATCATCATCTGTAATGCTACTATCTGCAAGTCCAGCTTTCCTTAATAATAAATCTCTATATTCAGATGCTGTTTGTCTTTCTTCTGTTGTAGCATTTGCTTTTGGTGCAATGTATATATTTTCAAGTAATTTTACAAGTTTAGAATAATTTCCATTTGAAAATACTGGTATTAAATTTGCATATGAACTTGGTATTGATGATTTGTTTTTTAAATCAAAATATCTTGTGTATTCTCTAACTGTCGGTGTTCCACTACCAAAAGCAGAAGATCCAAATCCAGCTCCTCCCTTTACACAATAAATAGTATGGTCATAGTTTGTAACAGTACCACTACTATTTGACTCGCAAATTTTCCAAATGTTTTTTTCTAAAGCTTTGTAGCCATATCCTGATGAACGAAGCTGTTTAATTGTAAGGTATCTACTACCTGTCGCAGCTTTTGATGTAGTCGTAAAAACTAATCCAAAACATGTTGCTACAAGAATTGAAATTAATAACATTGTAACTTTCTTTAAGCTTTTCATATTACCCTCCATATTTTCACCTATTTTTATACTTTCTATTTTACTTTCATTTTTTGCAATAGTCAATAACAGTATTTACCACATTTTCCATATATTGAAAATATAGCCTCTATACTGTTACGGAAATTTGTTTTTTTATTATCGTCAAAAATATTACATTCATATTACAATTATATTACATTTTTGTTACATTTTCAATAGTTTTTAGCTTAAATCTTAGGAATATGCGGGTTTGAAGCGTATTTAATGCAAATGATATTATGTTTATTAATTTTAATAATGAAATATTTATGCAAAAACACTACAAATATTTTCTATTCTGCTTGACTTTTTATTTTAAATTTGTTATTATATTACTGTTCTATTTTACAGAAACAAAACATATATTTAAACTAGGAGATGCGGGAATAGCTCAGTTGATAGAGCGCTGCCTTGCCAAGGCAGAGGTCGCGGGTTTGAGCCCCGTTTCCCGCTCCATTATTTTAATGGCGCTATAGCCAAGTGGTAAGGCACGAGTCTGCAAAACTCTGATCCCCGGTTCAAATCCGGGTGGCGCCTCCAAAGCAAAAACGGTTCAAAGTCAATAGCTGGTGCAAAACATCTGGAAAGTTGTTTTGCACCAGCTTTTTTATTAGGTTAATTAGAATCATATAAAATGACATAAAATGGGCGATTTTAAGCAACTCAAATAAACCAATAGTTATAATTGGTAATTTGTGGTATTAAAATATTGTTTATTTCACTGTTTCAAGTTTCATTCAACACTCTCAAAAATTCAAATATATAATCTTTCACATTCTTTTTTTCTATCTCATGCTTATTATATATATTTACTACTTTTACCGTTTCATCTCCTATCATAATCTTCAAATTTCCAATTACACATTTTTTCTCAACAGGAGCATCAAAATAATAGACTGAATTAACTTCTATCTTTATATTATCAACTTGAGTATTTTTTACAGCCATCATCTCAAACTCTAAGTCTTCAAGTTCAAGTTTCATATTAGCCTTTCCTTTATTAACTATAATCCTATTTTCATTTAAGCCTTTCCATTTTGAAAATTCTTTTATCACTTTTTTCTTTATATTTACCATCTTAAAATTTTTATTTGCATATTCTATAAGTTTTATACTATCAGCTGTCCTCATTTTTTTAGTATCTGCCCCCAAAATAACTGTAATAATATCTATATCGTCTCTTTTACATGATGTAACTAAACATCTTCCAGCCCCGTTCGTAAATCCTGTTTTCACACCATATACACCATTAAGACTGCCAAGTAACTCATTTGTATTATTTATTGTCATAGGTCTATTATTTATATATACAGTATGTGTTTTGGTTGAAACAATCTCCCTTATTTTTGGAATTTTAAGTGCATAATCAGCAATTTTTGCAAGTTCATATGCTGTTGTATAATGTCCATCAATATCAAGTCCATGTGGAACCACAAAATGCGTATTTTTTAGTCCAAGTTCCGTTGCTTTGCTGTTCATTATTTTGGCAAATTCAGGTACACTCTTTCCTACGGATATTGCAAGTTGCACTGCTGCATCATTTCCAGATTTCATCATAAGTCCATAAAGCAAATCATTTATAGTAATTTTATCATTTTTCTTAAGACCAAGCCTTGAGCCTCCTGTTTGTGCAGATTTATTATCTACCTCTACAATTTTTGATAGATTACTATTTTCTACAACTACAATTGCAGTCATTATCTTTGTAGTTGATGCCATCAATGTCTGTTTATATCCATTTTTTTCAAACAATACTTGACCAGAATTTCTATCATATATTAATCCAATCCTTGAATTTATATTTGGCTCATTTTCTACTGTTTTTGATGTTTCAATACTTACTTCATTCTTGATATCACTAACATTTATTCTTTCAATATCCTCTAAATCTCCATAAGATATTGTAGTAAATACAAACATCAACATCATAAATACAATTAAAAACCTTATTTTTCTCATAAAAAAATCACCTTTTAAATTATATTTTAAAAAGTGATTTTTATGTATTTAATTAACATTAAACGACATTACGAAATCTGTTCCTTCTTTTAAGCTCATTACTATCGTTTTTTCAATTTGATTTGATGATGATTTATCTTTTATGATAATTTTATATAAATATGTATTTGAATTTTTTTGACAGCTAGTATATTTTATTTCATTACTTTTATAAAAGTTTTTCTTTACATAGCCTTCAAAATCTGCTTGTGTTTTAAAGTAATTTGCTTTAAATGTTGCATCCAATTTATTATATACATATTTGTAATCACTATCATTTATTGCATCAAATATTTTTTTAATATTATAAGCCACTTTGTTTTCGTCTTTTGCTTCATTATATTTACTTACAAATTCAGGTATATCTACTGTATATGTATCAAGTATTGCTGTGTAATTCATTATAGATGTTTCCTTAAATATATAATAATTATTATTTTGGTCTTGACATATATATTGAGTATATTCATCATTTACATTTTTTTGATATTTTGCAATTCTCAACGTTGTATTTTTTGTTTCATTGTTTTTTGCATATTGTTTAAATTGCTCTAAGTTATCAAATTTTTTACTTTTATATTCATTATCAAGTTTGTTATATACTGTTTGTGGTGAATATAGCATTTCTAATTTGTATTGATTAAATAAATCTTCAATATATTCGTTATCAGATACCGATTTAAATATATATGTATTATTGTCATTTTCCTTAATTGATTCTGGAACATTAATATTTATTGCTCCACCTATTTTTAAATTATTATAATTTTTTCTAGCATATTCATTTGGTATTATAGTAAATGTTCTATTTGTTGCATCTACTTTTACAACAACATAAAACTGAGATACATTACTTGATTTTGTATTTATCAAATTTCCTGTAACAAAATATACAAACATATTGTTACTTTTTTCACATACATATTCTGCTGTTATTTCAATTGTTGAATTATTTACTTTTCCAAGCTTTGTAAGTAAATTGTTGGCTGTAATACCTTCTTTATTTATATACTCTTCATCAAGCATATTCATAAGTGCTTTTACATTATCTAATTGAGCTTCTTTTATTAAGCTTTGATCTGCTCCTTCATATATTGATGTATCTGAAGCAGACATATAATAAGAATAAAATCTGCTTACACAATCTTTAGCTATATAATAATTACTTCTAACTTTTACTGGTTGAACCGTTGTATCTAGGCTATATTGTGTATCATCTCCCGGCTCATCTATTCCATATATTACCTTACCTCTATTTTGATAAACAACAAGTATTAATAATCCAATCAACAAAATCAAAATAACTGATAAAATAATAATCCAATTTTTTATTTTTGACATATTTCCTCCATTATTGTGGTGCTCTAAAGGCACTAGTCATTTTTGATACATTTTTTCTTTGTGGTGATGAACTTCTTATTGCATTTCCACTTCCTGCATTATATACCGTTCCATCTCCTGCAAAAATTTCTACGTGACCGTTATTATAATATAATACATCTCCTGGTTGTAAATCTAATGCACTTGATAATTGTTTCCAACCTTTTCTTACAAGTAGATTTCTAACTCCTTCAGCACTATCTGTATGTTCTGAATCAGATATAAATCCTGAAGCTTGCAATACCCAAGAAACATATGTACCACAGCATGCATGATGATATCCATTTTTAGAATCTTCAAATGTTGTATTTAATCCATGTCCAGAGCCATTACATTCTTCATAGCTATTGCCACCATATACACAATATGTGTAATTATTTTGTTCCATGTATTTGTGTATTTCATCTGCAACTTGAATAATTGTACCACTTAATGGTGCTGTCATACCTTTGTATTTTTCATAATATTCACGTGCATATTGTCTTCTTGTACTCATTGAAGAATTTGCCGCAGAAGTATTTGGTCTTTCAAATGACCAACAAAATGCTGTTGCTGCTTCTTCTGGTGTTGATGCTTTTGACCACATATCTCCATTGTATCCATGATAATATAACAACTGATAACTTGCATATCCTCTAGCAGGACCTTGAGCTCCAGGAGTTAATTCCGTAAGTAAAAATTCTACTTGTGTATCTTCATCACTTGGCTGTTTTCCTTTAGATGCTGCATATGACTCTAGAGCAGTACGTCTACCATAGGACCACTGACATAATCCAAATCCAACACCTGTACCACCTTCAATAGCACTTGGGTTAAATCCACCAGATTCATATTTAATATTTCCCATAGCACCTGCAACTGCTTCATCACTATATCCTGCGGATTTTAATGTAAACCATACTTTGTCTTCTATACTGCTTCCATAAATTGCTGATGAAGTTGTTCCTAAATTTATAACATTTCCTGCTTGGAATAAGCTCCAATTTAAATTTGTAACTCCATAATCTCTACCAGAATACAAATACAAAGCATATTTTAATATCTGCTCTAAGTTTTGAGATGAAGAATCTTTTTCAAGTAAGTAGAAAATCATTTGAGCTCCACTTATTATATTTCCACCTGCTGAATCATATCTTGTAGAATTTGGTATTTTAAATTTATTATCAAGTAATCCTATAAATGTAGAATTTTCGTCAACTCTTTCGTTTGAATCAACTTTTCCATTTCCGTTTAAATCAAGTATTCCTTGGCTTCCTTTTTTTCCTAATCTACTTACAACGCCTCCAGCAACTCCATCTTTATATCTTTTGATTTTATTATGACTTGAATATGTCCACTTTTGTCCTGTTTTCCATGTTACTTCTCCCTCTCCTACAAGTGTTGGCTCAGGTTCATCATCTGCATAATTATAATTTTCTGCTCTTTCTGCATCAACATCATCATCTAACTCATAGTTTATATTTTGCTCACAAAACCATGTTTTTACATATGTTACTTTTGTTGTTGGCACTTTACTTGTAATTGTAGTTGTAGTTGTCTCTGTCATATCTTCTTTAGTCAAATCATCTTTTAATTCATAATGTCCTTCTATTCCAAAATCAGGATCCGCATCTACCCATTTTTTCCATATTTTATGTACATTTTTTGTATATGTATATATTTCAGTATCCACACTTGTTGTATCTGTATCTATAACAGTTAATCGTATTTCACTATTTTTTACAAGGTCTGTTACAGCTGAAAGAAATTCTGGATTTTGTGTTATTAATGTTAAGTATACAAAGAAATTCATTGATGTTGTATATTGTGAAATTGCACTCTTGTAATCTACTTCTCTTAAAGTTATTGAAGTATTATCAGTTACCTGAGTATTAGATATTTGTTTATTATTTTTTTTAACTTCTTTTCCAACTTTAGTTGTAGTATAAGCAGGTACTACAAGCTTTCCATCATTTGTAGAAAAATACTTCAAAATCTCAGTTGTATTTCCACTATCTTTTAATTTTACCATCTCATCATATGCTTTATATTTTAACTGTGTACCTGTCCCTGCATTTTTTTCTCCAGCTGTTCTATACACATATACAGTACCATATGGCTTTCCACCATGTAAATAATTTTCTGATATCCACCCTGGTTTTGTGTTTAAAGTTTGAGTCATTGCCTGTGCTTCGTAAAATTCTCTTATATATTTTCTTAAAGCTTTTTGATTTTCTTCTTGAATATCATCTTTTGTGTAATCAACATCTCCAAGAAGCTTTAGACCATCCATACTTACACCCAGCCCGGATATACCATTAATTATTTCATCTATTTGATTATCATCAATTTCTATTGCTCCATCATTGTCAATAGTAAAGAAATCTGCAATCTTTGATATTACATTTTGCACCACATCTCCAACTGCATCAAATATTCCAAATAAAGCTCCACCTAAAGCACAGATAATTAAAATTGGAATTAATGCTTTAACTATAGCCATTATAATCATTTTTTTTATTTGCTTTTTACCTTTTTTACTTGCTGCTAACTTTATAGCATCTTTTGCAGCTCCTGCAACATTTCCTGAAGCAGCATTTTTAGCAAGCGAAGCACCTGTTTTTAAAGCTTCCACATTATCTCTTAAATTTTGCTTTTGTCTTTGTTCTTCAGCTTGTGGACTATTTTCTAAATTTTCGTTATCAATTGCATCATTGTTTTTAAGTTCGTTATTTTTATTATTATTTAAGTCGCTCATTTTACCACCTTTATTGATTTTTGTTTATATATCAATATTCAACTCCATTTTTCCAATTTGAGTATCATTAGGATTTTGCAAATAGGTATCTGCATCTAGTATTATATTTGCAAATTTCATTTTTTGAATTACTCTGCTAAAATCATATATCTTATTAAATCTTATAGTTATGTTTCTTTGATATCCTGATTTTAAACTTAATATTTCTGCTGGAATCTCATTTATAAATGAAGAATATTCTACATTTTTCTTATCAACCAAACAGATACTTTTGCTGTCATTTTCATCTGCTATTTTTATAGACTTATCACTGTAGTTTTTTATCGTTATACTATATTCCACATAATTTTTATATGTTTTCTTGCTATTTATAATTATTTCAACATTGTTTTCTCTAGCTGATTTATTTATATTTTCATTTGCTATAAAACCATTTACATTCAATTTTGTATTATCATCATCTTGAATAACTGTTATATAGTCTTCTCTATTATCATTTGTTATTCCCGTTCCACCTGTTGCAAGTAAATTATCAGCATAATATGTTATTTTATATGTATATACATTACTGTAATTTAGCCATAATTCTAAATTATATGTTCTCTTTTGTGTAAAAACATTGTTGTAATAACCAGATATAAATTTATTTATGTCATTTCCGTATTCTTTTTTGCAATCATCTGAAAGTAAATTAAATGCAGTTTGGTAATCCTTATTATTACAGCTTTGCACAAATTTTTCTATTATCTCTGTACTAACTTTTGTTTCTTCTGTAGTTGTTTTTTCTCCTGTAATAACTGACTCTGTTGGTTCAAATCTGTCTACTACTTCATTTGAACTTCCTGTTTTATCTTTTCCTATTATAGAATTTGTAATTTGTATTAAAATAAAAACAAAGGCTACCAGTGCAATGATTAAAATTATTTTTCCTCTGTTTTGATTCCAATATCTAATCATCCATTTCATTTGATAGCCTCCATTTTGTTAATCTTTTTGATAATTTACTTTTTTATATTTACATAATAGTTTCATCATCTGTTCTCTATTTGTAGCAAGTTGTTCTTTTGATATGCTTGGATTAGCTTTTAATATTCCAGCCTCAAAGTCAGATCTTAATCCATTTCTATATTTTGCATCAGTTGCAAGTTTATCTCCTTTTACATCTCCTGCAATTTTTGCAATTGTTTGAGATTGCAATTTAGCTGTTTGATTTCTTTCTTCTTCATTCATTTGTGTATTTGAAGCCAAGTCAGATCTAATACTGTCTTCTAGTTTTAATGTTTTATTAATATCTCCAAGATCTGTTATACCTGCATCATAGTGAGATATTCCTCTTTCTTCATAATCATTTAATTCCTTATTGCTTAACCTTGTACCATCATCATGTACTATTTCACCGCCTATTGATTGTCTAATGTCTCCAGCTTCTTTTAGTTGTCTATCCTGTGCTTCAGTTTTTGCCGCATTTACACTTCCATAATATGCTTCTCTTCCACCTTGAGATGCAGCTTGTACAACTCCAGAGTTTGCAATTCTACTTCCAGCTCCAAGCACCATGTTATTAAGTGCTGTTCCGCCTAATGCTGCTCCTGCTGCTCCATATTTGAATACATCTTCTAAGTTGTCTCCTGCAATACCCATTCCAAGTCCAACTGCTGCTCCAACTCCAGTTGTTGTTGCTCTTATTGCAGCTTTTCCTGCAAATTTTGCTGCACCAAGTGCCGTACGTTTAATTGCATCTGGTGAACCAAATCTTTTCACAAGTCCTGAACCAGCATATTTTCCAGCACTTGTTATTGCACCTTTTATATATCTTCCAGCTCCAGTATTTCCAACGGCATTTACTCCTCTTCTTAGCAATCCTGGATTATTATTTTCTGTTTCTTGTTCAGGTTGTTGATTCCCAAGTTGTCTATTATATGCTGGATCACGTGTTGGATTATAAGCTGAATCATAATCATCTGTATATGGATTATAATATTCTCCATTTGCATTTTGTCCAAATCCTTCTTGACGATATCTATCTAATGCATCATCACCATTTTGTGGATTATTATTATTATTGTTGTTTACATTTTCATTATTATTATCTGCATTAGCATTAGCTGTTGCTGTTGCAAAAGCTCCGTATCCACTTGGTGCATCATCAGATTTCACTGGCTTGTCTAAACTTGCTTGTTGTCTTATAGGCTTTGAACCACTTGAACTTCCTGAGCCACCATTTCCAAGTCTTTGTGCACTTCTTGATACAACGCCTTTAACTGCATTAAATGCTGCTGCACCACCAAATCCTCCAACAAATCCTCCTGAAGCAGTAGAAGCTTTGTCAAATCCAAAGAATTTTCTTAGTATTTTTTCTGCTGGTCCCATAAATGCAAACACAAGTATTGCATATAATGGATTGTCTATAATTAAATTTTCTGCTGAGCCAATAAAAATTGCATATATAATTAAATGAAATGGTTGAAGTAATGCATTAAATACATACTCTTTTAGCCACATATTAAATGCTTGTGCCTTTCCATCTCCCATTTTATCTATAGGATATGTAAGTGTAACAAGAGGTGCCATTAATGTTAAAAATGCCATTGTTATAACCCTTTTTATATATTCCCATGTGAATTTTATAGTGTATACAACCAAACCTAAATATAAAAGTGCATACATAACTCTTTTTAATAAGTCAGAATATTCAACTTGCATTCTAACGGCTCCAGTAAGATTTGTTACATACTCTATTTTTCCATTTTTGGCATCCGAATCATTTATCGTAACTTTAACATTAGTTGCTCCTTTTAATCCATCTGTTATCATTTGGGTTACTGTCATTGTAAAATTCATAATATAATGTAAAAAGAATACTAAACAAAGTGCAATTAGCCAATCCATAAACATTTGCTTATATTTAGCTTTATCTGATGCTACACTTGTTATCATCATTCTTATACCTACATAAACAAGAATTGATAAAAGCCCAACAATTACTAAGTTTCTTAATGCATTATACCAACTTGAAATTGTCGCTTGAAGTTGACTTGCAATTGATTTATCATTTTTATCATCATCATTCCAATCTTTAGGATTAATAAAATTAGCATCAAGTGCAGGAACTTCATTTGAAAATATTTTATCAGGACCATATTGAATTATTGGAATTGTATATGTTCCCAATCCAAACCATCCATGGTCTAAATCTTTTG
This sequence comes from uncultured bacterium, assembly GCA_905214245.1. Taxonomy (GTDB): domain Bacteria; phylum Bacillota; class Clostridia; order TANB77; family CAG-508; genus CALXVA01. The sequence goes on from CAJMLO010000017.1 coordinate 15,480, forward strand.
CATCAATTTCAAGATTACCAATATTTTTACCTGATGCACTATCAACGTCCATTCCGTATTTTTCCTGATTTCCATCAAAATCATCTGATTCTATCATAAATGCAGTAAAAGACATTTTTTTAAAATTTATATTTTCATTACTGTCTACACATACTTGAATCAATGCCATAACACCATCTAAAAAGCTTGTAAAAACATCTATTAAAGGTCCAAAAAGCGTACCTCCAAAGCTTGCTTGTGAAAAGTTCGGAGCCACAAAGTTAAATGACAGAACCATTACTATTGCTATTATTATCTTTTGTGTGAGATTTTTGCTCATTATCTTTTTCATATAATCCCCCTAATAATTTGCGTATTGTTTTCTTCCTTTTTGTACTAACTTATTTAAGTTTGTTTCAACAAACTCAAATTCTTTTCTTGTTGGATTTATTTGAATAATAGCACTATCTGCTCCAACTTTTAGTAATCCTTCTCCTTTTAAACAAGTTACTAAGAAGTTTGCTTCTCCTTCACTTAGTTTAAATACTTCTTTTAAATATTGTATCTCTGATTTATCTTGTGCTAAGAATAATTTTGTATCTGATGATGTTAAAACTGCTTGTGCCTCAGGTTTCTCATAGAAGTCTTGGAATCTTTGAGAAATAATTGCAAGTGAAACATTTCTTTTCCTTGCACGACGTGCCATTGTGTTTAAAAAGTCTACTGCCTCTGGGTATGGAAGTAACATCCAAGCCTCATCAACAAGCACTCTTTTCTTAGCAGCTCTACTTCTATCTTCGCTGTTTTTCTTTACATATTTTTCCCAAATCCACTCAAGCAAGATTTGTTGTGCCAAAGGTCTTGCAAATTTTTCTTCTAGTTGTGATATATCAAGGTTTATAAATAGTGTTCCTTCTAATAAATCAAATGTAGATTGTCCATCAAAATATGCCATTTGTCCGTCATATTCTCTTATGTATTGCTTCATAACTTTTAGTAAATAGCTATAGTGAAAATTGTAATCTGCATTTGTATTTTCTGCTGCTTTTCCTTGAATTCTTTTATACCATGAGCCAATTGTTGGCATTTCTTTTCTTTTTCTTCCAAGCATATTCATATTTACTGCATTACTATCCGTTGTTGCTGCTTCATATAAACTGTTTGGATCATTGTTAATTCCATGTGCTGCATATTCTTCTGCAACTGATTCTGCTATTATTTGTTTTGTAAGTTCGTTTACTTCCTCACTTCTTGTACTACCTCTTGCCATTGTAAGAAGGGCTTGTGTAACATCCTCAACTTTATTTTCTACATTTAATACAACTCTATCTCTACCTGTAATTTCGTCTTTTATAACTTCAGTTTCTATATCAAATATATTAATAACTGTTTGTGATGTTGGGCTTATCACAACATTTATTCCTCCCAAACTTTCAGCAACAATACTATACTCACCTTCAGCATCTAGTGCTAAACTTTGTATTCCCATAAGTACAGCTGATCTTGAAATCAATGTTTTCATTGTAACTGATTTACCGGCACCAGATTTTGCAAATATAACCATGTTATAGTTTGTAAGTGAACTGTGAAAATTGTCAAACAAAATTGGTACACCAGTTTGTTTGTTTATTCCAAGTGGTACACCCGTAGGATGTCCAACTTCTGATGTAGTAAATGGAAATACTGTTCCCATTGATCTACGGTCAAATGTATGTGTCTTTTTTATTTTATCTTCCATAAGAGGTAAATTTGATTTGAACGCTTCTTCTTGCATTCCCCATGCGCTTTTAACTCCTACTAAAGATTTTGACATTTCTGTTGATAGTAATTTTGTATATCTATCCAAATCTTCTAGACTGTATGCAAATAATGTAGAAATTACTGATGCCTCATAAAGTTTGTTGTATCCTGCTGCAATTTCATCTCTCAATTGCTCTGCTTCTAATCTTTTTTGTCCAAGTGTACTTTCTCTATTTATATTTCCTCTGTCTGCTGCAACAATTCTTTCTGTTTCAAGTTCATTAATTACTCTGTTTAATTCATTTTGTGATCTTGATTCTGCTATAGGATTTATATATATTGATGTATTTATATCTCCAAAAAGATACATGTCTCTAAATAATTCTGGGAACGTACACATTCTTGGAAGTGATGATACAAAAAAGCTTCTTGCATATCTTGTAACATTTGAAATTATCTCTAAGTGATCTATGTTACTTGCATCAATTCCAGAAGGTGCAATTAATTCTTTTACAGTTTTCTTTTTTAGAATTTCATATTCATCTGGTCTTGTATAATCATTAAGCTGTCTTTGTTGTTCTTCTCTTTGTTTTTTCTTGAACATTTTCTTTTGTACCTCCCTCTTTTTTAGACTTTCTTGCAGTTGCCTCATCATCTATTTTTTTCTCTGCTGCTTTTGCTACATCTCTACCTATTGTTGCACTATTTTGTTCTATAATCAATTTAGCCATTTTTTCAATCAAATCTTCAGTCTTTTCTTCTTTTCTTTCAAATTTTCTTTGTTTTTCTGATTTAGCTTCAAATACTTTTTCATTAGCTTTTTTAAATGCCTCTTGTTCTATTTTTTCATCTAATGCTTTCATCTTTTTGTCAAATACGTCTGGTGCTGTAGAGTATAGCTCATCATATCCAGCTTGCATTGCTCTATCAAGTCCATATGTTTCTTGTTCATCTCTGTTATATGCAACATATAGTAAATCAACTAAATCATTTGAGCTTAATATTTTACCATTAATTCCACATACAGCAAGTGTCCTTAAAATAGATTGACTTCTTGTATATAATTCTGAGAAAGCCATGTTTTTTATTTCTTCTTTATCAAGATTTGCATTTTCAACATCTTCTGGATAATAAGGAACTACAACATAATATTTTTTATTTAAAACATTTTTATTCAAACTCATTTTTTCTGTAGTATAAATTATGTCTTTTCCATATTCAGCTAAGTTTCTTTGTTTTGTTAAAGTATAGTATGCTTTATCAAGTTGCTCTTTTGAGTATCTTCCTGAACTAACCATATCTTTATATTGTAGCTCTTGTTTTTCAAGTGTATCTTCAATAACTTTTACTTTTTCTTTATATGTTTGTATACTTCCTTCAAGATTGATTGTTCTTGTTTGTGTATATATTTGAATAGGATATCTTATTGTATTTAAAAACTGAATAAATCCTTCTTCAACACCATTTTTTTCTACTTCTGACATTAAATCATAGTTAATGCCTTGACATTCAACAACCATTATGTATTTATTACCTTTTTTTTGAATAATCATGTTGTCTTCTATTTTATCAAATTCCATAAAATCAAATACAGATTCAACTGCAAATGTTTTTGTTTTATCAGCAATTGCATTTACATTATTAGAATTATCTGATTCATGCTTTTGCTTTTTCTCTTTTTTTGTTTTAGATGTAACATACACAAGAGCAAGCACCGCTATTAATATTACAATAGCAATAATTACAACTGTTAATATTGCTGTTAATGTATTTAAATTATCAATCATTGTTTTCTCCTCCTTTGTAGATATATATCTTTTTACCATTTGTTTTAAATTTTATTGCTCTTTTTATAACGTCATCTAAATTCTCTCCACCAGTTTTTCTTGTAAAATCAAATTTTGTAATATCTGGTACTTTAAATGTTCCAATAACAAAACCGATTAAAGCAAATACTGCAGTAATACAAATTCCTACAAGGTTTAAGTTAAATAATGAAAATAAGAAATAAAATATTAAACCTATACCTCCTGCTACTACTGTATATATCATGCTTTTACCGGTGAAGATAAATAGTATCCTTCCTTCACCTTTTACACTTCTTGGTAAGTTATATGTTCCCATATAAGTTCCTCCTTTGTATGTATATATTTATACCTATGATATATTATAACAAAAAAATAATAAAAATGATATAA
>CAJMLO010000018.1 GCA_905214245.1 uncultured bacterium
CTTGAATTGTCATTCTTTCTCTTACAACTCTTTCAAGTCTTGTTAAACCAATTCTAAATTGATTTTGTAAAAGTTCTCCAACGCAACGAATACGTCTATTTCCTAAGTGGTCAATGTCGTCAACTTTTCCAAGTCCATAATCTAGGTTTAATAAATAGCTAATAGAAGCAATTATATCTTCTGTTGTTACATGTTTTGGTATTAATTCTTCTATTCTTTCTTTTATAGCATCATGTAAATCTTTTTCTTCTGTAGTATCTACTATAGATTTTAAAACATCAAAATTTACATATTCTTTTATATGTAAGTCAGAAACATCAACTGTAGGTATATATTCATGAATGTTTACAGTTCCATTTCCTATAACTCTAACTCTTTTATCATCAACTTTAACATCAACGATATTAATTCCTGCATTCTGAATAGCCTCTGCAATATCTGCAGAAATAACGCTATCTTTTTCAGCTAAAACTTCGCCTGTTGTTGCATCCATGATATCATCATATGCTACTCTACCTGTAATTCTTGTAGCAAGACTTAATTTTTTGTTGAATTTGTATCTTCCAACTTTAGCTAAATCATATCTTCTTGGATCAAAGAATAATCCATTAAATAAATTTCTTGCAGCATCAACTGTTGGAAGTTCTCCAGGTCTTAATTTTTTATAAATTTCTATTAAAGCTTCTTCTTGAGTTTTAATAGGATCTTTTTGAATTGTTGCAGAAATTTTTGGATTTTCTCCAAACAATTCTGTTATCTGCTCATCTGTAATAACTCCAAGAGCTCTTAGTAAACAAGTTACTGGTATCTTTCTTGTTCTATCAACTCTTGCATAAAATACGTCATTTGCATCTGTTTCATATTCTATCCAAGCACCTCTAATTGGCATAACCGTTGATGTATATATTTTTTTACCAGTTTTGTCATAGTCAAATGCATAATAGCATCCAGGTGAACGTACTAATTGGCTTACAACAACTCTCTCTGCACCATTTATAACAAAAGTACCACTATCTGTCATAAGTGGGAAATCTCCAAGATAAATAACTTGCTCTTTTATCTCTCCTGTTTCACGATTTATAAGCCTTACCTTTACGTGTAATCTTGTAGAATATGTTGCATCTCTTTCTTTGGCTTCTTCTAGTGTGTATTTAGTTTTTTCTTCCATGTAATAATCTAGAAATTCAAGAACTAAATTTCCTGAATAATCGATAATTGGAGAAATATCTTTTAAAATCTCTCCTAGTCCTTCTTCTACGAACCAGTCGTAAGAATCTTTTTGGACTTGAATTAAATTTGGCATTTCGATTGAATCGCCGATTTTTGCAAAAGTCTTACGAGTACATTTCTCGTGTTTAATGTCTTTTACCAAAAAAATCACCCCTAAATAAGATTAAGCAGAAAAAAATATATATTTATTAAAAAGAAGTCCTTCTTGCATATAAAATCTTATATACTAAAATATACAGTCGCCTGCTCTCTCACTATATATTTTTGCAAAAGAAAGTATATCAATTCCTCTTCTCTTTAAATTTACATAACTAAAGTAAAATAGCCGTAAAAAGCTAGGCTGGTAATCTCTCATTTTTTTACCAACTTAACTTCTCTCATGTTACTATTATTTAAAAATTGTTAATATAGTTTAACACTCTTATATTAACCATCCTTCTTAATTTTTTCGGATATTTGTCCATTAAATCAAAATATCCAATACTATGTCTATTATACACTTTTTAATCTAGGCTTGTCAACCAATTTTATCTATTTTTTATTACTATTTTCTATTTTTTTATTTTTTAATTTTTTTAGTAAAAATAATAAGAAAAAGAGATGAATTTCAAAGTCATTTCATCTCTTTTTTCTTATTATATATCTTTTAAATCTCTATATTTTTTATAAATTACAATTGAAACTGCTATCACTACTATAATACTAAGAGCAATTGTTATGTTTACACCTGTTTGTGGTATCTTTCCAGGTGCTGTTGTTTTGTCCTCATCTTTCTTACTATCATTTGCATTATTTTTATTATCATCTGTATTATTATTGTTTTTGTTGTTATCGCCTGTATTCTCTACAACCGTTACAGTACATGAAGCTTTTTTACTTCCATCTTGTGATGTAACTGTAATGATTGTTGAGCCTAATTTAATTGGAGTAATCTTTCCATTGTTATCAACTGTTGCAACCGTTTCATCACTTGAACTCCACTTTACAATTTTATTTGTTGTATTAGCCGGACTAAAAGTTGGTATAAGTGTAAGTGTTTCACCTAGCGAAACATTTTTTGTGCTTGGTAGAGATATGCTATCTAGTGCTATCTCTGGTTTTAAATTATCTACAAGAATATATCCATATGCATTTCTTGTGTTATTACCTGCAAGATAAATCCACATATAATATAATCCACTGTCAGGTGTATTTATTTTCTTTTCTGGATATCCATATCCAGAACTTGTAGAATTACCATGTCCATTCCAATAACTCCAGGCTTTCCAATTTGATGTAGGAGCTTTTGTTGAAAGTAATGATTGTAAATCATTAAAGTTTCCATTTTTATTTTTTATTTCTTTATATTTGCTTATGATATTTTCATCAGTTATTTTCACATATTGATAATATGCTTTACTATTTTTTGCATTCCAAAAATTTATTTCAATTGTACTATCTTGATTACCACTTCCGAACTCTTTGCCATTGTTTATCACAGTATAATCTGTTAAATTTAAGTATGGTATTGATAGATCAACTGCAGAAGGCTGTAGTACAACTGTACTTGTAGTTTTATCCTTAATTGTGATATAGCCAGTTTCTGTTGCAACAATTACATCTGTAAATTCTTCAGTTCCAGCAGTTATATCAATTGTTGCACTATTTTCTGTATATTCAGTAATTAAGTGCCAGTTGCTCACTTCTGTTGCTGCTGTTTTTGTAAATCCAAATTCATATTCATGTGACTTATCTAAATCTAAACCGGTAAATGTGAATTTTGCACTTCCATTATTTGCATAAACTTCTTTTGAAACTTCAACTGCCGCATTAGAAAAGTTTGGTATCAAAAATAAAACCATGCTAATAAATAAAATCATCATCAAATATTTCGTTTTCCTCATATTTTAATTCCTTTCGTACATTTTATTAGATTTATAGTTAAATCCTTCATCCTATTCATCTATTTTTTTACCAAATATAGACTTTGCAATTCCACCAACTACTGGTAATTCTGGATCTTCCTCTTTACTTGCTTTTACAATTCCTATAACAATGCATACAATATATAGTCCATATACTATTGTAGTTAAAAATGGAATATGTACAGGAATTAGTCTATATAAAGCAAGAATTATCATATATCCTACTCCTATTACAATTGCTTGTGCTGCATGCATTTTTGTGTTTCTTGTATTATCCTTCATTCCATATAGTACTATAAGTCCTCCAATCCATGTAAATATATATGCTAAAATTGATTTTCCTTTTTCACTCATAATTATTTTCCCCTTTCTTAAAAGCCAACTACTGCTCCTTTTTGAATTCTATACTTTTCAACTTGAATTTTATCATTGTTTACATTGCAAATCATATAAATTTCATATTCATCTTTGTCGTCTGTATAAACAATTGTTGCCATTAATTTATTGTTTGAATATCCATTTATAGTTGCTCTTCTAAAAATCATAGTCTGCATCTTATCAAGTTTTGAATCATTTTGCATCTTTTCAGTCACTTCCGCACTAAACTCAGGCATAGGATTCTTATTAAATATATTGCTCGCATAATTTTTTAGCAGTGCTTTTACAGATTCTTCTGTATAATTAGGATTACTATTTAAAAATGTCTGCAATTGTTTCTTTTCAAAACTTCCTTGAATTCCTGAGTTTATGTCTGATTGACTTATTCCTGTTCCTTTTAATATATGTTGTGTAGCTCTTTCTCTAAGATTAGCCATTTTAACTGCTACAAAAACAAATCCAGCAAATATTGCTATAAATATAAGTACAAAAACAAATCCCATAATTTCACCCCCTTTATTTGTATACAAAATCTTTAAAACTTACTTTTTCAATATGTAAATAATTTTTTCTATCAAAAAAAAAAGACAGAATTAAACCATTTTAAGCTTTATTTCTGTCTCTTAAACTATCATAAATAAAGGCAACTTTAATGCCTCTGTTTAAATTATTTTTTCTAAATGTACCTATGCATATGTGTACTCCTGCAACGGTTTTAGCATTTTTCATTTCTTTTGTATACTCCTTTTTTATTTTACAAGATAATTCTATCAATTAGCACTTAAAATGTCAATAAAATTTGTTACAATTTCTTGCTTTTGTTATATATATATAGTAAAATTAATACCATTATATAAATGTAAAAAGAAAGGAATTTTATTTATGTTAAAAAAATATTTGTTAGTATTCTTTGTATCAATGGTACCACTTATAGAGTTGAGAGGAGCAATACCAATTGGACTAAGCAATTTTCTAGGTGATCCACTTCCAGTACTTCCATTGTATATAGCATGCATTATAGGAAATATGCTTCCTGTTCCAATTATATTCTTTTTTGCAAGAAAAGTATTAGAATGGGGTGCTGATAAAAAATTTATAGGAAAGTTTTTTACATTCTGTTTAGAAAAAGGAAAAAAAGGTGGAGAAGCTTTGCAAGCAAAAGCTGGAAAAGGATTATATGTAGCCTTATTTTTATTTGTAGGTATTCCTCTTCCTGGTACAGGAGCATGGACTGGTACACTTGCTGCAAGCTTTTTAGATATGGATTTTAAAAAGAGCGTTATTGCTGTTATGGCAGGTGTTATCTTAGCAGGAATAATTATGGGACTTGCTTCACTTGGTGTATTTGGAGCAGTAGGTGCAATGTTTAGTTAAAGATTATAACTTTCATAGAAGAAAAAAGATTTTAGTATTTTTTTACTAAAATCTTTTTTCTTTTATGAATTTACCTGTTCAATCTTATTTTCTTTTAATTCATCAAATACAATTGTTATTTTGAACAAATCTCCATCTAAATAAATGTTAAATTCTCCGCCTTGCAAATTTGTTAGGCTATTTGCAATTGAAAGCCCAAGACCACTTCCTTCTGTATTTCTTGAGCTATCTCCTCTTACAAATCTTTGCATTAATTCATCAACACTAATATTTAATTTTTGACTTGATATATTCTTTATTTTAATAATTACTTTGCCCTTCTCCTTTAATATATCTGTATACACCCTTGTATTTTTCATTGCATATTTTGATACATTAGAATACATATTTTCTAAAACTCTATACATATATCTACTATCTGCTTTTATATACGCAGGTTCATTTGTATATGTAATTATTTCTTCTAAGCCATTTGCTTTATATTTATCATCAAATTCTGCTGACACTTGTTTTATCAATTCATTCACTTCTAATTTTTCCATATCAAGTTTAATATTTCCTGATGACGCTTTAGAAGCTTCAACCAAATCATCTGTTAATTTTTTTAATCTTTGTGATTTACTATCAAGTATTCCTATATATTCTTGTGCTTTTTCATTTTTTATATCTTCCTTCTTAAGCAGATCTACATAATTTATTATTGATGTTAGAGGTGTCTTTATATCGTGAGATACATTAGTTATAAGCTCAGTTTTAAGTCTTTCGCTTTTCATCTTTTCATTTATTGCATTTTCAAGTCCACCTGCAATGTCATTTAATTGATGTACTACCTTTTTTTCTTTTCCTTTATATTCATTTTCATTCATGTTGATGTCATTATTACCATTATACATTTTTTCGATTGCTTTAAATATATTTTCATAAGATATACATTTTTTTAATATAAATATAAAACTTGCTGCATACAAAGCTAAAAGCATAACGAATGACAAAAATGAATGTTTAAAAGAATAGTCAAATATCAGCCAATTTACAATAACAAAGCTTGCAAAAATTATTCCTATTTTTAAAGACACTTTCATATTATCAAATATAAGTTTAATTTTTTCAAGTATCCAATGAAGAAGTGTTGTTTCCCAAAACTTATGTGCCTTTATTCTCTTTATAGTTGTTTCAAACATTATTATCATACCCACATAAATTGAAAGTAAGACAAGTGCAAAAAATATTAAAGATAATATTGAAGAAACGCTATTTGCTATATTTAAAAATAAACCACATAAGCTAAACATAGCAAAAAAAGTAAATGCAATTACAAGTTCAAAATGTACTTTATCTAGAAAATTTAGTGTTATTTCTTTGCTTCCCTTTTTCTTTCCAATTCCAATAAAAACAATTGGCAGCATTGCAAGAAGTACAATCGTATTAAATGGAATTATAAATACTGCTACATCCTTTAATCCTTTGATAATAGATACAGCCAATTTTTCACGTAAAAACACATCAAAATATGGAAGTCCATCCATTATTGCGGTATATACAGTATATCTATTTGATTTTAATATATCTTTAAAAAAATACTGTCTGCTGCTTAATTCTAAATTCATTTTTTCAACAGAAGTTTCAACATTATTATTTTCATATGACCAATTATATATATTTGCCTTTATTTCTTCTATATATGAATCAATTGAAACCTCTGACACACTATAATCTATGTTTGTATATACCCTGTTTTCTTTATTATCTACTATCAAATAAACAAAGTTTTCCTCTGCTTGTTTGCTGTATAATGTAATTGGCTCATTTTGGTAATTCATAGTTTTTATGTTATAATAATTATAATAATCAGCAAAATCAGATGGCATGTCATCCACTGTAACACTTGTATTTGATTTTTTTTCAATTTCAATTAATTTATTTAATTCATCAGATATTCTTTCAAAATATTGGTCAGAAAAACAAGTAGACGAATAATAATCTTTTCCATCAATTTTTCCAGAATCAAAAACAGCTGCAACACTCATAAGAGATGCAAGCAGTATCACAATAAGTATCGGTGCTAGCACATATGATATATCTTTTGCAATTCTTGTCCAATGCATACAATCACTCCTTTAATCAAATTTCTCTATTTTATATCCTATACCCCATATCACTTTTAAATATTTAGGTTCTCTTGGATTAATTTCTATTTTTTCTCTTATATGTCTTATATGTACAGCTATAATATTCTCAGCCCCATAGCATTCCTCTTCCCAAACATTTTTATAAATTTGCTCTATAGAATACACATTTCCCTTATTTTTTGTCAAAAATTTTAAAATATTATATTCAGTTGGAGTAAGCTTAACCTCATTGCCATCTACTGTAACAATTTTTGTTTCATCATTTATATAAAGTCCGCCTGAATGGTATACATTTTTTTCATCCTTTTGTGCAATTGATCCAAGATGAGTATATCTTCTTATCTGCGAATTAACTCTTGCAATTAGTTCTAATGGATTAAATGGCTTTGTAACATAATCATCAGCTCCACAATTTAATCCCTCTATTTTATCATAATCCTCAGATTTTGCAGAAAGCATAATAATTGGAATTGCCAAGTCTTTTCTTATTGTATTTGCAGTTTCAATTCCATCCATTTCTGGCATCATAATATCTAAAATAATTAAATGAATATCTTTATTTTCTTTTAATATCTCCAAAGCTTGCTTTCCATTATATGCTTTTAAAATATTATATCCTTCTTTATTCAAATAAATTTCTATAGCTTTTACGATTTCTTTGTCATCATCTACTACCAAAACGTTATACATCTTTAATACACAACCCCTCTCTACTTAGTTATTATATCACATAATTATTAAGAAAAAGCTTCACAAAATATTAATATTTTATGAAGCTTTTTAACTATTCTTGTGTCTGTTTTATTTTATTTTTATATTCAATATAATCATTAATAAATAACTTGATTACTGCAATAATAGGAACTGCTAAAAACATTCCCCATACTCCCATGTAAGCACCACCTACAGTAACTGCAAAGATAACCAAAAGTGGGCTTATTTCTAAAGAATTTCCAATAATCTTTGGATTAATTATATTCGCATCTATTTGTTGCAAAATAGTAACAACAACTACCATTAATATTGCTTGTGTTAGTCCTCCAGTTAAAAACGTAATTAATGTTGCAATTATAACTGCAATGATTGCTCCAAAATATGGAATTAAATTAAATAGCCCAATCATAAATCCAAGTGGCACAGCATATTTAACTCCCATTATTGACATTGCAATTGAAGTAATAATGCCAACTACAAATCCATCTAAAACTTGACCTGCTATAAAGTTAAAAAATATTTCATTTGTTCTATCAAAATATCTTCCAAGACTTTTGTATGTACTTTCCTTAAACATTGCTCTGCTAAGGTCCCTAAAGAAATTCAGTATATCTCTTCTTTGTAAAAGCACATAAACAGAAACAACAAGAGCAACAAAAAAGTCGAACACTTTTGACGCAACATCTATTGCACCTTTTGCATATTCTGCAATCTTTTCCATATTTATAAATTGTTTAAAATCAATATTTTTTACTTCATTTACAATATTTAATACTTCTTCACTTTTAAATACAGAATCCTCTGGTAATTCTTCAATAGCTTTCATCATTGTTGAATAATATCCCTGAAAATTGTTTACAAAATCAACTACAGCATTTGCAACAGCTGGAATTAAAAATCTGAACGCAATAATTATTAAAATTAAAGCTATTAAATATACAGTAAACACAGCAAGTGGTCTCGCCTTTTTTGAAATAAACCTTGGTCTTTTAAATTTTCTATAAAAACTTTCAACTTTTCTTGATGGTATATACAAAATATATGCAATTAATATTCCTATAATAAATGGCATTAAAACTCCAAGAAGTCCTTTTAGCCATGCACCAATTGCTGAAAAATTATCAAGTGTTTTATATACAAAAATAACAGCAACTGCAAACAAAAACCAATATAGCCATTTTGTTAATGTACGTTTTTTCTCTCCCATTTTATCACCTATATTTCAATTTCTATTCCAACAGGACAGTGGTCACTTCCCATAATGTCAGAATAAATTGTACTTTCTTTTATATTTTTATTTATACTATTTGATACTATAAAATAATCTATTCTCCATCCTGCATTTTTTTCTCTTGCATGGAACATATATGACCACCATGAATAGCATCCTTCTTTTTCTGGGTACAAATATCTAAAACTATCAGTAAATCCTGCATTTAAAAGTTCAGTCATTTTACCTCTTTCTTCATCCGTAAATCCTGCATTTCTGTGATTTGTTTTTGGGTTTTTTAAATCAATTTCGTTATGTGCAACATTTAAATCCCCACACATAATTACAGGCTTTGTTTCATTTAATTTAAGTAAATAATTTCTAAATGCATCTTCCCACTGCATGCGATAGTCAAGTCTTTCAAGTTCTCTTTTAGAATTTGGTGTATAGCAATTAACAAGATAAAATTTATCAAACTCTAGAGTAATAACTCTGCCTTCTTTATCATGTTCTTCTATGCCTATTCCATATATTACATTAATTGGCTTTATTTTAGAAAATACAGCTGTTCCCGAATAGCCTTTTTTTTCAGCACAATTCCAATACTCATTATATCCATTAAAAATACTTTTTATATTTTTATCAACCTGTTCTTCTTGAAGTTTAGTTTCTTGCAAACAAAATATATCTGCGTCAACATTATCAAAAAATTCTTTAAATCCCTTCGTTACAACAGCTCTTAATCCATTTACATTCCAAGAAATAAGTTTCATTTAATTTTCATCTCCTATCCTCATTACGAATTTTTCCATTTGCGGAACTTTTTCGTAATAATTATAGCAAATTTTTTTGTATAGTCAATTTTTTTCATTACGAATTTTTGGTGTAAACGGAAAAATTTGGTAATATCATATAATATTTTTATTATTTATAATTTTATTTAAAGCATCTTTCACTTCATTCAAACTAATTTTATATCTATCATTTAACAAATACTTATTTTGCATGTCTTCAAATTCTTTTAATAAATCCTCATTAAATTCTTGTTTCAAATACGTGAAGTCCTTAATCTTCAAATTAGCTTCAATTCCCCCTTCTCTAACACTTTCTTCTTGCCTTTTGTATGAAATCAGTTTCTTTAATTCATCTTTATTCTCCAATAATTTCTTAATTTTCTCTGTTTGAGTCAATATTGTAATATCATATAAATGTTTTGAAGTATCTTTGTACATTTTTCTAATATAATAAAACTCTGCTGCAAAAACTTTATCTATAAACATTCTTTCAAGTTTTATAATATTTATATCAAAATCTGCTATTTCAAATTGTTCTTTTAGAATTTTTCTTTCATTTACATTAGCTAATTTATATATAAGTGGCTCTATATTATATTTTTTGTAAGGCTCACTAACAGTAAATGATGTTGCTTCTACTTGTATAATCCCCGCTCTATGTAATGGATCTTTACTAGCATCATAAATAGAATTGTATCTGTATATCCCTGTAACACTTCCCTTATTATCAATACATTCATTCTTTGATAATTCTAATCCCTCTATCTCATAACCTAGAGCTGCTCTTTTTAATCTTTCTTTATTTTTAGTATTCGATTGTTCTAAAAGAACTTTAACTGTTAAATCTATATCTTCCGAAAAACGATTTGTTGTATCTAATATTTTATATACTGCCGTTCCAGCTTTAAAATATGCATGTAACTCATCTTGATTCTTTGATAATTCTTGCAATATAGTACATACATAATAGTCTTTTTCAATAATATCTGAGTCTATTCCTGTTCTTGTATTTAAGTTATCTATAAATTCTCTAAACAATTCTTTGTTTAAATGTAAATTCACCTAAACCTCCTACCTTGCTAAAACGAGTATCTTATTAATTACTGTTCTACTTTTCGTATCCATAGCATATTTAATTATTTTTTCAAAATTCAAATCATTTTCTACAATGAAATTATATATTATTTCATCTGGATTATCTACTTCAATTCCTATATTATCTTTGTTCTCAATTAAATCAAATAATTGTAAATATTTATAATTATCATTATTTATCTCGATTTTCGGTTTTCTAATTATAACATTTAAATTCTTATTTTTATATTTATTAAAATTTTTACATTCATTTGTAGCTATATCTATAACATTTGGAACTTGAGTAGTCAAATGTACTTCATTAAAAAGCTTTGCTCCAGTAATATATCCTTTTACATTTCCTTCTTTGTCCATTATATACTTATATTTAATTATCTGCCTATTTCCTAGCAACATCTTGCCAAATATATTTTCATTTGGAATATAATAAATACCTTGATATGCTGTTTCTATTAAGCCTTCTTTATTCATTCTGTTTAAAATAGCTTTAACATTATTAAATACTTTTTCCTTGTCTTTTTCGTCATAAAATTTTATAACATATTCTTTAATTTCTTCAATAAAGATTGGTATTCCTTTTTTGCTTTTATTTATATATTCTAACACCATATTGTAGCAATTCATTTTTTCACCCTCTTTATTACTATTTTATGATTATTATTATATTTTATTCATATTATAGTAATATTTTAGCAAATCTTTTAACTTTTGTCAAATATTAATGGTCTTCTTTAATTTTGTTTAAAGGACTAATGAAAAAAGCCACATACAAATGTGACTTTTAAATAACGTTACTTTTATAAATTACATAGCATTGAAATAAACGTTTCCGCCTATATTAACACCTCTTGCATATCCTGCTGCTCTAAATGATAAGTAATTATGATTTCTTTTACCATTTAAAGCATCAATAACAGCTTGTTTAACACGTGATGGATAATTTCCATTTAATCTTTTTCTCCAATGGTTATCTATAGAATAACAGAACTGTCCTCTAGCTTTATATTGACTTAATGGGTCAGAACCATTTCTTCTCCATTTTGAACTTTCAGCTCTATTTGCAGCACATGTTATAACAGCTAAAGCGCCATTATAACTTCTACTACATTCTTGTGCAGTTATAGCACATAGTAAGTCAAGTTCTTCTGCAGAATAACTCCATTTTCCACCATATCTTACTTTGGCTGAACTTGTAGAACTACTTCCTCTTGAAGTTACTTGTTGTTTTGTTCTAATTTCAATAATTTTGTTAACTGGCTTTCTAATTATTTTTGTAGAAATCTCAGTTTTTTCTATTTCTTTTTCGTTTTGATACTTAACTTTGTATGTTACTTCTTTAAGTCCATTTTTACCAGTTTGAACAACACGATTTACTTTAGAACCACTTTCTGTTGATACATCTTTTCTAACTGTTTCAAATGGTATTTCTACTTCCTCAGTAACAATTTTTTCTACTATTTTAGAATAATTTTGAAGAATATCTTCTGTTGTAACATCTGAAGAATTTTCTTCTTCTCCTTCTTCAATAATTGTTTCATCTTTCTTTGTAATAACTATTGTTTTATTATCAGAAAGTTCATCATCATATGAAGGTGTTACTTTTTCATCATCTAATAATATAATATGATTTTCATCTAGAATATCCTTAATCGTTGTCTTAGTTGTTAACACACTCATTTCATATCCACTTGATAAAATGATTTTAACATTATTTACCTTGACATTTCCTGCCATTACACCAATACCAAGTAAAAATATAAGTACAATACTGATACATACTATTTTTTTCAGCGATATTGACGCTTTGTCATTTTTATTCATAAGAAATTTGTTCCCTCCTTTAAAAGCAACAACTATATTATACCATTTATATAAATATCTGTCAAATTTTTGAATTTTTACAAGAATGTACTAATATACTATATTCTATGTTGTTTGTACAAAAAATATGCTAATTTTATTAAAGTTACACAATTCCGATTTTCCATTTAAATTTTCTTCAATATTAGTAAGTTAATTTTTACAGATTTTTATTTAAGAATATTTTTATTATATCACAATCTTATATAAACTTTTTCTCAAAAAAATAGCAATGTACAATGTGCTCCACTACTTTATTTAAGTTTTAAATGATACAAATTTTTTTCAAATTTTATTCATACTCTCTTCACAAATATTGTATATTATAAAAATATATGATATTATAATTGCAATATTAAAGAAGGAGGAAAAATCTATGTGGTGGATAATATTAATCATTGCTGTTCTTTTATTCTTATTTATTATATCTCTATATAATAAATTAGTAACATCAAGACAAAAAGTTAAAAATGCTTGGAGTCAAATTGATGTTCAATTACAAAGAAGATTTGATTTAATTCCAAATCTAGTTGAAACTGTAAAAGGTTACATGGGACATGAAGAAGGAGTTCTTACAAAAGTTACAGAACTTCGTACATCATGGGCTAATGCAAAATCAGTTTCTGAAAAAGCAGAATTAGATAACGAATTATCTGGAACTTTAAAAACAATTATGGCTGTTTCTGAAAATTACCCAGATTTAAAAGCAAATCAAAACTTCTCAGAATTACAAGAAGAATTAAGAAGCACAGAAAATAAAATTTCTTACTCAAGACAATTTTATAATGATGCTGTAACAATGTATAATACAAGACTTGAAACATTTCCATCTAACTTAGTTGCATCTGTTTTCAATTTTAAAGCAGAAACTTTATTTGAAGCAGAAAGTGCAGAGGCAAGAAAGAATGTTAAAGTTGATTTTGGAAAATAAAACTAATCATATGATAAATGCAATACTTTCTTAATGTATTGCATTTATCGTTATATGTAACAAAGAGGTTAAATTATGTATGAAGATATAAAAAGAAATAAAATAAAAACTGGAGTAATTGTAAGTATATTTTTAGTTGTAATTGCACTTATAGTTTACTATATTTGTATGGCTTTTGATTTAGGTTCTGTCTCAATTGTATGTGCTTTAATCTTCTCTATTATATCTACATTTGGTTCATATTACTACAGTGATAAAATCGTACTTACTGTAAATAATGCAAGACCTGCAACAACAGAAGAAAACAGACAGCTTGTAAATATTTTAGATGGACTTATGGTCTCATCTGGTCTTGAGCACAGACCAGGGTTATATGTTGTGGATGACCCTCAGCCAAATGCTTTTGCAACAGGAAGAAATCCAGAAAACGCTATCATATGTGTTACTACTGGCTTACTTGACAAATTAAATTATTATGAGCTTGAGGGAGTTATTGGACACGAGCTTGGTCATATTAAAAATTATGATATTCGACTTTCAGCAGTTGTAAGTGTTATGGTTGGATTTATTGTAATGCTTTCGGACTGGGCTAGTAGAGCTATTTTCTGGGGCTCACGGACGTGATAGAGATGATGATGACAGTAAAGGTAATGCAATTTTGATGATAATTGGTTTGGTTTGCGTTATTTTAGCTCCAATATTCGGACAGTTAATGCAACTTGCACTTTCAAGACGAAGAGAATATTTAGCAGATGCCACATCTGTTGAATTTACAAGAAATCCTGATGGATTAATAAGTGCACTTGAAAAATTAGATAATGACAAAAATCAACTTAAAACAGCAAATAATGCAACAGCACATATGTATATTGTTGATCCATTCAAGTCAAATTTAAAAGATGGCAGAAAAAAATCATCAAGTTTATTTTCAACACACCCTTCAATCGAAGATAGAGTTGAAGCAATAAAAAATTTAAAATAATATATTTTGTTAAATAGAAGCTTTTTTTGCTTCTATTTTTTTGTATCAATTCACTCCTTGCATTTTCCTTACATAAGATATATCAGGATAAATTATAAAGGAGGCACAATGTGAAAAAAATATTAGAAGTAAAAAACATAAACAAAAAATATCAAAGTAAAGAAGGAGAAATTTTAGCTTTAAATGATGTTAGTTTTGATGTAAATGATGGAGAATTTATTTCTATAATTGGACCAAGTGGATGTGGTAAATCAACACTTCTTTCAATAATTGCAGGGCTTGAAAGCAAATCTTCTGGAAGTATTTCCTTAAACGGAAAAGAGATGGAAGGAAGCTCTCCAAGCATTGGCTATATGCTTCAAAGAGATTGTCTTCTCGAATGGAGATCAATACTTTCAAATGCCATGTTTGGATTAGAAATAAAAGGTAAGACATCAAATTCGGATAAGGAATATGTAGAAAAATTATTAAAAAAATATAGCCTTTATGAGTTCAAGGATAAATATCCGTCCGAACTTTCTGGTGGTATGAGGCAAAGAGCAGCATTAATCAGAACTCTTGCAATTAAGCCAAAAATTCTTTTGCTTGATGAAGCATTCTCAGCACTTGATTATCAAACAAGAATAATGGTTACAAATGACATTTATTCTATATTAAGAAAAGAACATATTACTGCAATAATTGTTACACATGACATCTCAGAGGCTATCAGCATGTCTGATAGAGTTTTAGTTCTGTCTGAACGTCCGGGAACTGTAAAACGCATTCACAACATTGATTTTGAAATAGATGGCAGAAACCCTATAAATTGTAGAGAAAGTCCTAAATTTAGCACATACTTTAATACATTATGGAAGGAGCTTAAAGTAGCAAATGAATAGAAAAGGACTCTCTTTAGAGAGAATACATTATTTAAAAAAGATAAAACAAAAAAAATATCTTGTTTTCATAGTTCAAATACTTATATTGTTTGGTTTTCTTGGTATATGGGAATTATGTGCAAGAAATGGAATCATAGATAGCTTCATAACAAGTCAACCAAGTAGAATATTAAAAACACTTATGGATTTAACATCAAATAATCTGTTAAAACATATTGGAGTAACAGTATATGAAACAATAGTAGGCTTCTTGCTTGGTACATTTTTAGGTATCATAATTGCAATTATACTATGGTGGTCAGACTTTTTATCAAAAGTTGCAGAGCCATTCTTAGTTGTTTTAAACAGCCTTCCCAAAGTTGCCTTAGGTCCAATTATCATAATATGGGTTGGAGCCGGAACAAGTGCAATTATTGTAATGGCTATTGCAATTTCACTTATTGTAACAATACTTGAAAATTTGAATGGATTTTTGAAAACAGATAAAGAAATAATAAAAATGGCAAATACATTTAATGCAAGTAAATTTCAAATTCTAACAAAAATAGTCATTCCTGCAAACTTATCTACATTTATAAATTCTTTAAAAGTAAATATTGGTCTATCCCTTGTAGGTGTAATATCAGGAGAATTCCTTGTATCTAAAGCTGGACTTGGTTATTTAATTGTTTATGGAGGTCAAGTATTTAAATTAGACCTTGTTATGACAAGTGTCATAATCCTTGGCGTAGTTGCAGGTATAATGTATGGTTCTGTACTACTTTTAGAAAAATTTATCCTACATTCAAAAAAATTCAAATAAGGAGGTCGTTTATTTTGAAAAAAATAATAGCCATAGCTATAGTTGTTGTTGTACTTGTAGCAATAATTGCAGGTATAATGATAGCAAAGAAAAATAATAATACTGATGGTGCTAAGTTAAGCACTATAAGAGTAAATGAAGTAACTAGGTCTGTTTTTTATGCTCCACAATATGTAGCAATAAATAATGGATTTTTTAAGAATCACGATATAGAGGTTGAGCTTTCAACTGGTCAAGGTGCTGACGCCGTTATGACAGCCGTTTTAAGCAATAGTTGTGATATAGGTTTTGCAGGTCCAGAAGCATCTATTTATGTATATAATGAAGGAAAAGAAGACTATACTGAGGTATTTGCACAATTAACTAAAAGAGATGGTTCATTTTTAGTCGCAAGAAAAGATACAGATAATTTTAGTTGGAATGATTTAAAAGGAAAAACCGTTATCCCTGGTAGAAAAGGCGGAGTTCCATACATGACACTTGAATATGTTTTAAAGAAAAATGGAATTGACCCTCAAAAAGATTTAACACTTGATGATAGCATAAAATTTGATCTTATGGCTGGTGCATTTGCATCAGGAAATGCAGATTATGTAACATTATTTGAGCCAACAGCGTCTGCTACTCAAACAGAAGGAAAAGGCTATATTGTAGCATCTGTTGGAAAAGAAGCTGGAGAAATTCCATATACAGCTTACTTTGCTAAAAAAAGTTATATTGAAAAGAATTCTACAATAATTCAAGGTTTTACAGACGCCATCTATGAAGGTCAACAATGGGTAAAAACACATTCTGCAAAAGAAATTGCAGAGGCCATTCAAAGCTTCTTCCCTAGCACAAGCATTGATCAATTAACTACATCTGTTCAAAGTTATAAAGACATAGATGCTTGGAATGATACACCTGTACTAAAACAAGAAGCATTTGACAGACTTCAAGAAGTTATGACAATGGCAGGAGAACTAAAAAATACAGTTCCATATGATAAAATTGTAAATAACACTTATGCAAATAATGCTATAAAAAGTAAATAGAAATTATGAAATAACAGACACTACATTAAGCTGTAGTGTCTGTTATTTCAAATATTTTCATAGCATTTTTATATGTTATTTTCGCTATATCTTCTAAACTCATTTCTTTTACATTTGCAATCTTTTCTGCAATATATTTAACATTTCTAGAATCGTTGCGAGTACCTCTATGTGGCTCTGGAGCAAGATATGGACTATCTGTTTCAATAACCATCTTATCAAGAGGAACCATTTGTATAATTTCATTTGCATTTTTAGAATTTTTAAATGTAACTGGTCCTGCAAATGAAATATAAAATCCCATTTTTAATGCTTGTTTTACAAGTTCTCTATTTAATGGACAACAGTGAAATACACCTTTTTTCGTAGCCTTAATCTTATTTTTTAAAATATCTATTGTATCATCTACTGCCTCTCTTGTATGTATAACAATAGGTAAATTATATTTATTTGCAAGTTCTATTTGTTTTATAAAGGCATATTTTTGCAGAGCTTTATTTTCCTTATTCCAATAATAATCAAGTCCAATTTCTCCTATTGCAACTATTTTTCTATTATTATTTACAATATTTAAAGATTCTGCTGTATCACTTTCCACATCTTTCACAATATTTTGGTCTTTTTTTACAAGGTCTTCTATTCTTGATATTTGCTTATCTATTTCATCTACACCTTCTGATATATCATTTGGTGAAACACCTACAATATTAAACATCCAGTCATAGTCTTTTGCAATTTCTATGGCTTTTATAGAAGACTCTACACTATATCCCGCATTTACAAGCATTGTTATATTACTATTATAAATATCTTGTATAACCTGCTTTCTATCATTATCAAATTTTTCATCATTATAATGTGCATGTGTATCAAATAGTTCCAATCTTCTTCCTTCTTTCTAATGAAAAACTGCAACAACATTTGCTATTGCATATTCTTTTATGTGCGATAAACTAATATCAATACTTTCCAAGTTTTCAAGTCCACATTTTCTTAACTTGTCCATATTAATTTTAGGTCTTCCATTTGCATCATTTTCAACTTCTATATCTTGCCACATTAACTTGCTTCTATCTATATAACCTGATATAGCTTTAAATACAGCCTCTTTTCCCGCAAACCTTGTAGCAAGATGTTGATATTTCATTTTATTAGATTTTTTACAATATTCTAATTCCTTTGTAGTATAAACTCTATTTAAAAAACTATCTGATAAATCTTCTACTGCTTTCTTAATTCTATCAACTTCAATAATATCAACACCTGTAGTAATTTTCATTTATTTAAAATCCCTTCTTAAGATATCATCTGCATAAGTAAATTTATAACTCCTATTACAATTAGTACAACAATTGCTATAGCAAATTTACCATTTTTTTGACTTACTTCCTCAACAT
>CAJMLO010000019.1 GCA_905214245.1 uncultured bacterium
ACTTAAATTGGCTATGGACAAAGGGCGACTTAAAGTCGCTTTATTCTTTACTATAAATATAAAATCCATTATATTCTTGTTTGTTAAAATTGGCATTTTCTAATTCTTCAATAAGTTCATTTGATAAAGACTGTCTTAATAGATTATTCTTTTCAACTACATAAATTTTATTTGAATCTATTTCACCATAGTATAAAAAGGTATATTTATCAAATCCTATTACTTCACAAGTATTATATCCAAGAGTTATTATTTTTTTAGTCTTATAAAATTCATAAGGTGAAGTTTTATTTGCAAGTAACACGTAAATATATTGCTGTGTACCATCTGATTCTATATGAACAGATTTTGAGGCAAATTCTTCGTTACTGTTAATATAGTTAATAGTAGAAATCAAGTCAGTATTAAATGCAATTCCTTGTTTTGAATTCATGTTTGTATAATAGAAGCCTACAAATAAACCAAAATTTAATAAATAGATGATTACAACTATTGGTAAAAATGCCTTACTAAAACTTATTAATTTGACAATTGCAAGTGATAAAAAGTATAAACAAGGGATAAATAGCGCATTTAATTTGTATAGTTGTAAGTCAGCAAAAAATAATGTGCAAATAAATATGCTAACAAATTGTATAAAGAATATAGAATCTATGGTAAAGCTTTTAGATGTAATATCTTTAATAAATTTTTTTGCACTTAAAGTAAATCCGCAAATTATAAAAGGGATACTTATGTAATACATAGTGCCGAATTCTTTTAAAGCATTGAATTCATTATGGTCAAAGAAAAATAATAACTTAAATACATTGTTTGTAGTTGTTATATTAAGATTTGGCAATACATTTTTAATTCCAAATTCGGATACTCTATATGAAAACAAACTCGGTATTGTTATAAAGCCTAAATCGATTTTTTCTAATCCAAACATGTTAACTATTTGTACAAAAACTAAAGGAAAGGCTAAAACCAAAGTAGGAATTACCATTATTAATAAATTTTTAAAAGAAGCTTTTTTAGTTAAAAGTAAATAAATAATTATGCAAAGTGTGAATACAGGAAGCATTATATATGACAGTGCATACGTATACAAAGTTATTCCAAGCAATATACCTGTAAAGAGGTAATGCCAAGCCTTTGAACTTGTAACCAATAAGAATAAATCAATTGCTATAAGACTAGATAACAAATTACAATCTAAGGCCCATCTTGATTGCATAATATGCCATGGACAAATGGCTATAAAAAATAAAAATAATAATGCAGTATTTGTATTCTTCAATTTTTTCACAGTTAAATATGAGAAAATAATGGCAAGTACACTAAATATTATAGAAGGAAGTCGTACTACAAATAAGTTTAAACCGAAGATTTTAATGAGAAATGCAGTGAGATATACATATAAAGCACTTTGACCTCCACCAAAATTAGTAAAATAAACTGGCAGATGGTTTAAATATCTGTCAACTCCATAATTTGCTATGCAATACGCATCATATGCAAGTCCAGCTTCATCTTCGTGCATTCCACTTGGTATACTGCAAACCAAAACAACTCTTACTAGAATAGCAATTATCAAAACTGCTAAAAATATTTGTTTACTGTATTTATTAATCTTTTGTTGCATCTTTAGTCCTCCAAAATTAATTATATGAAAGATTATATAAATACAAATTATAAATGTCAAGATTAAAAATTATGCAAAAAAACAAACCTAACTTTTGTTTAAGCTGGTTTGTTTTTTTTCTTTATATCAGATAAGCCAAGAAGGTAATCTACAGAAACATTATAGTGCTTTGAGAGCTCTATTAAATATGGAACAGGGATAGTTCTTTTACCGCTTTCATACTCAGAATAATATTGCTGAGAAATTCCAAGTATTTTTGCAATATCTTTTTGTAATAAATCATTATCTTCACGTAAGTCTTTTATTCTTTTAAATTGCATTGATTTGTATCCTTTCAAATAACTTAAAATTAAACATTAATACAATTCTAACAGAAAAACTTTTATTCACCATTTCTCACATAATATGTTATGTAAAAAACAAATGTATAATTATACTAAAAATTGGAAATATTACATTTATATTACAAATTTTATAAAAGCTTGTCCGTACATAAAATATTATGTATAATATCAATAGATGATTCAAAGGAGGAACAAGATAAATGAAACATGTAATAAAAGAAAAAGGAGTAACACTAGTAGCACTGGCTGTTACTGTAACAGTAATGCTAATACTTGCAGGAGTTGGAATAAATTCTGCACTTGGAGAAAACGGATTTATTACAAGAGCAAAAAATGAGAAACAAAAGCAAGAAGCAAGCCAAAGAGAGCAAGAAGAGAAAATGCAAGTACTTGCTAATGAGTATGAAAAGAGTGTAAGCAAAGAAAATGAACTACCAGAAAATACAAAACAGAATCCGCAACCTGCTGGAACAGAAGTAAGGTTAAAAGATAGTTGGGGAACAGAAACAACCAAAATAATAAAAACAAGTAATGGAGAAGAAGCAACAGAAATAACAAAAGTTGCAACTGTTTACGCGGTATCAGTAGGAGATGGAGAAACTGTGCCTGTGCCTAAAAATTTCTATTATGTAGGTGGAAACTTAAGTACAGGAGTAATAATATCTGATAATTCAGAAGATAAATATGAATCTGGAAAAGATAAAACGACATATGATTACACAACAAGCTTAAGGGGCAATCAATTTGTATGGATACCATGTGAAAGAAAAAACTATGTAAAAACAGACTGGGAAAAAAAACTTACAGAATATGATAATACTACTTCCACATCAGAATATACTCAAATAGATAAATATGGTGGATTCTATGTGGCAAGATATGAAGCAGGAATTGCAAGTACAATTACTGAATTTACAACTAACCAAACAAATACACGCTCAAATCAAGTATATAATTTAAATGGAATACCACAAAGCAAAGCAGGAATTGTACCATGGAATTTTATTGATTGGACACATGCAAAAACGAATGCAGAAAGTATGTATAATAATTATTATGTGCAAAGTGGATTAATAACAGGAACCCAATGGGACGTAATTTTAAATACAATGATAAACAAAACCGACCTAACAAAAGATGACATATCGACAGACTCAAATAGATGGGGAAATTACATGAATACATCAATAGCATATAATGGAAGACTTTCAAAAATAACGTATTCAAGTAACTGGATTGCACAGCCATTTGGAATATTAACTTCGGGAAAAACAACAGCTTATTCAAGCAATGCAGGAGATTTATTAACAACAGGAGCAAGTAGTGTAACAGAAAAATATCATATATTTGATATGGCAGGTAATTTGTGGGAGTGGACAGAGGAAGATTCACACTATGCGACTTCGGGCCAATACCGTGTGACTCGTGGGTGCGGTTACTATAGTGCGTCTTCTACTAACCCAGCTTGCTACCGCAGTTTCTACAGTACGAGGGACACTTCTCCTGACTTAGGGTTTCGAGTAGTAATGTATATAAAATAATATATAGGAAAGATATAAAAAATCAAAAAACAAAAGTAAAAAAGGAATAACATTGATTGCATTCGTGATTACAATTACGGTATTAATCATACACTCTCTTTAGAACAACACTCTACATAAAATAAAGGCTAAAAATTAACAAAATTTAAATTTTGTTTTTATTAATGTATTGACATTTGTAAAGAGGATTGATAGAATTATGGCATAAATTAAACAAAGGAGTAGATAAAAGTGATAAAAAGCAAAAACCTTGGGGCTGTAAGAGAGAGAGAGAGAGAGAGAGAGCCACAATTTAGTAAAATAAATAGATATGAAAATAAAGGCATAGAATTCGCCTTTATTTGTGATAGATTAAAAGACAGGATCAAACTGTAAAGAAGGTTTGTTTACTGTCTTTTTTGCGTGCTTGAGAAAGTATTAATTATTATATCAGGAGGAAGGAATATGATTAAATTAAAAAACAAGAGAGAAAAAGGAGTAACGCTTATAGCACTCGCTGTTACTGTAACTGTAATGTTGATAATTGGTTCAGTTAGTATCAATGCAATGTTTGGAGAAAACGGAGTTTTAAAAAAAGCAAAAGAGCAAGGAAGCAAAACAAAAGGAACGATAAGTGAATCAGAAGCGAAGACCAATCAACTAGTGCAAGATTATGAAAATATGATGGCAGGAGTAATTGGAAATGAAGTTGATGGTACATCACAAGAAATAATTGATAATTTAAAACAACAGATAGTAGAGTTAAAAAAACAGAACGATGAACTAAAAAAGAGTCAAGCAACAGGAGATGCAACAGAAGAACAAGTACTTTCAGGGGCAACGTTTTCAACTTCAAAAGGAGTTGGACTGACAGGAACAATGCCATCGTATACAAATGGAATTCAATCAGTTACAACAAGTGAAAAATGGGGTATAAATACTACTCATGGAGCATGGATGAATATGCCAAATAATGGATATTATTCAACATCTTACATGCTTAATATTCCGTGGAACACAATTAAAGGAAGTATGGGAAATGCAAGTGCATCTCAAGTGTTAAATGGTGCAACATTTACAAGTACAAATGGAATTAATGTAGCAGGAGCAATGCCATCATACACAAGTGGAAATCAATCAGTTACAACAACTGGAAAGTGGGGATTTACAACAACATACGGAGCATGGATGTATATGCCAAATAATGGATATTATTCAACATCTCATTGGGTTAATATTCCATGGAGTACAATTAAGGGAAGTATGGGAAATGCAAGCTCATCACAGGTGGCAAGTGGTGCAACATTTTCGAGTGCAAATGGAATTAATGTAACGGGAACAATGCCATCATATACAAGTGGAAGTCAATCAGTTACAGCAAGTGGAAGATGGGGATTTGATAAAACATATGGAGCGTGGATGTATATACCAAATAATGGATATTATTCGACATCTCATTGGCTAAATATTCCATATAATACAATTAAGGAAAAATTAGATTCTTCTACAGTTGATATAAAGACTGCAACATATAATGTTACTTCTTCAAGTGATTCGATAACTTTTTATAACGGATCTGGAGGAACGGTAAAAAAATATTATGCAACATTATCTTTGGGAGGAGATAAAAGAGTAATATCTATATATTATGCAAGATCTGATATATCCTCAGGAGGATATGACTATAATATAGTTGGAGGAAATGGACAATGTGCATGGATGAATACATCATATTTCTTTAATTTAGCACATAGTTCATCAAACTGGAATTGTGATATAAGATTAGCTTTGCCAGTAAGAGCTGCATCAAAGCCTTATTCTATAACTATTTGGTATATATAAAAAATAGCTAACTTATCAATAGAAATGTAATTTTGGACAAATTCTAAGTTGTCAAAAAGCTACGTTCCTGTTGACAACTGTTGAAACAAATTTACATAAAAAGGTTGCAAGGTTGAAAAAAATGTAGTAATATTAACATAATGGTGATTGACCATGTTGAAACCGTTATAAAATATCACTTAAGGAGGTTTAAGCAATGAAACGGTATGAAAGATTTGTGCTTGAGGTAGAAGATGGAGTAACATTTAAAAACGGTATAAACATTGATGTATCAGAGGGAACAAGAGGAGAGCTAATTATTAGAGCTACAAATAAATTTAACAATCGCTCTGAAAATTACAAAAATCCGCCAGTTCCGAAAGGATATAGAGATGTTTGTGGAGAATGGTACAATGGCTTTGTCATTGAAAGAATGTCTGATGGCAGTCAGTTCGTATGGATTCCTGTTGAAAGTTTGAAGCCAAACGGAACACATGATGGAGAATTATTTACTGAGAAATTTGGAAGAAGAAATTTTCGAAATGATGTTTTTTCGGAAGATGAAGATGGGTATTATGAGCCGTTAACAGGAGAACTTGCAATGCAAATGGAAAGTATTAAGAAATACGGAGGATTTTATATTGCACGTTATAACATTTCAAGAAATGAGGAAATAGGTAATTCGCAATCTGTGAAAGGAGTTAAACCATGGGTTAACATTGATTTGGATGAAGCTAAAATTGTAGCAGCTACTATGGAAAATACTGAAGATGTTAGAAGCCATCTGGTCTTTGGCGCAGAATATGATTCTGTGCTGGAGTGGTTTATAGAATCAAAAGCTAGAACTCGTTGTGAAATTGTATATGATTCTACTGCTTGGGGAAATTATGATAATACACATGATTCTCCGGAAGATATAGTTGCGACAGGAAGTAATGAAGATTGGTGCATTAATAACATTTATGACTTTGCAGGAAATGTGCTGGAGTGGACACAGGAACGAAGAAAAAATATTATTGATTCAGAATCTATGGTTTTCCGAGGAGGACATTTTGATAACGATGGAGACAGACATCCGGTATCTTGTCGTGAAAGTACTTGTTCAGGTGAAGGTTCAGATGATATTGGCTTTCGTGCTGCACTTTATATTAAATAATAGTACTCTGCAGATATGCTAATACTTCATTAATTCACTTTACAAACACAAATCGAAGATTGAACACATTATGTTCGGGATTCTTAAAAAATCATGAGAATCGAAAAGTACATTATTTTGAAAGGAGCTTAGACATCTATGGGAATTAGCTTTCGAAAACGAATTAAAATTGGAGAAGGCACATATCTAAATGTTAGTAAAAAAGGAGTGTCTGTTAGTAAAAAAGTTGGAAATGTTACTGTAAATTCAAGAGGTACAGCTACGGTCAACTTAGGACACGGATTGACTTACAGAAAGTCAATTAAAAAGAAGAAAAAATAATTGTACAAAAAGATACACTGCTTAGATTATTATCTGGCAGTGTATTTTTCTTGCTTTTTATTTAAAGTTGTTATATAATAAAGACTGGTATTTTGTTTTTTATATTAAAGATAAAGTTATCTTTAATATGATTTACGTGCTAATAGCACAAATACACTATTTAAGAAAGGAGTAGAAACTATATTTTAATCTGAGAAAGGAGTAAAAACTATATCTTAATCTGAGAAAGGAAGGAAAAGTAAAGATGGCTGTAACAAAACTAAATAAGAGTATCTTTAAAAAACAGCCTTTAGGCATAATAAGCCCTTTATGTAGAAGATTACATCGGTGGGAAGGCAAATCATTAGATTCTTATCAAGGTCCATTTAATAGTTATAATTATTGGTGTAATGGACAGGAAATGCGCATATGGATAAATGAAACAAAGGGAACTGTATTTTTTGATTTAGTTTATCCATGTGAAGGTATTGGAATAAGACAACAATTTGAAGTTAAAATACAAGAATTTCAAAATTCTCAATGGGGCGACAAAACGATATTTACTATTAATAGGCTCTTGAAAGGAGAAAGAGTATGTGGAGCGGATGCATGCAGTGAAAGATTTTGTGACTATTCAGAAAGATGTGAATACTTTCTGGGAGAAAAAGGCAAACATGAAGTAAATGTAGTAGCAGGTTTTAAATTTAGTGAAGAGGATTTAGATTCTATAGAAGATGAAGAATCCAAAAACAATAACATCACTAAAAACAAGGAGGACACAGTTATGGCAACAACTTTAAGAGAGCAGATTTATGAGCATTCACCCAAGGAAAATATTGAGTTAATCAAGGATTTTCTGGAAAGGTACAAACCAGCATTAAGGTGGGCCGTACCTGTAGCTTGCGTGTATGGAGCATACCGGATTGTAAACTCAAAAGACATTGATGTAAATGAGCTGAGTAAAAAGTGCAAGAAGGAGATGGGCTTTGAGTTTGAGGTGTTGAAAGACAAGAAAACACTAAAAGAGCTGGTAGCTTTAGGAGGAATCGTAGCGGGTGCTTACGCATTTTGCAAGGTTTTGAATTTTGCTGGTAATATGACAAGTCCTTCAATCGAAGAAATTGAGGAAAAGATGGAAACGGTAGAGGAAGCACATAAAAAGTTTGACTGGATTCAACCGAAGGTTGAAAAGCTCATGCCGGTTGCCGTATCGGTACTTGTGGTATATGTTCTTACACAGAAACCACAGTGGTTTGAAAAGGCAAAGGAAAAGGTAGACAATGTAGTAGGAGATGTTTCAACTAAGACAGGAGTTTATCTTGATATGGCAAAACTTTTTATCAGTGCTAAGCTGAACATTGACCTTGATGACGAAGTGCAGGCAAAGAAGTTTAGAGCTTTTGCAATGTTATCTGCGGTTGTTGGAGTTGGCGCATTTCTTTATGGAAAAGGAGTATTTAATATGAAGGATGATGAATCTTTCATGGATAAAAATCCTCGGCTTAAAGAGTTTATTGAGCAGACAAAGGCAATTATGGAGAAAATCTTACCTACAGCATTTTCAGCAGTAACCACATATATGGTAACAAAACATATCATTGATGGTGAAGAAGAGCAGGCTTTCGAAGATGAATACAAAGATGATGAAGATGTAGTTGACGGCGACATTAAAAAAGCCGAATCCGATACAGAGGTAGGGACTACATTGTTCTAATAGGAAGGATCAATCCATTAACAGATGAGATTGAGTCTGGAATAATGTATCTTTAGTACAAACTTTAACTCTATTACTTTAAAAATTAAATAGTGAAAAAACATCCAAGAAAATTTCTTGGATGTTTTTTACGTATATACGTATAATTCAAAAGTTGAGGTTATTTTGTACTAAGTGAAAAGATGACTATTACCAACCAGCAATTAATTGTTTGATACTGTGTTCACGACGGAAATCGTCCATAAATTCTTTTAATGAGCCTAAATTAATGTAATGTGGCTCGCCTTCTGTGAATTGAACCACTTTTTTTACATCTTCTGGCATATACTTCATTAAAGCAATAAGCTCGGGATACCAATTTAATATGGATTTATTTGTTTTATCCCAATCAAGATGGAGAGTATCCATTGCCTTTTCTGCATTGACAGCATAATCTTTCTTAAATGAAGCATAATCACAAATATCATTGCGAGAATAGAACATTGTATCAACTCTTAAGTGATGAATGTATGCGATAAGAAAAGAACTTATCAGAAGCTGATTGTTTGAAATCATTTTATAAATGTATTGAAAATCAGCATGATTGGTGTCACGTGGGTTTGAACCAAAATGAGTACCACCGTGACTTAAATCGCAAAGCCTGAGAATTTGTTCGTAATCAATTCCTCTAATATCTTTGCAATTATTAAAAAACTTTTCATATTCATCATATGTGGGTATTGTAGCTTTCCAGACATCTGGGGCAATAAATCCTTTTAGTGCAAGAGGATCATACCGAAGAGATGTGGGTGCAGAAGCAAGATGAATAAAATAACCAGGCATAATTATGCCTCCTTTCAATTATTTAGTATGGATAATATCCATAGACCATGTTATATATTATATCATAGAAACTAATTATTGTAAACTAAATAAATGGAATGCTCAGTTGGCATATTGGGTTACTGGAAATAGTTTTAAGATTTAAATTGTTATGCTAATTCATAAACCTATTATTTTTTCTTAATTGTTCTTTAAATTAGTAGAAATACGTTTCTTTATGTGATATAATCGCAGTGAAATAAATAGAATTAAGGAGGGAAAGGTGCATAGGGAAGAAGCACTTTAAGTTAGAATTATGTTAGTTTTGATAGATGGAAACAGTATTTTAAATAGAGCTTTTTATGGAATTATGGGAAATAAAATGCTTACAACACCTGATGGTAAATATACAAATGCTGTATATGGATTTTTAGCCATTATGTTTAAAGTAATGGATGATATAAATCCAGATTATATGGCTGTTGCATTTGATTTAAAAGCGCCAACTGCAAGACACAAAATGTATGCTGGTTATAAGGCTACAAGACATGCTATGCCAGAGGAACTTGCAGAGCAAATGCCGATTATAAAAGATATATTGAAAAAAATGAATATTACAATAATAGAAAAAGAAGGCTACGAAGCAGACGATATTTTAGGTACGCTTTCAAAAAGAGCTGAAAAAGAAGGAATGGAAGTTACTATTGTTTCTGGGGATAGAGATACTTTTCAACTTGCAAGCAAAAATATAAAAATTAGGATTCCTAGAACTAAGATGGGTAAAACGGAAACAGACATTTTTGACGAGGATAAAGTTATAGAAACATATGGTGTTACTCCAAAGCAAATGATTGAGGTTAAAGGACTTATGGGAGATACATCTGATAATATCCCTGGTGTACCTGGTGTTGGAGAAAAAACAGCACTTAACTTGATAAAAGAATATGGGAGCATTGATAAATTATATAAAACAATTGATGAAAGTCCAAATGCAGTAAAAGGCAAATTAAAGGAAAAATTAGTTGAAAATAAAGATTTAGCAATACTTTCAAGAACACTTGGAACAATTAATTTGGAAGTGCCACTTGATGAAAAAATATCAGATCTTAAACTTGTGGAATGGAACAATAGTGAGGTATTATCGACATTTAAAGAGTTGAAATTTAATAGATTTATAGATAGATTTAGTGACAGGCTTGGAAGTGGTACTAGTTCAGTTTTAGAGTCAAAAGATATAAATGAACTTTTTAAAATTGTTGATATAACAGATAAATCTGCCATAAAAGACATTACTGATGAAATTAAAAAATCTAAAAAATTCATATTTATGATTGCAAAAACAAATGATGAAGAATCAGAGCAGATTATTCATAAAAACATTCATAGAATTAGTGTGTATAATGAAGAAAAAAATACTGTGTATGATATAAAAATAGATAATGACCAATTGAAAAGTTATTTTAAAGAAATATTTGAAAGTAATGAAATTCAAAAATTTGGTCATAATTTATGTGAGGATTATGTCATTTTAAGACAGAATGGTATAACAACACAAAATATGTACTATGATGCTGAAATTGCTGGATATGATTTAAATCAGACTATGGGAAATTATTCTATTGAAAATCTTGCAGAAGTATATTTACATATAGATACAAATGAGTATTTAGATAAATACATGCAAGATGATAAGAAAAATAAGCAGATAAATTTATTTCAAATGAATGAAAATAGTGAGCAAGCAGAAGATAATGAAAGACATATAAATGCGTTTAAGACATATTTAATTTATAAATTATATAATGCAACTACAGAAAAAATGAATGAATTAAACTTAATGTCATTATTTAATGAAATAGAAATGCCTTTAGTAGAGGTACTTGGAGAAATGCAATTTGCTGGAATGAAAGTTGATAAAGAAGAGCTTGTTGATTTTGGAGATGAGCTTAAAGTTAAGCTTGATGGACTAAAAAATGATATATATGAACTTTCTGGAACAGAATTTAATATAAATTCTCCAAAACAGCTTGGAGAAGTATTGTTTGAAAAATTAAAACTGCATGTATATAAAAAGACAAAAAGTGGATATTCAACAGATGTTGATGTTTTAGAGAAACTAAGAGATGATCATCCAGTTATAGAAAAAATACTTGAGTATAGAAGTTTGACAAAATTAAATTCGACTTATGTTGAAGGACTTATACCATATATAAATTCTAAAACAGGCAGAATACATTCATATTTTCATCAAACGATTACTGCAACAGGTAGAATAAGCAGTACAGAGCCAAATCTTCAAAATATTCCAACAAGAGAGGAACTTGGAAAGCAACTTAGAAAAGTATTTAAACCAGAAAATGGATATATATATATTGATGCAGATTATTCTCAAATAGAACTAAGAATACTTGCACATATATCACAGGATAAGCATATGCTAGAAGCATTTAGAAATGGAGAAGACATCCATAAACAAGCTGCTTCTAAAGTTCTTGGAATTCCAATTGATGAAGTTACAAAAGAACAAAGAAGCAGAGCAAAGGCAGTAAACTTTGGAATTGTTTATGGAATAAGTGATTTTGGACTTGCAGAGCAAATTGGTGTAAGTAGAAAAGATGCTAAAGAATACATTGAACAGTATTTGGAAAAATATAGTGGCATAAAGAAGTTTATGGATGATGTTGTGGAAGATGCTAAAGAAAAAGGATATGTGGAAACTTTATTTCACAGAAGAAGATATATTCCTGAACTTACTTCTAAAAATTATATGGTAAGACAATTTGGAACAAGAGTTGCAATGAACACACCAATTCAAGGAACTGCTGCAGATATAATGAAGATTGCAATGATAGAGATATATAATAAATTAAGAGAAGAAAATTTAGATGCAAAAATAGTTCTTCAAGTTCATGACGAACTAATAATAGAATGTAAAATAGAAGAAAAAGAAAAAGTCAAGGAAATTTTGCAAAACGGTATGGAAAATGCAGCAAAATTAAGTATTCCTCTCAAGGCAGAAGTTTCTGAGGCAACTAATTGGTATGAGGCAAAATAGTAATAACGAAGGAGTAAATTGATGACAAAAAAATTTATCAAAACAATGATTATAATAATTATTGTTCTTACAATTATTTTTGTATTATTTAAAATTTTAAATGTACAAAGTATTGTACTTAAAAAGATATATCCGACCAATTATAAAGAATATGTTGAAGAATATTCTAAGCAAAATAATGTGGATGAATATATGATTTATGCTATTATAAAAGCTGAAAGCAATTTTAAGCCAAATGTTAAGTCGAAAAGTAATGCAATAGGATTAATGCAATTGCTTGAAGATACTGCAATTGAAATGTCAAATACTGTAAGTAAACAGGAAATTACAGAAGATGGATTGTATGATCCGGAAACTAATATTAAGCTGGGAACATCATATTATTCATATTTATTAAAACACTACAAAGGTAACAATATATTAGCATTAACAGCATATAATGCTGGAATGGGTAATGTTGATAATTGGATTAAGAAAGGTGTAATAAAATCTGATGGTACAGATATTGAAAATATACCATATAAAGAAACAAATAATTATGTAAGAAAAATACTGCGAGACTATAAATTTTATGTGAAATTGTATGAAGATACAAATTGACATAATTCTACAATTATGGTAAAATTTAAGCATAGATTTTTCTATTTTATAAGAAATTCTGATAAGGATTTCTATAGGCAATCTAGCGATTTTGCTAAAAGCCTAAGCACATTGAAATGGAGGTAAATATTATGAAGGCTATGCGGAAGAATTTTGCAATAAGTGAAAGCATAATAAGAAATTCTACAAGGCAATCGAACACAAGAACGAAGCCTAAACAAAGAAACGGAAACAGAAATAAAAATAGAAATTTTAACGAAAAAGTAGAATATGATGAAGGCAGAAGAAATGATGGAGGCAAAAGAGAAGAGGTATCTGTAAGACGTGAAAAATCAATGGTTGAAATTGAAAGGGAAGTGCTTAAAAATATTGTTGGACAAGATAAACAGGTTCGGCAGATTATTACAGCAATTTATCGAGCACGAAATTTTAGGTCAATCAAATCTAATGTACTTGTTATAGGAAAGAGTGGTACAGGAAAAACAGAAACGGTTAAACAGATTGCCAAAAGGCTTGATATTCCATATACTATTGAGGATGCAACAAAGTATACCAAAGCAGGATATGTTGGCTCTGATGTAACTGAAATGATATATAATCTTATTGAAGCAGCCAATGGCGATTATGTTAAAGCACAGTATGGACTGATTTTTATTGATGAAATTGATAAGAAAGCAGGTGGAGGCATTCAAAATGATGTATCAGGAGTAGAAGTTTTAAAGAGTTTGCTCAAAATTATTGAGGATGCAACATTTCCATATCCATTGCCACCAAGAACGAACGAGGAATTATTTAATCCAAAAATTGTACAGGTGAGTACAAAGAACATAATTGTAATGTTTTCTGGTGCATTCTCTGGAATTGAAAAAATCGTTGAGAAACGTCTTAATACTCATTCTATTGGATTTGATACCTCGAAAGATGCTGGTAAGAAAGCCAACTCAGGAAAAATCACAAAAAAGGATTTAATTGAATTTGGCATGCCAGAAGAATTTGTCGGAAGAATTGACACAATTGTTCAGATGAATGACTTGAATGAAGCTGATTTAACTAAGATTCTTATGAAATCTGATTTGTCTATTTTCATGAGATACCGTAGTGAACTTGCTAGAAAAGGTGTTACATTGGTATATACCAATGATATATTTGTTAAAATTGCAAAGGCATCTCTTCAGACAGATACAGGTGCGCGTGAACTTAGCAATACTGTGAATTATATGTTTGAGCAAATTGTTTACGAAATTCTTGCAAATCCATACAAATATAGCATGTGTGAGTTAGAACCTGAAATAGTTGAGGACAACTCGAAATTTACCTTGTATTAAGTGCAAAATCTAAAAGGACATTCTAATTTGGATGTCCTTTTGGAAATTTTAAAATAAAGGAATGAATATAATGGAATATATATATGAAAGAAAAATAAATTATTATGAAACGGACAAAATGGGTGTTATACATCATTCAAATTATATAAGATATATGGAAGAGGCAAGATGTGAATGGCTTGATAAAGAGGGAATGCCATTTGATGAATTTGAAAGAAATGATATAACAATTCCAGTGTTAGGTGTTAGTTGCAAATACAAGTATCATGCTACATTTGGTGATACAATACAAATTCACACAAAAGTATCAGAATATACAGGCGTAAGAATGACAGTTACATATGAGATATATAATAAAGAGACAGGAAAACTTCTCGCTACAGGAGAAACAAAGCATGGATTTACAAATAATGCTTTAAAACCAATTATGCTAAAAAAACATGCACCAGAATTTGATAAAAAGTTTTTGAATATGCTAGATAAAGAATAGAGAAAGGGGAGTATGATTTATTATCATACATAAATAAAAATGGAAGAAAATCAATATATACCATCATTTCTTGTAGAACTATTAAACAGACAATATGGAGAAGATACAGCTAAGAAGATTTTAGATGGATATAAAGTAAAAAGAAAAACAACATTGAGAATAAATACAATTAAAACAAATGCTGATATGGTAAAAAAAGAGCTTAGAAAAGCTGAAATTGATTTTAAAGAAGTTAAATGGAATGAAAATGCATTGATTTTGAATAATGCTGATAAGAAAGACATTCGTTCATTAAGTATATACGAAAATGGCGAAATTTATATGCAAAGTCTTTCTTCTATGTTACCACCTATTATGCTTGAGCCACATGAAGGAGAAAATATACTTGATATGGCAGCAGCTCCAGGTAGTAAAACAACGCAAATTGCTGCAATGACAAATAATAAATGTATGATTACAGCGTGCGAGATGAATAGAGCTCGTAGTGAGAGATTAAAATATAATCTTGAAAAACAAGGTGTAACATGTGGTTATGTTATGGTTACAGATTCAAGAAGACTAAATGACTTTTTTTCTTTTGATAAGATTTTACTTGATGCTCCTTGTAGTGGAAGCGGAACTTTAGATGCATATAATGAAGCATCAAAGAAAAATTTTACAACTAAATTAATTCAAAAATCTGTTGAAGCCCAAACAGCACTTTTAAAAAAGGCTTTAAAAGTTTTAAAATCTGGTGGAGAAATGATATATTCAACATGTTCTATACTTGAGAATGAAAATGAAAAAGTTTTAGAAAATGTGCTTAGAACTGCTAAGGCACAAATCGTTCCAATTAGTTTAGATAAGGCACAATTTCCTTTACTTGATGTAAAAATTCCTGGAACTATATGTGTTTGCCCAAATGAATACTTTGAAGGATTTTTTATAGCGAAAATTAAAAAAATGTAAGCAAAGTGACTTTGTCAAAAATACATATATGACGAAGTCACTTTTTGCATATTATAAATATTTCTTTAAAGTTTCAACACTATCTTCTTGCATCACAACAAAATCATTTAAAATATTTTCTACATCAGGTGCAATATCACTATTTTGATTTATAAGTCGTCTGCCTTCTATTATTCCCATATTTGTACCTTGCATTAAAAGTTCAGAAAGCCTTGAAGTAGTATCATCTGTCATTGTTTTCATTTGAATTCCATACCATGTCATAGCTTTTTCCATTGCATTAATTTCGTGAGGTTCTTTGTTTGAATATTGATCATATAGTTTATTTACTCTATTAGAGATTTTTTCATATTTGTTATATTCAGTTGTAAGTACTTGTCTAAAATCTGCATCTGTAGCTTTTTCAGAAACATAAGCTATTGCATTCATACCCATAGAGGCACCTTTATTTACTTCATCCAAAATATTCAAATTATTATTTTTCATCAAATCAAATCCTTTCATTTTCTTTTAGTATTTGCTAAAATATAAAAATTATTCCATAATTTTGAAACTGACCTGTCAGTCTAATGCTTTTATTTAAAAGATGTGATAAGATAAACAAAAATGTAAAGGAAATAGAATAAATGAAGAATAAGAAAATTTTTGAAGCAAAAGAGTTTGATAATATAAAGGAGATAATTTATAATTCTGCAAAAAAATATGAAAACAATACAGCTTTTGTTATAAAACATAAAGAAAATGGCAGAGTAAATTATGAAAATGTTACATATAAAAGATTACTAGAAGATATAAATAAACTTGGAACAAGTCTATATGATATGAATATGCAAAATAAAAGAATTGCAATTATAGGAAAAAACAGATATGAATGGGTAATAGCACATCTTGCAAATTTACTTGGAGGCATTGTATCTATTCCACTTGATAAGGATTTGCAATATGATGAACTTGAAAGTTCATTAATAAGAAGTAAGGCAGACTTGATAGTATTTGATGAAAAATTAAAAGATAAGATTGATAAAATAAAACAACAAGGAAATACAAATGCAAAAGAATTTATTTGTATGAGTAAAATAGATGGATATAGTTGTATAACTGATTTGATGGAAGCAGGTGCAGGACTTATATCAAGTGGTGATACAAGATTTATAGATTGCAAAATTGACAATAATAAAATGAATATATTATTATTTACATCAGGTACAACAGATAAATCAAAAGCAGTTATGTTATCACAGAAAAATATTGCGTCAAATATTTATGCAATGCAATGCGTTGAAGATATAAAACAAAGTGATACAAATATTGCATTTTTGCCTTTTCATCATATATTTGGTTCAACATGTCTTGTGATGATGCTTGCGTGTGGTGTTAAAACAGTATTTCCAGATGGATTGAGATATATAAAACAGAACCTAAATGAATACAAAGTTACTGTTTTTGTTGGCGTTCCAGTTTTGGTAGATGCAATATACAAAACGATTATGAGAGAAATTGCAAAACAAGGAAAGACAAATCTTATAAAAAATGCAATGAAAATAAGCAATTTATTACTAAAATGCCATATTGATATAAGAAGAAAATTGTTTTCTCAAGTACTTTCAGCACTAGGAGGAGAGTTAAGACTTATAATAGTAGGAGGGGCACCTGCTGATGCAGAAATATTGAGTGGCTTTAATAGTATGGGAGTAGAAACTGTGCAAGGATATGGACTAAGTGAAACTTCTCCAGTTATTGCAGCAGAAAACAAATTTGCAAAAAGAAAAGGCTCAGTTGGTTTTCCAATGATTAATGACACAATAGAAATAGTAAACAAAGATGAAAATGGAATTGGAGAAATAAGAGTAAAGGGTCCAAATGTAATGCTTGGATATTATGAAATGCCTGATGTAACAAATGATGTTTTAAAAGATGGATGGTTCTATACAGGTGATTTGGGA
The DNA here is from genome assembly GCA_905214245.1 of uncultured bacterium. Taxonomy (GTDB): domain Bacteria; phylum Bacillota; class Clostridia; order TANB77; family CAG-508; genus CALXVA01. The sequence continues at coordinate 17,645 of CAJMLO010000019.1, forward strand.
TATTTTGATAAGGATGGATTATTATATATAACTGGAAGAAATAAAAATTTGATTGTACTTAAAAATGGCAAGAAAGTATTTCCGGAGGAACTAGAAACACTAATTGGAAGAATGGATATTGTAGAAGAATCTATGGTGTTTGGTATGCCAGATGAAAGGGATAAAAATGACGTAAAACTTGCTGTAAAGATAGTGTACAACAAGGACGTAGCAAAAGAAAAATATGCTACATCTGATAAAGATGAATTATACAATATTGTTTGGAATCAAATTAAAGAACTAAATACAACATTTCCAAGATATAAGCATATTCAAAAGTTGATTTTAACAGATGAAGAGTTAATAAAAACAACAACAAAGAAAGTAAAAAGACAAGAAGAAATGAAAAAAATATTAAAATGTAATTAAATAGAAGGAAAGCTACAAGAAAATTCAGTTATTAAGGAATTCTTGATAACTGGTAAAGATAGAACAAAATAGTTGCAATTTCAAAAATCCAAATTGCAACTATTTTTTTATATGAGTAATCTTAAATCTATTGTGTATTGACTATTTTCATGCTATTATTTTGTTAGAAAAAATTTGACTAATGTGAAAATATTTAAAATATATACAAATGTTACAAGAGTTGAGAGATAATGGATTAATAGAATGCGATGTCTTTATATTGCTAACAGCAGATTATGATGTTATATGTAAAAGAAATAATATGAGAAAACATATGCTAGAGGGAATATGGTTAGAAGAAGAAACAATTATAAACCAGAGATATGTTCTT